>NZ_JBEOUL010000035.1:0-66305 GCF_040304075.1 Kitasatospora sp. NPDC094015
TCCTCGAACTCGCCCTCCGCGCCGCCGACGAGACCGACACCCCCCACCTCGAAGAACTCACCCTCCAAACCCCCCTCACCCTCCCTGCCACCACCGCCGTCCACCTCCAACTCCGCATCACCGCACCCGACCCCACCGGCCACCGCCACCTCGACATCCACTCCCGTCCGGAGGGCTCCGACGGGCCCTGGACCCCGCACGCGACCGGGATCCTGGCCCCCGAGGCCGCACCGGCCGCCGAGCAGCCCGCGGACGCCGCGTGGCCGCCGCCGGGCGCCGTCCCCGTCCCGGTCGAGGGCCTGTACGAGCGGTTCGAGTCCTTCGGGTACGGCTACGGCCCGGTGTTCCAGGGGCTGACCGCGGCCTGGCGGCGTGGCGACGAGGTGTTCACCGAGGTCCGGCTGCCGCAGGACCAGCACGGCCAGGCCGCCGCCTTCGGCCTGCACCCGGCCCTGCTGGACGCCGCGCTGCACGGCCTGTGGCTGGTGCCGAAGGACGGCGCCGACCAGCGGGAGGAGCCGGGCACCGCGCGGCTCCCGTTCTCCTGGAACGGCGTGCGCCTGCACGCCACCGGCGCCACCGCGCTGCGGGTCCGGCTCGGGTACGACGCGAGCGGGTCGGTCTCGGTGCAGGTGGCCGACCCGGTCGGGCGGCCGGTGGCCTCGGTGGAGTCGCTGGTGATCCGGCCGGTGTCGCTGGACGCGCTGCGCCCGGCCGGCGGCCCGGCGGCGGACTCGCTGTTCCGGCTGGAGTGGCACCCGGTGTCCGTGGCCCCGGCGGCGCCGGCCGTCCCCGGCCCGGTGGTGCTCGCGCTGGGTGAGGAGCTGCCGCCCGCCTCCGCCGCGCCGGCCGGGGTGCTGGTGCACTGCGCCGCCCGCGGCGACGACCCGGCCGCGGTCCGGGCGGTGCTGGCCGACGGGCTGGCGCTGCTCCAGGACTGGCTGGCCGACGAGGACCGCGCGGCGACACCGCTGGTGCTGGTCACCGCCGCGGCCGTGGCCGCCGGCCCGGCCGAGGGGGTGGCCGACCTGGCGGGCGCCGCGCTGCGCGGCCTGGTCCGCTCGGCGCAGTCCGAACACCCGGACCGGATCGTGCTGGTGGACACCGACGACCCGGACGGCCTGCCCGCCCTGCTGCCGGGCCTGCTCGCGACCCGGGAACCGCAGCTGGCGGTCCGCAAGGGCGAGGTGCTGGCGGCCCGGCTGGGCCGACCGCCGACGGCCGAACCGGAGCCGTTCGCCCCGGCCGAGGGCGGCACCGTGCTGGTCACCGGCGCGGGCGGGGTGCTCGGCTCGCTGGTCGCCCGGCACCTGGTGACCGCGCACGGCGTACGGCGGCTGCTGCTGGCCGGGCGGCGCGGCACCGGCGACCCGGCCGCGGTCGCGCTGGCGGCCGAACTCGGCGCGCTGGGCGCCGAGGTGGAGCTGGCCGGCTGCGACCTGGCCGACCGGTCCGCGGTGGCCGGGCTGCTGGCCCGGGTGCCCGCGGAGCACCCGCTGACCGCGGTGGTGCACTCGGCCGGGGTGCTGGACGACGCGACCATCGGGTCGCTGACCCCCGAGCGGGTGGACACCGTGCTGCGTCCGAAGGTGGACGCGGCCGTGCACCTGGACGAGCTGACCCGGGGCCAGGAGCTGGCCGCCTTCGTGCTGTTCTCCTCCGCGTCCGGCACCGTCGGCAGCGCCGGGCAGGGCAGCTACGCCGCCGCCAACGCCTTCCTCGACGCGCTGGCGCAGCGGCGCCGGGCGGCCGGGCTGGCCGGGCAGTCGCTGGCCTGGGGGCTGTGGGAGCAGCGCAGCGCGCTGACCGCCACGCTGGACGAGACCGACCTGCGGCGGATCGGCCGGGGCGGGGTGGCGGCGCTGTCCGCCGAGGAGGGGCTGGCGCTGTTCGACACCGCGCTCGGCTCGTCCGAGGCGCTGCTGCTGCCGGTGAAGATGGATCTGGCCCGGCTGCGGGCCGGCAGCGGCGGGGCCGGGGTGCCCGCGCTGTTCCGGCGGCTGGTGCGCGGTGCGCCGCGCCGGGTCGCCGCCGGGGCGGACGCGGCCGAGGCGGATTCGCTGCACCGGCGGCTGGCCTCGCTGGGCGCCGAGGAGCGCCGGGCGGCGGTGGTGGACCTGGTCCGGGCCCGGGTGGCCGAGGTGCTGGGGCACGACGGGCCGGGTGCGGTCGACCCCGACCGGGCGTTCAAGGAGGTCGGTTTCGACTCGCTGATGTCGGTGGAGCTGCGCAACCGGCTGAACGCCACCACCGGTCTGCGGCTGCCCGCGACGCTGGTGTTCGACCACCCGAGCCCGGTGGCGGTGGCCGCGTACCTGGTGGAGCGGATCGTCCCGGGGCTGCCCGCCGCCGACCCGGCGGGCGAGGAGCGGGACCCGGAGATCGGCCGTCTGCTGGCCGGCATCCCGGTGGCCCGGCTGCGCGCGGCGGGCCTGCTGGACGGCCTGCTGGCGCTGGCCCGCGCCGAGGCCGGGGCCGGGGCCGGGAGCGGCTCCGACGCCGCGGAGCCCGCCCCGGCGGCGGAGCCGTCCGCCGCCGCGATCGGCGAGATGGCGGTCGAGGACCTGGTCCGGCTGGCCCTGGGGAGTGAGCATGCCTGAGCCCGAGAAGGAACGGAGCACCATGAGCACGGACCAGGTGGTCGAGGCACTGCGGGCGTCGCTGCTCGCCAACGAGCGGCTGCGGGAGGAGAACCGGCAGCTCGCGGCGCGGGGCGCGGAGCCGATCGCGATCGTCGCGATGAGCTGCCGCTTCCCGGGCGGGGTGCGCACCCCGGAGGAGCTGTGGGAGCTGCTGGCCGCCGAGCGGGACGCGGTCTCGGAGTTCCCCGCCGACCGGGGGTGGGACGTGGAGGGGCTGTACGACCCGGACCCGGACGCGCCCGGCACCTTCTACACCCGGCAGGGCGGATTCCTGCACGACGCCGCCGAGTTCGACCCCGGTTTCTTCGGCATCAGCCCGCGCGAGGCGCTGGCCATGGACCCGCAGCAGCGGCTGCTGCTGGAGGCGTCCTGGGAGGCGATCGAGCGGGCCGGCATCGACCCGGTGACGCTGCGCGGCAGCCGGACGGGCGTGTACGCGGGCGTCATGTACAACGAGTACTCGGCCCGGCTGCAGCGGATCCCGGCCGAGCTGGAGGGCTTCCTCGGCACCGGCAGCGTCCCGAGCATCGCCTCCGGGCGGATCTCTTACACGCTCGGCCTGGAGGGGCCGGCGGTGACGCTGGACACCGCCTGCTCGTCCTCGCTGGTGGCGATCCACCTGGCCTGCCAGGCGCTGCGGGCCGGTGAGATCGGCCTGGCGCTGGCGGGCGGGGTGACCGTGATGTCGACGCCCGGCCTGTACGTCGGGTTCAGCCGCCAGCGCGGGCTGGCGGTCGACGGGCGGTGCAAGTCCTTCGCGGACGCCGCCGACGGCGCGGGCTTCGGCGAGGGCGTCGGGCTGGTGCTGCTGGAGCGGCTGTCCGACGCGCGGCGCCACGGCCACCCGGTGCTCGCCCTGGTCCGCGGCTCCGCCGTCAACCAGGACGGCGCCAGCAACGGCCTCACCGCCCCCAACGGACCCTCCCAACAACGCGTCATCCAGGCCGCCCTCGCCGACGCCGGGCTGTCCGCGGCCGACGTGGACGCCGTCGAGGCGCACGGCACCGGCACCCGCCTCGGCGACCCCATCGAAGCCCAAGCCATCCTCGCCACCTACGGACAACACCGCCCCACCGACCGCCCCCTGCTCCTCGGCTCCCTGAAATCCAACCTGACGCACACCCAGGCCGCCGCCGGGGTGGGCGGGGTGATCAAGACGGTATTGGCGATGCGGCACGGCGTGCTGCCGCGCACCCTGCACCTGGGCCCGGCCTCCCGTCAGGTCGACTGGACCGAGGGCGCGGTGGAGCTGCTGACCGAGGCCCGGGACTGGCCCGCCACCGGCCGCCCGCGCCGGGCCGCGGTCTCCTCGTTCGGGGCCAGCGGCACCAACGCGCACCTGGTGCTGGAGGCCGGCCCGGAGCCGGCGCCGGAGCCCCGGGCCGGCGAGGGGCCGACCGCCTGGCTGCTCTCCGCGAAGAGCCCGGCCGCGCTGCGGGCCCAGGCGACCCGGCTGCACGACCGGCTGGCCGCCGACCCGGCCGCCGACCCGCACCTGGTCGGGCGGGCGCTGGCGCTCGGCCGCACACCGTTCGCCGAGCGGGCCGTACTGGCCGGCGACGGGCCCGAGCTGCTGGCCGGCCTGGCCGCGCTGGCCGGGGACGACGACCGCTTCCCCGGGATCCACCGGGCCACCCTCGGGACCGCCGCCCCGGGCGGGCGCGGGGCCGTGTTCGTGTTCCCGGGCCTCGGCGCGCAGTGGCCCGGGATGGCCGCCGAACTCCTCGACTCCTCCCCGGTGTTCGCCGCGCGGATGGCGGACTGCGAGCAGGCCCTCGCCGCGTACCTGGACTTCTCGCCGGGCGCGGTGCTGCGCGAGGAACCGGGCGCGCCCTCGCTGGAGCGGGTCGAGGTGCTCCAGCCGGTGCTGTTCTCGGTGATGGTCTCGCTGGCGGCGGTGTGGATCGGCCACGGGGTGCGGCCCGCCGCCGTGGTGGGCCACAGCCAGGGCGAGGTGGCGGCCGCGTGCGTGGCCGGCCTGCTGTCGCTGGCGGACGCCGCGAAGGTGGTCGCGCTGCGCAGCCGGGCGCTGGCCGGGGTGACCGGCGGGAGCGGGATGGCCACCGTGATGCTGCCGGTCGAGGAGGTGCGCGAGCGCCTGGCCGCCCACGGCGACGCGCTGTCGGTGGCCGCCGTCAACGGGCCCCGGGTGGTCGTGGTGGCCGGCGAGGGCCCGGCGATCGGGGCGCTGCTCGCCGAGCTGGCCGCCGACGGCGTGCTGGCCTGGCGGATCCCGGTGGAGTACGCCTCGCACTCGGCCGGGGTGGACGCGCTGGCCGAGCAGCTGCACGCGGAGCTGGCCGGGATCGCGCCGGGCGCCGGGACGGTGCCGATGGTCTCCACCGTCGACGGCGGCCGGGTCGGTCCGGGCGACCTGTCGCCCGGGTACTGGTTCCGCAACCTGCGCGGCACGGTCCACTTCCACGAGGCGGTACGGGAGTTGCTCGCCGAGGGCCACCGGACCTTCCTGGAGGTCAGCCCGCACCCCACCCTGACCTACGGCATCGAGGACACCCTCGCGGACGCCGGCGTCACCGACGCGGTGGTGCTGTCCACGCTGCGCCGCGGCGAGGGCGACCTGCCCCGGCTGCTGCTCGCGCTCGGCGAGGCGCACGTGCGGGGGCTGGCCGTGGACTGGCGGCCGGTCTTCGCCGGTGTCCCGGCCGGGCCCGGGCCTGAGCTGCCGACGTACGCGTTCCAGCGGCAGCGCTACTGGCTGGACGCACCGCCGGCCGGCGGCGACCCGGCCTCGGCCGGTCAGCGGCCCGGCGGCCATCCGCTGCTCACCGCCGTGGTCGAACTCCCTGGCCAGGACGGGCTGGTGTGCACCGGGCGGCTGTCCACCGACGCGCAACCCTGGCTGGCGGACCACGCGGTGTCCGGCACCGTCCTGCTGCCGGGCGTGGCGTTCCTGGAGATGGCGGCCCGGATCGGCGGGCAGCTGGGCAGCCCGCTGGTGGAGGAGCTGACGCTGGCCGCCCCGCTGGTGCTGGCCCCGGACGGCGCCCGCGAGCTGCGGCTGTCGGTGGGCGGCCCGGACGGGCAGGGCCGGCGGGCGGTGGAGTTCCACTCCCGCCCGCAGGAGGCGCCGCAGGAGGCGGGCCCCGGGGCTCCGTGGCAGCGGCACGCGGGCGGCTGGCTGGCGCCGGCCGGCACGCCGGCTGCGGAGCCCGCGGAGGCGGGCAGCTGGCCGCCCGCCGGGGCGGTCCCGGTGCCGGTGGCCGACTGCTACGCGGGCTTCCTGGCCCGCGGCATCACGTACGGGCCGGCGTTCCGCGGGCTGCGGGCCGCCTGGCGGCGCGGGCCGGAGGTGTTCGCGGAGGTGGCGCTGCCGGACGGGGTCGCCCCCGAGGCCGGGTTCGTGTGCCACCCGGCGCTGCTGGACGCCGCCCTGCAGACCGTCGGGCTGCGCGCGACCGGGGCCGCCGACGGCTCCCCGGCGGGCGGCGGGGCCGGGGTCCCGCTGCCGTTCTCCTGGCAGCGCGTCACCCTGACCGGCAGCGCCGACCCGGTGCTGCGGGTCACCCTGCGCCCGGACGCCGCCGACCCGGACGCCGTCACGGTGCTGGTCCACGACGGGGCGGGCCGGCCGGTCGCCGAGGTCGGCTCGCTGACCATGCGGACGGCCGCCTTCGAGACGCTGCGCACCCCGGCCCGTTCGCTGCACCGGCTCGACTGGACGCCGCTGCCCGCCCCGGCCGCCGCACAGCCGCGCTGGGCGCCGTACGGGGAGCCGGACCACCGGATGCAGCCGGACGGCGCCCCCGCCGAGCGGCCCGAGCTGCGCCTGCTGGCCTGCCCGCCGCTGGTGGCGGACGCCGGTCCGCAGGAGGTGGCGGCGGCCGTCGGCGCCGTCCTGACCCGGCTGCAGGCCTGGCTGGCCGATCCGGCGGCCGAGCACCTCCCGCTGGTGGTGCTGACCCGCGGCGGCGCCGACCTCGGGGAGGAGCCGGTCGACGTGTTCGGCGCCGCCGTCCACGGGCTGGTGCTCAGCGCCCAGTCCGAGCACCCGGACCGGTTCGTGCTGCTGGACACCGACGGCCCGGCCGGGACCGCGCTCGGGCTGCGGGCCGCACTGGGTGGCGAACCCCGGCTGGCGGTCCGCGGCGGCGTGCTGCACGCGGCCCGGCTGGGCCGCCCGGCGCCCGCCGGACCGCAGGACACCCCGGTGGTGTTCGACCCGGAGGGCACCGTCCTGATCACCGGTGGCGGCGGCACGCTGGCCGGGCTGCTGGCCCGCCACCTGGTGGCCGAGCACGGCGTGCGGCACCTGCTGCTGCTCGGGCGGCGCGGCCCCGCCACCCCCGGGCTGGCCGGCCTGACCGCCGACCTGACCGCGCTCGGCGCCCGGGTCGAGGCGGCGGCCTGTGACGTGACGGACCGCCAGGAGCTGGCGAAGGCGCTGGCGGCGATCGACCCCGAGCACCCGCTGCGCGCGGTGGTGCACACGGCCGCCGTGCTGGACGACGGCGTGCTGGAGTCGCTCACGCCGCAGCGACTGGCCGAGGTGTTCGCCCCCAAGCTGGGCGGCGCCCTGCTGCTGCACGAGCTGACCGCCGGGCAGCCGCTCACCGCGTTCGTCGCCTACTCCTCGGCCGCCGCCGTGTTCGGCGGCCCCGGTCAGGGCTCGTACGCGGCGGCCAACGCTGCCCTGGACGCGCTGATGGCCGCCCGCCGCCGGGAGGGACTGGCGGGCACCTCGCTCGGCTGGGGCCTGTGGGCGGAGCGCAGCGCGCTGACCGGCGCCCTCGCCGAGAGCGACCTGCGCCGGATCGGCGACAGCGGCGCCGGTGCGCTGTCGACCGCGGAGGCGCTGGCGCTGTTCGACGCGGCACTGGCCGGCGGTGACGGCGCCCTGGTACCGGTCCGCCTCGACCTGCCGGCCGTCGTGCAGGGCCCTGTCCCGCCCCTGCTGCGCGCGCTGGTGCGCAGCGTGCCCGGCCGCGCTGGCCGCCCGGCCGGGTCGGACCCCGCCGCCGAGGCACAGGCGCTGCGCGGGCGGCTGGCGGCGGCGCCCGGCGAGGCGCAGCGGGAGGCACTACTGCTCGACCTGGTACGCCGTCAGGCCGCCGAGGTGCTCGGCCACGCCGATCCGGCGGCGGTCTCCGTCGAGGCGGCCTTCCTGGAGCTGGGCTTCGACTCGCTGACCGCGGTGGAGCTGCGCAATCGGCTGAACGCCGCGACCGGTCTGCGGCTGCGGCCCACCCTGGTCTTCGAGGCCGGCACCCCCGCCCGACTCGCCCGGCGCCTGCTGGCGGAGCTCGGCGACCCGGGCGGGCCGGCCGGTCCCGGCGAGCCGGCCGGGCCGGCGGCGGGTGGCGCGGACGGGCCGGTGGGCGCGCTCTTCCGGCAGGCCTGCGAGCAGGGCCTGATCGACACCGGCATCGCCCTGCTGGGCACCGCCGCGGCGCTGCGCCCACAGTTCACGGACCCGGCGGAGCTGCTCGCCCCGGGGGCCGGACCCCGGCCGCTGCGGCTGGCCGCCCGGCCCTCGCCGCAGGCTCCTGAGCTGGTCTGCTTCGGCTCGATCGTGGCGCTCGGCGGCGCCCACCAGTACGCCCGGTTCGCCGCACTGTTCCGCGACGGGTTCGGCGTCAGCGCGCTGGACGCGCCCGGCTTCACCCCGGGCGAGCCGCTGCCGGACGCGATGGCGGCGCTGGTCGCGTTCCAGGCTGCGGCCGTCCTGGAGGCGGCCGACGGACGCCCGGCGGTGCTGCTCGGCTCCTCCTCCGGCGGCACCCTGGCGCAGGCGGTCGCCGCCCGGCTGGAGCGGCTCGGCACGCCCGCCGCCGCCGTCGTCCTGCTGGACACCTACCTGTCCGGCGACCCGGCGATGACCCAGTTCGAGGACGTCCTGGTACGGGGCATGTTCGAACGGGCGGACCGCGCAGCGCCGATGGACGACACCCGGCTGACCGCCATGGGCCGGTACTTCCAGCTGCTCGACGACTGGCACCCGCCGGCGCTCGGCACGCCGGTCCTGCTGGTCCGGGCCTCCAGCCCGCTGGCCGAACCGGCCGCCGGCAGCACGGTCGACTGGCGGGCCTCCTGGCCGGCCGCCGACGCCGTGCTCGACGTCCCCGGCGACCACTGGTCGCTGATGGAGGAGCACGTCGGCACCACCGCCGCCGCCGTCCGGGAGTGGCTCGCCGCCACCCTGGACGCGCCGCGGCCCACCCCGATCCGCGACAACGGAAGGAACAGCGCATGACCACGACACCCGGGCCCGCCGACCGGCTGGTCGTCCTGGGGGCGGGGGTGATGGGGACGGGCATCAGCGCCCTGGCGCTCGGCCACGGCGTCTCCGTCGCCCTGATCGACACCGACCCCGAGCAGCTGGTCCGTGCCGAGCAGGGCATCGCCGAGCAGCTGCGGCTGGCCGAGCTGATGGGCCGGCTGCCGGCCGGCGCGGGCGCCACGGGGCCGGGCACGCCGAGCACCGGCACGCTGAGCACCGGCGGCGGGCTGGAGCCGGTGGACGGCGCCACTGCCGTGATCGAGGCGGTCACCGAGGACGCCGGGCTGAAGGCGGCGCTGCTGGCCGAGGTCTCCGGCCGGGTGCGGCCCGGCACCCTGCTGGTCTCCAACACCTCCTCCATCCCGGTCGACGAGCTGGCCGACTCGGTGGCGCGCCCGGCGGACCTGCTGGGCACGCACTTCATGAACCCGCCGAGCCTGATCCGGACGGTGGAGGTGGTCCGCGGCGCGCGGACCGGCGACGCCGCCATGGTCACCGTGCAGGCGCTGCTCGCCGCGCTCGGCCGCACCCCCGTGGTGGTCCGGGACTCCCCCGGCTTCGTCACCAGCCGGGTCCTGCACCCGATGATCAACACCGCCGCCCGGGTGGTGCAGGACGGCACCGCGAGCGTCGAGGCGGTGGACGCCCTGATGCAGGGCTGCCTCGGGCACCCGACCGGGCCGCTGCGCACCGCCGACCTGATCGGCATCGACAACCTCGTCGACTCGCTGTGGGTGCTCCACGAGCGCACCGGCGACGAGAGCTGCCGCCCCTGCGACCTGCTGCTGAGCAAGGTCCGCGCGGGCGCGCTCGGCCGCAAGAGCGGCGCGGGCTTCTACACCTACCAGGAGGACAACCGATGACCACCGCCGACCACCGCCCCACCGCCGACACGACCACCGCCGCGACCACCACCGCTCCCGGGTCCGCCGCCACCGGGCCGGCCGACCGGGGCGAGCCGATCCGCAAGGAGCTGCTGCGCTTCCTGGAGTCGCGCACCCGCACCTCCTGGCTGCCGGACACCGACGTGTTCGCGGACGGCGGGCAGTCCTCGCTGTTCGCCATGGAGCTGGTGGTCCACCTGGAGAAGTCCTTCGGCATCAGCATCCGCGGCACCGACCTGCGGCTGGACAACTTCCGCAGCGTCACCGTGATGACCGCGATGGTGCTGCGCCTGCAGCAGGCCGCCGGCGGCCAGGATGGCTGACCGTCTCGCCGCCGCCGTCGCGGCCGTCCGGTCGCAGGTCGGCGACCGGGCCGACGGCTGGGACCTGGCCGGGCTGATCCCCGAACCGGTGCTGCGCGAGCTCGGCGCGGCCGGCCTGCTCTGCGCCCAGGTGCCCGCCGCGTACGGCGGCCAGGGGCTGAGCAGCCTGCTCGGCGGCGAGCTCACCGCCGAGACCGGGCGCCTGTGCAGCTCGCTGCGCAGCGTGCAGACCTCGCAGGGGATGGCGGCCTGGACCGTGGAGCGGTTCGGCACCGCCGCGCAGCAGCGGCACTGGCTGCCGCAGCTGACCGGTGGCCGGCTGGCCGCGGTGGGATTCAGCGAGAGCGCGGCCGGCAGCGACCTGTCCGCGATCTCCACCACCGTCCGGGCCGACGGCGACGAGCTGGTGCTGGACGGCCACAAGCGCTGGATGACGGCCGCCCACTACGCCGATCTGCTGGTGGTCTTCGGGCGGTACGAGGACGGCGCCGCCGCCGTGCTGGTGCCCGCCGACGCGCCCGGGGTCCGGATCGAGCGGATCACCGACCCGCTCGGCTGCCGGGCGGCCGGGCACGCGGACGTCCTGCTGGAGGGCGTCCGGGTGCCCGCCGGGCACCTGCTCGGCGGCGCCGCGCTGCCGCTCCCGCTGCTGGTCACCACCGCCCTGGCGTACGGCCGGATGTCGGTCGCCTGGGGCTGCGTGGGCATCCTGCGGGCCACCCTGGCGGAGGCCTCCCGGCACGCCGCCACCCGCGAGCAGTTCGGCCGGCCGATCGGCGCCCACCAGCTGGTCGCCGGGCACCTGGCGGAGCTGCTGGTCGCCGAGCAGGTCGCCACCCGGGTCTGCGAGCACGCCTCGCGCTGCTGGGACGCCGGTTCGGCGGAGCAGGTGATCGCGACGGTGCTGGCCAAGCAGGTGGCCGCCCGCAGCGCCGCGCAGGCCGCGGCGACCGCCGTCCAGGTGCTGGCCTCGGCCGGGGCCCGGGACGGCGGCGTGGTCGCCCGCGCGTACCGCGACGCCAAGCTGATGGAGATCATCGAGGGCAGCAACGAACTCCTCGGCCTGCTGCTCGCCCAGCACGCGCTGGACCTCGCCCCGAAGGACCTCACCCCGAAGGAGGAGCGGTGACCGTGACCACCGTCAAGTGCCTGGTCTGGGACCTGGACGACACGCTGTGGCAGGGCATCCTGCTGGAGGACGGCGAGGTGGAGCTGACCGAGGAGATCCGCAAGGTGGTGCTGGCGCTGGACGCCCGCGGCATCCTGCAGTCGGTCGCCAGCAAGAACGACCACGAGCCGGCCTGGGCGAAGCTGGAGGAGCTCGGGCTGGCCGAGTACTTCGTGCTGCCGCAGATCGGCTGGGGCACCAAGTCCGAGTCGGTGCGTACCATCGCCGAACGGCTCAAGTTCGCCCTGCCCACCATCGCCTTCGTCGACGACCGCCCGGCCGAGCGCGCCGAGGTGGCCTTCCACCTCCCCGAGGTGCGCTGCTACCCGGCGGAGCAGGCGGCCGCGCTGGCGGACCTGCCCGAGTTCAACCCGGCGGTGGTCACCACCGACGCGCGCCGGCGCCGCACCATGTACCAGGCGGGGTTCCGGCGGGACGCCGAACGGGCCGGCTCCGCGGCGCCGGACGCGGAGTTCCTGCGCTCGCTGGAGCTGGTGATGCGGATCGGCCGGGCCACCGGCGAGGACATCTCCCGGGTCGAGGAACTCACCCTGCGCACCAGCCAGATGAACGCCACCGGGGTGCACTACCCGGACGAGCGGCTGCGCGAGCTGCTCGCCGACCCCGGCCACGAGGTGCTGGTGACCTCGATGAGCGACCGGTTCGGGCCGCACGGCGCCGTCGGCGTGCTGCTGGTGGAGCGGCTGGCGCGGCGCTGGCACATCAAGCTGCTGGCCACCTCCTGCCGGGTGGTCAGCTTCGGCGCGGGATCGACCATCCTCGACTGGCTGATCGGCCAGGCGGCCGCCGCCGGCGTCCACCTGACCGCCGCGTTCCGGCCGACCGAGCGCAACCGGATGATGGAGATCGCCTACCGCTTCGCCGGCTTCGAGGAGCAGCCGTGCGCCTGCTGCTCCGACGCCCCGGACGGGGAGCGGGCCGCCGCGGACGGCGTCCAGCTGCTGCACCTGCTGCCGGGCCCGCGCCCCGGCTCGCCGACGGTCCGGCTGGAGGCGCCCGACCTGACCGCCCCGGCGGGCTGAGCGGCGCGCGGAGCGCGGGAGGCCGGGCCTCCCGCGCTCCGCGGCGGTATTACGGACGCTTGCGAACCAGCGTGATCCCGTCGGCCACCGCGAGCAGCGAGATCTCCACCCGCTCGTCGGCGTGCAGCGCCGCGTTCAACTCGCGGACCGCGACCGTGTCCCGGTCCTGCGCAGCCGGGTCGACCACCCGGCCGAAGTACAGCGTGTTGTCCACCACGATCAGCCCGCCCGGCCGCACCAGCGGCAGCACGGCCTCGTAGTAGGACGGGTAGTTGGCCTTGTCGGCGTCGACGAAGACCAGGTCGAAGGTGTCCGGTCCGCGCTGCGCCGCCAGCTCGGCCAGGGTGTCGAGCGCGTCACCGATCCGGACCTCGATCAGGTCGGCCACCTGCGCCCGCTTCCAGTACTCGGCCCCGATCGCGGGCCACCGGTCGGTGATGTCGCAGGTCACCACCGAGCCGCCGGGCGGCAGCGCACGGGCCAGGCAGAGCGTGCTGTAGCCGGTGAAGGTGCCGATCTCCAGCACCGACCGGGCGCCGGTGAGGCCGACCAGCAGCGCCAGCAGCTGCCCCTCCTCGGCCATCACCTGCATCGCCTCGCCGGCCGGGAGCTCCGCGGTCTCCCGGCGCAGCTCCGCCAGCAGCGGGTCGTCGCGCAGCGACACCTCGCGGACGTACCGGAGCAACTCCTCGGTGGCTGCCACCTGCTGGGCCATGTCTCTCCTTCGGTGCGACGGGATCGGGGTTCGGGGTGAGGGTCGTACGGACGCCGGCCCGGCGTCCGTACGGGAGGGTGCGCCCGGGTCAGCAGGCGTAGCCGCTGCCGGGGGCGAGCGGGAGCGGTGCGCCGCGGCCCCGTTCGGCCAGCACGGCGTGCAGCTGGCGTCCCACCAGGTCCAGGCCGGCGCCGGAGGCGCGTTCCAGCGCGGAGCGCAGGTTGCCGCGCTCCGCCTTGAGCCAGGCCTCGGCGGGGCTGTGCAGCGGTACCGGTCCGGCGGTCGCCGGGCGGCCGTGCCGGGCCGCCGAGCGCAGCACCTCGCGGGCGGCCCGCAGGTAGAAGCCGAGCAGCCGGTGCAGGGCCGCGGCGCGGTCCTCGGCGGCGTCCTCGGCCTCGGTGCGCTCGCGGGCGTAGGCCTGGAGCAGGTGGTCGAGCTGGTAGCGGCCGTCGCCGCAGGGCCGCAGCAGGTGGGCGTCGGCGAGGTGTTCCAGGACGGTCTCGGCCTCCTCGGCGCGGCAGCCGAGGAGTGCGGCCGTCATGGTCGGGTCGGCGTTCCCGGCGCCGACCGCGCCCAGCAGCCGGAAGGCGCCGGCCGGGTCCGGGGTGCCCGGCCGCGGCGGCGGGACCTCGCGCAGAGCGCGGTAGCCGGCCTCCAGGGCGGCCCGCACCCCGAGGTCGCCGATCCGCAGTTCGTCCAGCAGGTGCGGGGACCTGGCGAGGCGCCTGGCAAGCTGCTCCAGGTCCCAGTGCGGCCGGCCGAGGTAGCGGGCGCCGACGATGCGGACCGCGAGCGGCAGGCCGGAGCAGCGCCGGACCACCGACCGGGCGGCCTGCGGCTCGGCCTCCACCCGGGCGTGGCCGATGATCGATCCCAGCAGGTCGAGCGCGGTGCTCTCGGCCATCGGGACCAGCGCGACCACCTGGGCACCGTCCAGGTCGGCCAGCCGCTGGCGGCTGGTGACGACCAGCCGGCTGCCGTCGCTGCCGGGGATGAGCGGCCGCACCTGGGCGGCGCAGGAGGCGTCGTCGAGCACCACCAGCACCCGCCGGTCCGCGGTGAGCGAGCGGTAGAGCAGGGCGGCGCGGTCCTGGTCGGCGGGGAGGTCGGCGGCGGGGACGCCCAGGTCGGTGAGGAAGCGGGCCAGCACCTGACCGGGTTCGACCGGATCGTCCTGGCCGCCGAGGTGGGCGAAGAGCTGGCCGTGGCCGAACCGGTCGCGGACCGCGTGGGCGGCGTGCAGGGCGAGCGCGCTCTTGCCGATGCCGCCGCCGCCGGTCACCACCACGGGTGCGGCGCCGGGGCCCGCGTCCTCGGTGAGCAGCCGTTCGAGTTCGGCCAGTTCGGCCGTACGGGCGACCAACCCGGGTAACCGGGCCGGCAGCTGGGCCGGCCTCGGGCGGGCCGGTTCGATCCGGGCCGGTGCCAGGCCTTCGGTGCTCGCCGCCGGGCCCGGCTGCCCGGGATCGGCCACCGGCAGCGGGTCGTCCGCCGCCAGGATCCGGCGCTGCATCTCGCGCAGTTCGAGGCCCGGTTCGGCGCCGAGCTGGTCGACCAGGGCGGCCCTGGTCCGGTGGAACAGGGCCAGTGCCTCGGACTGCCGGCCGGACCGGAACAGCGCCAGCATCAGCCGGCTCACCAGGGCCTCCCGCAGCGGGCTCTCGCGCACCTCGCGCCAGAGTTCCGGGAGGATCTCGGCGTGCCGGCGCAGCGCGAGTTCGGCGTCCAGCCGGGCTTCCAGGGTCTGCAGCCGCAGCTCCTGGAGGTAGCGGCCCTCGACGTCGCGCAGGGTGCGCGAGGGGATGTCCACCAGCGGGTCGCCGCGCCAGAGTTCGAGGGCCGCGGCGGACTCCGCGGAGGCCTGCTCCAGCGAGCCGGCGCGGGCGTGGGCCGCGGCCCGGCTGCGGTGCGCGGCGAACCGGCCGAGGTCGGTCTCCTCCTCGGCCAGCTCGATCAGGTAGCCGGGCGCCCGGGTCCTGATCCGTTCCCCGGCCCGTTCGCCGAGGGCCTGGCGGAGTCTCATGACGTAGGTGCGGACGGTGGCGGCGGCACTCGGCGGCGGTGTGCCGTCCCAGACCGCCGCCGCGATCCGGTCGACCGAGACCACCCGGTTGGCGTTGACCAGCAGGACGGCGAGCACGACCCGTTGGCGCGGCGCCGAGACCTCGCACTCCCTCCCGTCCACCCGGATGGACAGCGGGCCGAGCAACCTGAACTGCATGTGTGGCCTCGATTCGGGGCGCAGGGAGAAGTTCCGGCTGCGGGCGCGGCTGGCCACGGTCGGGCCGGCGGAGCGGCCTCGACCACGACGGCGGGAACTGTTCCGAATCTAAGGCGTGTTCACATCAGTCAACAACCATCACTTGGCGTGAGCACGGACAAATAATGGAAACAAGCCAACCTCGACGATTCACCTGGCCAGGCGTTTGATCGAGCCGGATCCGAGCCATGCACTAGCAAGCCGATGCACCTCAGCAGCCCCACCGTCCCGCAGGGTCACGGCATCGCGCGCCCGCACCGCACCGGGTCGCGCCCGCGCCCCGCGGACCCCGTACCGGATCGGAGAGCCCGCACCATGAACCAGCCCGCCACGGACAGCCTCTGGTGCCGCCGCTACCATCCGGCGCCCACCACCGCCCGGCAACTCGTCTGCTTCCCGCACGCCGGCGGGTCCGCGTCCTTCTACCACCCGGTCTCCGCGGCGCTGACCCCGGCGGTGGAGGTGCTCGCGGTGCAGTACCCGGGCCGCCAGGACCGGCGGCTGGAGCCCGCGATCGACGACATCGGCCGGCTGGCCGACGCGATCACGGCCGAGCTGCTCCCGCTCCCCGGGCGGCCTGCGCTGTTCGGGCACAGCATGGGCGCGCTGGTAGCGTTCGAGGTGGCGCTGCGGCTGGAGGAGCACGGCCGGGTCCCGGCCCACCTGTTCGTCTCGGGCCGCAAGGCGCCGTCCATCCCGTCGGAGGAGCTGCGTCAGCTGACGGACGATCAACTTCTGGCGGACATCCGCACGTTGAACGGCACGGCGCCGGGCGTCCTGGAGGACGACGAACTCGTCCGGATGATCCTCCCCGCGGTCCGCGCCGACTACCGCGCGGTCGGCACCTACCGCAGCCGCCCGGGCTCGGTGCTCAGCTGCCCGGTCACCGCGCTGGTGGGCGAGCACGACCCGCGCGCCAAGGTGGCGGAGACCCACGGCTGGCAGGAGCACACCACCGGCGGCTTCGACCTGCACACCTTCCCCGGCGGCCACTTCTACCTGGTCGAGCGGGCCGCCGAGGTGCTCGGCCTGCTGGACGAACGGCTGACGCCGGCCCGGTGACGGGCCGGCGTCAGGGCTTCCGGGTCAGGACAGGACGGTCCAGGACTGGCCCGGGGCCGCGCCGTTGGCCGTGTTGGTGACCACGGTCGACCCGGCCGCCGCGCCGGCGGTGTCGAGCACCAGCCCGGTGGCCACGTTGGTGATGATCAGTGCGCCGGTCGCGGTGCTGCGCACCACCCGCCACTCCTGCCAGGGGTTGCCCGGGGAGTAGTTCAGCAGGTAGGCGCTGTTGCCGGGGGCGGTGCCGGCGGCGAGCACGGTGTGCGTGTGGGTGGGCGTGTAGCAGTCGTCGCTGATCCGGACGGTGCCGTCGGGGTTGCTGGTGAAGGTCCACTGCTCCGAGGTGTGGGTGGGCCACCAGGTGTTCACGTCGGCCGTGGAGGTGAGCGGCGAGGAGCAGGTGCCGCCGACCTCCAGCACCAGGCCGCCGGTGCCGCCGGCGCCGAGCGCGTGGTACTTGCCGTCGTCGACGACGGCGGCCGCCGTGGTGCTGGGCAGCGGGGTCAGCCGGTACATCGCCACGCCGTGCGGCGGCAGGCCGGCGCTGAGGGTGCCGCCGCCGGCGGCGGTGACGTCGGCGCCCGCGCCCGTCCACAGCTCCTTGGCGGAGTAGCCGGGGCCACTCGCGCCGAGCGCGGAGAGCGCGGTGGAGACCGTGCGGGAGGTGTTGGCGTCCTGGTTCAGCAGCAGGACGGCGAGGTCGCCGCCCGCCAACCGCCGCTTGAGCACCACCGGATCACCGGCGCCGTTCGGCCGGGCGCCGACCAGGGTGGCCGGCTCGCCGAGCGGGTCCTGGTCGACCGCGATCACGTCGCGGTTCTTGTAGACCGCCAGGGCGGCGTCCGAGATGCCGGTGGACCAGGTGTAGCCGTCCCGGTGCTGCACGGTCTGGGCGGCGGTGCGCAGGTCGGCGCCGGAGATGAGCGGCGAGGCCATCATCGACAGCACCGACATCTCGGTGCGGGACTCGTCGTCGGTGAAGGGCTTGTGGCAGACGCAGGTGTCGGCGGGCGTGCCCCACAGCGCGTAGGCGTACTTCCAGCCGGTGAACATCATGTCCAGGTCGTTCCAGCTGCCGGGGCGGACGTTGCCCGGGTACTCCAGCGCGGTCCGCAGCTGGCCGTTGTACAGCACCCCGTCGATCTCGCTGTCGCGGTCGCCGCCGATCCGGCACAGGTTGGCGACCTGGCCGCACCAGACGCCGGTCGGCGCGTAGCCGGGCGCCTGGAAGGCGGGCGTGCCGGCGGCCCGGATCACCGGGTCGGTACGGGCCGGGTCGTCGGGAGCCAGCAGGTACGGCACCCCGGAGTGCACGGGCTGCGCGGAGACGCTCAGCGTCACCCGTGGGCGGCCCTGCGCGGCGGAGGCGGCGTCCAGCGCCTTCTGGAAGGTCTGCACCCGGGCGTACATGGAACGGGTGAGTTCCAGGCCCTCGCCCTGGGTGTAGTAGTTGTGGCCGTCGGGTCCGATGATCTGCGGGCCGTAGGGACAGTCGTCGTACTTGACGTAGTCGACCCCCCAGGCGACGAAGTCGGCGGCGTCGGTGCTCTCGTGGCCGAGGCTGCCCGGGTGCCCCTGGCAGGTGGTGTAGGTGTCGGTGCCGTACAGCCCGAACTTCATGCCCTTGGCGTGGGCGTAGCGGGCCAGGTACTCGATGCCGTTGACGGTCCGTCCGTCGATCTCCTTGGCCGGGAAGTTGCGCGGGTCCGGCATCAGGTGGCCGGTGGACGGGTCGAGGCCGGTGCCGTCGGTGCCGCTGACCGGGTTGCCGGCGGCGTCGTAGAGCTGGAGCGAGCCGTCGGGGTGACGGACCAGGTCGGTGCTCTGGCCGTCGCGGTGCATGAGCGACCAGCCGTCGTCGATGGTCACGGTGTCGTAGCCGGCCGCCACCATGCCGTTGGCGGCCATGAAGTCGATGGTCTCGACCACCTGTTGCTGGTTCACCTGGGTCCCCAGGCTGTTCCAGGAGTTCCAGCCCATCGGCGGGGTGCGGGCGGTCCCGTTCTCGAGCGCCGCCGCGGGGGCGGCCGTCGCGAGGACCGCCGCCCCCGTGCCGATGGCGAGCCCGGGGGCGGCGAGGGCGAGGCTGAGCAGGATGCCCGGCAGGCGGTGGAATCTCCGTCGTGGTGCACGCATGGGCCAACTCCGTTGGGGTGTGGGGGGCGTGGGGGGCGCCGCGGTGATCGGAAGTGTAATTGCACATACGACATGTCACCAGGCGTCCGACGGAGGTTTCCGTTCGATGCTGATCGGCTGTGTTTGCTTCCCGAAGATCCATCCGGCAGCCGGGGGCGACAAAAGCTCAATCTTTGCCTTAAGATGAAGCCATGAATGCACGACCGGGTTCGCGCCCGGGGGGCCGCAGCGCCCGCGTCCAGCAGTCCGTCCACCGGGCGGTCCGCGAACTCGTGGCGGAGCGCGGCCGGGACGGGCTGACCGTCCCGGTGATCGCCGCCCGAGCGGGCGTCACCCCCACCACCGTCTACCGGCGTTGGGGCGACCTGCCGCAGCTGCTCGCCGACGTCGCGGTCGAGCGGATGCGCCCGGACGGCCCGCCGGAGGACCACGGTTCGCTGCGCGGCGACCTCACCGCCTGGGCGGAGCAGTTCCTCGACGAGATGGCCTCCCCGCCCGGCCGCGCCTACCTGCGCGACGCGCTCGGCGGCGACCCTGGGAGCCCGGGCGCGGGCCGCTGTTCGACCTACGCGGCCGAGCAGGTCGACGTCCTGCTGGCGCGGGCCGCCGAGCGCGGTGAGCCGGCCCCCGGGGTCGAACAGGTCCTGGACCAGCTGGTCGCGCCGATGGTCTACCGCATCCTGTTCCGCCCCGGCCCGCTGACCGCCGCCTACGCGCACACCCTGGTCGACGGGCTGTT
Organism: Kitasatospora sp. NPDC094015; assembly: GCF_040304075.1. Lineage (NCBI taxonomy): Bacteria > Bacillati > Actinomycetota > Actinomycetes > Kitasatosporales > Streptomycetaceae > Kitasatospora > Kitasatospora sp. NPDC094015. The sequence continues at coordinate 19,211 of NZ_JBEOUL010000035.1, forward strand.
CACCACCTCCGCCGGCTGAACCGCACCGGCCGGCCGCACCGCCCTCAACAGTCGGTGCGCGGCCCCGTTCCTTCCCCGATCCACCCCGCACCCCCTCAGGAGCACCACCATGTCCAGCTGGCAGATCGGCGACATCACCGTCCACCGCATCGACGAGATCCCCCTCCCGCCGGAGACCGGCGCCTGGCTGCTGCCCGGGGCCACCCCCGAGGTGGTGGCGCGGGCCGACTGGCTGGGCCCCTCCTTCGCCGGGCCCGGCGGCGAACTGCACCTGGCCGTGCACAGTTTCGCGGTGGAGATCGCGGGCGAGCGGGTCCTCGTCGACACCGGCATCGGCAACGGCAAGACCCGGGCCAACCCCGCCTGGCACGATCTCGACACCGACTACCCGGCCCGGCTGGCCGCGGCCGGATTCGCACCCGAGCGGGTGGACCGCGTGCTGCTGACCCACCTGCACGCCGACCACGTGGGCTGGAACACCACCCGCGCGGCGGACGGCAGTTGGCGGCCCACCTTCCCGAACGCCCGCTACCTGACGGCCCGCGCGGAGGACGCCCACTGGGCCCAGGGCGAACTGGAGCCGAGCCGGCGGCAGATGCTGGACGACTCGGTGGAGCCGATCCGGGCGCACGGCCTGCTCGACCTGGTCGACGTGGCGGAGGGGGGCACCGAGCTGCTGCCCGGCCTCACCCTGGTCCCGACCCCCGGCCACACCCCGGGCCAGTTCGCCGTCGTGCTGAGCAGCGGCGGGCGGTCGGCCGTGATCACCGGCGACTGCGTGCACCACCCGGTCCAGCTCTCCGACCCGGCCCTGGGCAGCTGCGTCGACGTGGACCCGGCCGCCGCCGTGCGCACCCGGACCGGCCTGCTCGAACGGCTGGCCGGCACCGACACCCTGCTGCTCGGCAGCCACTTCCCGGCCCCGACCGCCGGAGTGGTCCGCCGCCACGGCGAGGGCTACCGCCTGGAGCCCGTCCCCTCGGCCTGAGCTGCGAGCCGGGCCGCAGGCCTGGCTGCCGGGGCCCCTCAGCCCCCGCCCATGCCACCCTGGGCCGCCACCATCGTGGTGCCCAGGCCGCCGACCGCCTTCGCCAGGTCGGGCGCCAGCTCCGCCAGGCAGTCGGTGAGCTCCCGCACCCGGGCCCGGTTCGCCCGTTGCTCCCCGCGGGGCGCGACGAACGGCACCCCGCCCACCGCGGCCAGCGCCGCCAGCGCGGCGTCCGCCGTCGAGGCCGCGGCGACCTCGTGCTCGCCGCGGATCAGGGCCGCGGTGCGGCGCTGGAGCGCCAGGGCCTCGGCCGGGTCGGGCAGCAGGAGCCGGCGCCGGGCGGGCGGCCCGTACGGGTCGCGGTCCTCGATCACCGCCGCCCCCAGGACGGCGAGCCGCTGCTCGACCGCCTCCACGGTGTCCTCGCGGTCGCGCCGGATCCAGGCCTTCCAGCGGCGCCCGTGCTCGCCGACCCCGGCCAGCACCGCGTCCAGCACCGGGTCACCGGTCGCCCCCGCGGCGGTGGCGGCCACCTTGCCGCCGGCGTCGACCACGGCCCCGCACCGCGCCAGCTCGGCCAGGGCCGCCGCGCGCAGCAGGAAGCCCGTCCTGGTCCGGTCGTAGAGGGTCTGCCGCGCGGTGTCGTAGGCCAGCAGGTACGTCGCGAGGTGCAGCGGTCGGTCCATGCGTCGACCCTAGGCCGGGCCCGACGGCGGCGGCATCGCCCGCGAGGGCGGTCCGCCGTCCACCCCGAGGAGGAGACCGGGCCCCGGGGCGCTCAGATGCCGCCGCTCGGCAGCAGCACCATCCGGGCCGGCTCGAACGGCTCCCAGCGCGCGGCCCCGCCGCTGCGGGCGATCCGCAGCCGGCACCACCGGTCGCCGTGCGGGCCGTCCCACCAGGCGCTGATCCGGCCGAGCGCCCAGTCGCCGTCCGCGAAGTGCACCTCGACCGGCTGGTACACCCAGCGGACCCCCGGGTCGCCGGGCGGCGGCCCGGGGTGGGCGGCCCCGACGGGGCGCGCGGGGTCGGTCGGGTACGCGGTGTCGGCCGGAGCCGGCTGGCTGCCCATCACGGATCCACCTTCGTCTGGCAGGCGGCCCCGGCCTCCCGGGCGGGGCGGACGTCACTGTGCGCACAGCGCACGTCACGCACTCTACAGCGGTGTAGAGGAAGAGCCGGCCGGAATCGGCATCCGCGGCGCCCTCCCCCGGGATCCACCGCGAGGAGGACAGACACCCGGCCCACCTGGCCTTACTGTGAGGGCATGAGTCCCGGCACCCTCACCGAGCAGAGCACCGTCGGCATCCGGGCGGTCGAGGAGATCCGGGACGCCCTGGACCGGATCGCCCGGCAGGCCCCGAAGGCCGGGCCGCGCCGCCAGGGCGTCGCCGCCGCGTACCGGTGGGCCCTCAGCCCCCGCGAGGACGTCCCGATCCAGCGCTCGGCGCCCGTCCCGGCCGATCCGCTGCTGCGGCTGATGGCCGAGGAGCGGCTCGCGCTCGCCAGCTGGCACGACGAGCGGCTCACCCCGGGTGACCGCCGGTACGCCCGCGGCGTCGCCCAGGCGCTCGGCTGGATCCTCGGGTACACCCCCCGCTGCCCCTGAGCCGCCCCGCCCCGCCGGCACCACCACCCCGCTCCCCGAGCGGCACCGAACCGCGCCGCCGCGGGCGACCCGCTCGCCCGCCCGGACGGGGGTTGGGCTCCGGAGGGCCGGGAAGGGTCTCTTCGGGACGTGTGTGACATGAACCGACAGAGCGACGGCACCCGGACCGGCCGACCGACCGGCGGCGCGGCGGGCGCCCCCGCGCCCGCGGCCGAGTTCGCCGCTGCCGCCGTGGACGCCCGCGGCACCGTCACCGCCTGGAGTCGCGGCGCGGCCCTGCTGCTCGGCCGTCCCGCCGAGCGGACCCTCGGGCACCCGGCCGCCGAGCTGCTGGCCGGGCCGCTGCCGGCGTCCGCGCGCGCGAGCCTGGAGCGGCGGCGCCCCTGGTCCGGGCGGCTCACCCTGCGCGGGCGGCGCGGGCATCCGCTCCCCGCCGAGGTGCGGGCCTGCCCGCTGGCCGACGCCCACGGGCAGGTGCAGTGGTACCTCCAGGCGGCCGCCGTCGCCGAGCCGGCCGTCCGGCCCGCACCGGACAACCCCTCGCTCGACCTCCAGCGCAGCCTGCTCCCGAACCGCCCGCCGGCCGGGCTGGCCGTGCAGACCGCCACCCGCTACTTCCCCGCCGACCCGCGCAGCGGCGTGGGCGGCGACTGGTTCGACGTGATCCCGCTCTCCAGCGCCCGGATCGCCCTGGTGGTCGGGGACGTGGTCGGCCATGGCATCCGGGCTTCCGCCACCATGGGCCGGCTGCGGATGGCGGTGCGGACCCTGGCCGACGTCGACCTCCCGCCGGACGAGCTGCTCGGCCAGCTCGACGACCTGATCCTCGAGGAGGTCGAGGAGGGCATCGACACCACCGCCGAGATCGGCGCGACCTGCATGTACGCGGTCTACGACCCGATCACCCTGCGCTGCGCCATCGCCAGCGCCGGCCACCCGGCGCCGCTGAGTGTCAGCCCGCGCGGCCGGGTGGAGACCGTCGGCATCGTGCCCGGCCCGCCGCTCGGCGTGGGCGGGGTGCCGTTCGAGACGACCGAGGTGGTGCTGCGCGAGGGCAGCCTGCTGGTGCTCTTCACCAACGGGCTGGTGGAGACCCACGAGCGGGACATCGACAGCGGCACCCGGATCCTGGCGCGCACCCTCGCCGTTCCGCCGCGCGGCTCGCTGGAGAGCAGCTGCGACCGCGTCGTCGCGGCCCTGCTGCGCGAGCGCGCCGCGGACGACGCCGTCCTGCTGATCGCCCGGACCGGCACCCTCGGCGCCGCCAGCGTGGCCTCCCGGGACATCCCCGCCGACCCGGCCGTGCTGGCGGACGCCCGCGGGTGGGCCGCCGACCAGCTGGGCCGCTGGCACCTGGACGACACGGTGCACACCACCGAACTGATCATCAGCGAGCTGGTCACCAACGCGATCCGCCACGCCAGCCCGCCGATCCAGCTGCGGCTGATCCACGACTCCACCCTGATCTGCGAGGTCTCCGACGCCAGCAGCACCGCCCCGCACCCGCGCCGGGCCCGTGACCTGGACGAGGGCGGCCGCGGCCTGTTCCTGGTCGGCCAGCTCACCAGCCGCTGGGGCACCCGACACACCACCTCCGGCAAGACCGTCTGGGCGGAGCAGACCATCCCGGCAGCCGCGTAGCACCCGGCCCGGTCAGCACGCTCAGTCGGGGCAGGGTTCGGGCGCGGGCGGCGAGGGGTGGCCGAGGCTGCGCCGGTACTCCTCGACCAGGGCGTAGTCGTACGGCGGCCGGCCGGCCAGCGCGGCCTCCCGCTCGTCCGCGGGGACCTCGACCCAGCCCTCGAAGTCGGTGGTGCTGTACCAGCCGCGGGTCGGCAGACCGTGCGGGCTGATCCCGCGGTGCCACCCGGCCGCGACGCCGTCCTGCTCGGAGGGCCCCTCGAACCCGGCGGGCGGGATCCCCACCCACTGGACCCACAACACGCCGCCGCCCGAACGGCGGCCGGCGAGGTGGTGCTCGTAGACCCCGCCGATCCGGAAGAAGTCCTTGCCCATGTCTTCACGGTACGCCGCACGGGCGATCCGGCCCCGCGGTCGCGCAGCCGGGCGCTACTCGGCCGGCGACAGCGCGGGGTCGACCGGCTCCAGCAGGCCGAGCGCCTCCAGCAGCTGCCGGCAGTCCGCGGCGTCGTGCGCGAACGAGGCCACCACCAGCCGGGCGCGGGCCAGCACCGACTCCGGGACGGCCTGCACGACCGGCTCGATGGTCTCCCCCAGGGTCGAGAGGTCCCGCGCTGCGCTCGTCATCACCAACACCCCGTTGCACCGGTGGTCGCCGGACCCTCCAGGCTACCGCGCGGCCCCGCGCGGCAGGTCGGCGCCGGCCGTCAGACCGCGTCCTGGGCCTGGAAGGTGCGCCGGTAGGCCAGCGGCGGCACGCCGACCGCGGTGTGGAAGTGCAGCCGCAGCGAGGTGCCGGTGCCGAAGCCGCAGCGGTGCGCGATCGCGTCCACCGGCAGGTCGGTGCTCTCCAGCAGCGACCGGGCCAGGTCGACGCGCTGCCCGGTCAGCCACTGGCTGGGGCTGAGCCCGACCTCCTCGCGGAAGCGCCGGGTGAAGGTGCGCACGCTCAGCGAGGCGTGCGCGGCCAGCTCCGCGAGCGGGAGCTGCCGGTCCAGCCGGTCCAGCGCCCAGGCGCGGGTGGGGCCGGTGGTCGCGACGGACGGCTGCGGGACGGGCCGCTCGATGTACTGGGCCTGGCCGCCGTCGCGCCACGGGGGCACCACGCAGTGCCGGGCGACCCGGTTGGCTTCCTCGCTGCCCAGGTCGCGGCGGAGCAGGTGCAGGCACAGGTCGATCCCGGCCGCCGCGCCGGCCGAGGTGAGGACGTCGTCGTCGTCCACGAAGAGCACCTTCGGGTCCAGCCGGACCTGGGGGAAGAGGCCGGTGAACGACTCGGCGAAGGCCCAGTGGGTGGTGGCGGGCCGGCCGTCCAGCCGCGCGGCGGCGGCCAGCACGTAGGTGGCCGTGCAGATGCCGACCAGCCGGGCCCCCGGCCGGATCATCGCCAGCGCCTCGGTGACCGGCGCCGGCAGGGTGCCGTCCTGGTAGACGGGGTGCGGCGGCGAGAACGGCGGGACGACCACGGTGTCCGCGGTGGCCAGCACCTCGGGCCCGTGGTCGACGGTCACCCCGAAACCGCCGTTGGTCCGCACCGGGCCGCCGTCCACCGAGCAGGCCAGCACCTCGTAGGCGGGCTCCCCGTCCTGGCCCCTGGCCATCCCGAAGACCCGCGCGGGGATGCCCAGCTCGAACGGGTAGACCTGGTCGAGGGCGAGGACGACGATGCGGTGCATGGCCCGATTCTTTCACATCATGGCCATCAGGCCAGTGGTGTCCGGCTCCCCGCTGTCCGAGGCTGGTGGAGGCAACGAACCACCCGGAAGGAACACCCGCGATGAGCAGCAGGACCATGCGCGCGATCACCCAGCAGACCCTCGGCGGCCCGGAGGTGCTGCGGCCGGCCGAGCTCGCCCGACCCGGGCCCGGCGTCGGGGAGATCCTGGTCCGCACCCGGGCGGCCGGCGTGAACCCGATCGACTGGAAGACCCGCGAGCACGGGGCCTTCCTGGGCGAGCCCCCGTTCGTCCTCGGCTGGGACGTCTCCGGCGTGGTGGAGGCCGTCGGCCTGGGCGTACGCCTGTTCGCACCCGGCGACGAGGTCTTCGGCATGCCGCTGTTCCCCGCGCCCGCCGGCGCCTACGCCGAGTACGTCGCCGCCCCGGCCCGGCACTTCGCCCACCGGCCCGCCGGGCTCGGCCACGCCGAGGCCGCCGCCCTGCCGCTGGCCGGGCTCACCGCCCGCCAGGCACTGGTGGACGTCGGCGGCGTCCGGCCGGGGCAGCGGGTGCTGATCCACGCCGCCGCCGGCGGGGTCGGCCACCTCGCCGTCCAGATCGCCAAGTCGCTCGGCGCGCACGTGATCGGGACCGCCCGGGCCGCCAACCACGCCGCACTGCACGCGCTCGGCGCCGACGAGCTGTTCGACCACACCACCGGGGACGTGAACGCCGTCGTCCGCGACGTCGACCTCGTCCTCGACACCCTCGGCGGCGCCAACACGGCCGCCACCCTGGCCACCCTCAAGGACGGCGGGACGCTGGTCTCGCTCCCCTCGCCCGAGGAGGACGCCGTCATCCCGCTGGCCGCCGAACGCGGTATCCGGGCCGGCTTCATGCTGGTCGAGCCGGACCGCACCGGCCTGCTGGAGCTGGCCCGGCTGGTCGAGGCCGGGCAGCTGCGCCCGCTGATGGGTCCGACCTTCCCGCTGGAGCAGGCCGCCGAGGCGCACCGGGTGGGTGAGAAGGGCGGCACGCCGGGCAAGCTGGTCCTCACCGTCGACTGACGCCACCCGGGGCCTTTCCCCGGCCGGCCCGTGCGGCCGGCCGGTCAGGCCGCGGGGAGGCCGGTGGTCAGACCGTCCAGGGCGTGCGAGCAGAGGCAGTCCCGGGCGGCGGGCAGCGCGGCCAGCGCCCCGAACAGGACGGTCCGCAGCCGGTCGACGTTGCGGCCGAACTCCGCCAGCACCTCGGTGTGGGTCACGCCCTCGCCGGCCTCCACGCCGGCGTCCAGGTCGGTCACCAGCGCCATCGAGGTGTAGCAGAGGCCGAGTTCACGGGCCAGCACCGCCTCCGGGTGGCCGGTCATCCCGATCACCGACCAGCCGTTGGCGGTGTACCAGCGGGACTCCGCGCGGGTGGAGAACCGCGGACCCTCGACCACCACCAGGGTCCCGCCGTCCACCGCCGCCCAGCCGGCCGCCCCGGCGGCGGCGAGCGCGGCGCGGCGGCCGTCCGGGCAGTACGGGTCGGCCATCGACACGTGCACCACCTCGGGCACCGAGCCGTCCGGCAACGGCATGCCGTCGAAGTAGGTCTGCGCCCGGCCGGCCGTGCGGTCCACGAACTGGTCCGGCACCAGCAGCGTCCCGGGCCCGTACTCCGGGCGCAGCCCGCCGACCGCGCACGGCCCGAGCACCTGCCGCACGCCCAGCGAGCGCAGCGCCCAGAGGTTGGCCCGGTAGTTGATCCGGTGCGGCGGCAGCCGGTGGTCGCGGCCGTGGCGCGGCAGGAAGGCGATCGTGCGGCCGCCCACCGCGCCGACGAACAGCGAGTCGCTGGGCGGTCCGTACGGGGTCGCGACGGTGACCTCGGTGACGTCGTCCAGCAGCGCGTACAGGCCGGAGCCGCCGATCACGCCGAGTTCGGCCCGTACGGGGCGGTTGGCGGGCTGGTCAGCGGGCTGGTCGGCGGGGCTGCCGGATACCGGGTCGATCATGGGTGCGCTTCCCTCCAGATCCTGCCCCGGACACGGCCGCCGCCGCCGCGCGGGCAGGTGCGGGCACGGGGTGGTCGGGCCCGCACCGGCGCCCGCCGTCCACCCTAGGAGCCGCCCGGCCCGGAACCGGCCGGGATTCCTTACGGTTCGCGTACGGCGCCGCGTACAGTGACAGCCCGGAGTGACGGGAGTGAGCACGTGGACAGACAGGCCTCGGTACCGAGGGCCGGCGACCACCGGGCGCTGGCGTGGCGGGTACGGCCGGAGTCGCCGATCGCCGCCGTGCTGGTGCTGCACGGCGGGCAGGTGACGGGCCTGCGGGCGCCCGGACCGGTCAACCTGCCGGGCCTGCGGATGCGCGGCTTCGGCTGCGCCGTGGAGCGGGCCACCGCCGGCGCCGGGGTCGCGGTCGGCGTGGTGCGCTACCGCTGCCGCGGCTGGAACGGCGACCGGGCCGACGCCGCGCGGGACACCCTGGCGGCGCTGTCCGACCTGGCCGAGGAGCTCGGCCCGGTGCCGACCGTGCTGATCGGGCACTCGATGGGCGGCCGGGCCGCGCTGCGGGCCGCCGGCCACCCGTCGGTCACCGGCGTGGTCGCACTGGCCCCCTGGTGCCCGGAGAACGAGCCCTGCGACCACCTCGCCGGGCGCCGCCTGCTGATGCTGCACGGCGACCGCGACCGGGTCACCGCCCCCGCCGACACCCTGGTGTTCGCCGCCCGGGCGCGGGCGGCCGGCGCCCAGGTGGCGGGGTACCGCGTGGCGGGCAGCGGCCACGCGCTGCTGCGCCGGGCCGGCGACTGGCACCGGGCGGCGGCCCGGCTCAGCGCCGGCCTGCTGGGGCTGGCCGAGCTCCCGCCCGAGGTGGCCGGGGCGCTGGCGCTGCGCTCGCCGACCGACGGCGGGCTCCAGCTGCCGCTGGTGGGTTCCGGGTCCGCCTCGCGCTGAGCCGCCCGGCCCCCGCGGCAGCGCTGGTCAGGGCTTGCGGGCCACGCCCGCGTAGCAGGAGGCCTGCCGGTCGGTCGCCTCCGCGGCCAGCTCCTCGGCGTCCGGGCACCAGCGCTGGGTGGGGGTGATGCCCGGTTCCAGCAGCTCCCAGCCGTCGAAGAAGCGGGCGATCTCTGCCCTGGTCCTGGCCTGGCCCGCGGTGCCGGCCGCCCGGTAGGTGCTGGCGAGCCGGGCGATCGCCTCCGGGTCGAAGTCGGGGGTGGCGTGCGTGACGGCCAGCGTGCTGCCGCTGGGCAGGGCGGCCTTGAGCCGCTCCACGACGGCGTGCGCGCCCCGGTCGTCCGGCACGAAGTGCAGCAGCGCGTTCAGGCTGAGCGCCACCGGCCGGGTCAGGTCCAGGGTGCGCAGCAGCTCGGGGGCGGCCAGCAGCGCAGCCGGGTCGGTGACGTCCGCCTGGAGGTAGGCGGTGCGGCCGGCCGGGTGGCTCTGCAGCAGGGCGCGGGCGTGCGCCAGCACGATCGGGTCGTTGTCGGTGTAGACCACCCGCGCCTCGGGGCGCTCGGCCTGGACCACCTCGTGCAGGTTGGGCGAGGTCGGGATGCCCGTCCCGATGTCCAGGAACTGGGTCATGCCCGAGCGGGCCAGCAGCCGGGTGGAGCGGTGCATGAACCGGCGGTTGATCTGCGCGGCGGCGCGGACCGAGGGGAAGATCTCGACCGCCCGGCCGGCGGCCTCCCGGTCGGCCGGGAAGTTGGTGGTCCCGCCCAGGTAGTAGTCGTACATCCGGGCCGAGTGGGCCCGGTCGAGTTCCAGGTCGACACCGTCGTACAGCTCAGCCATCGTGCGCCCCCTCGCGGCCGCCTGACGGTCCGTCACCGTCGAAGCGCGGCGGCTCGTGGTCATACTATTGCTCGGAGCGGAAAATCTTCCGAGGGCGCTGCACACAGCCGCCGTTCATCCGCTTGGCTGAGTGGTGAAGGACCACCCGAGTCGCCACCCCGATGTTCGCACCTCCCCAACAGCCCCGACAGGAAAGCCTGATGGGACAACCGCCCACCGAACTGCCCACCGCTGCGGGCGCCGTCACCGCCGCCGGCCGGGCCGCCGCGCTGCGGCCGCCGGTGCGACCCCGCCCGCGGGCCCGCCGCACGCCGGTGACGTTCGACGCCTTCCACGAGTACCACCACAAACTCTGGCTGCGGTACGCGCACACCCACGTCGGGCAGCGGGACGCCGCGCGCTCGGTGGTCGAGGAGGCCTGCGCCGACCTGCTGCGCAACTGGGACCACGTGCTGGAGCAGGAGTCGGTGCCCGGGTACGCCTGGACGGTCCTCAAGGAGCACGTGCACGGCTGGCTGGAACAGCACGGCCGGGAGCCGGCGATGGTCGGCACCGCCGCGTTCCAGGCGGCGGTGCGCAAGCTGCTGGTGCACGAGCTGCGGGACGAGTTCGCGGTGATCGAGAGCGAGTTGGGGCTCTACGCGGCCATCGCCGAGCTGCCGGACCGCCAGTACGACGTGGTGGTGGTGCGCTACGTCCTGGGTCGCTCGGACCGCGAGGTGGCGCAGTACCTGGGCATCGAGGAGGCCACCGTCCGCTCCCACGTGCGGCACGCCAAGCGGCGGCTGGCCCGGCACCTGAACCTCGCCGGCGCCGTCGAGCGGGAGGGCTGAGCGTGCCCGGCTCCCCCGAACGTCCCTCCATCGACCGGGTGTTGCAGGAGGCCGAGGTCCTCGCCGACGAGTACGAGGACTACGACGGCGCGGCGGCCCGCCGGCGGATCGCCGCCTCGGTGCGGGCCCGCCCGGGGCCGGGCGGGCCCCGCGCCGGCGGCACCCGTGCGACCAACAGCCGGCCGGACGGCCAGCGACCCGACGGCGGCCGACCCGACGGCGGCCGACCCGACGGGAGCCGACCTGACGGCAGCCGCTCGGATGCCGCCCGGGGGCCCGCCTTCCCGGCGGGGGCGGACCGGGCCGCGCACGATCTCGACCTGGCCGTCACGCTGATCGTCGCCGCCCCGGAGGCCGCCGCCGGGCTCGCCCGGCTGGCCGGCGGCGAGGACGTCGACCCGGCCGGCGCACTGGTGTTCGGCGCGCTGCTGCACCTGGCCGGCCACCGCGACGCGGCCTGCTTCTGGTGGCAGTTCGCGGCCGGCGGCGGCAGCGGCAACGCCGCGTTCTGCCTGTTCCTGGCCCACCGCCGGCGCGCCGAGTACCGGGACGCCGACCACTGGCGGGCGCAGGGGCGCCTGTTGTCGGAGCGGCTGCGCGGGCCCGGCGCGGGAGGCGCACCGGAGTCGCTGCTCCCGGAGGAGGTCCGGCACGATCTGATCCGACAGTGCCACGGCGGGCGTCGGCTGGTGCTGCCGCCCCGCCTGGAGGCGGCCATCAACGGGCTGCCGATGGAGCACCCGGACGCCGACTTCGGCGAGATCCCCCGGCCCTCCCCCACCCTGGCCGCCGAGCTGACCCGACCGCCGCGGCCCTGAGACCGTCAACCTGACGCCTCGACGATTCACCCGCCCGCACCTGCTTGGGCCGCCCGAGCGCGGGCAGAAGCGCATCCGCAAGCCGAGCGCCCGGATCCGGGCGACAGAACGAGGAGTGCTTCGTGGTCGAGGTCGACGGTGTGGTCGGAGTGTACGGATCGATGCGCGACGCCGAGGAGGCCGTCCGGATCCTGCTGGAACAGGGCGTGCCGGCCCAGCGGGTGTCGGTCATCGGCCAGGAGTTGCGCAGCCAGACCGAGGTCCACGGCTTCGTCACCGCCGAGGACGGCACCGGTGGCTGGAGCGGCGGGCTGTTCGGCGTGCTGAGCGGCGCCGCGCTGCTGCTGGTGCCCGGGGTCGGGCCGCTGCTGGTGCTCGGGCCGCTGGCGGCCGGCGCGGTCGCGGCGGCGCAGGACGCGGCCGCCGAGGGCGGCGGGCTCGACGCGCTGCTCGCCCACTTCCTCGCGGAGCGCCACGTCCCGGCCTACGCCCAGCACGTGCAGGCGGGCAGCTACCTGGTGGTCAGCCACGGCCCCGGCGAGCCGGACGGCGCCGCCGTCATGCAGTGCAGCACCACGCCGGTCGCCGAGGTCGAGCACATCGACGACCTGGTGCCGGCCCAGCTGGCCGGGCCGCCGCGTACGCTGACGGACGCGGCGGCGGCCCTTGAGTGAGTCGCAACCCTGGAGTGAGTGACGACCCTTGAGCGAGGAGGCGGAGATGACGCCGGAGGCGGCGCAGCAACAGCAGCCCGACGTCCTGGGCTACCGGGTCGAGGCGACCGACGGCCACGTCGGCAAGGTCGACCGGCACTCGGTGTACGTGGACGAGCGGCACATCGTGGTGGACACCGGCGTGTGGGTCTTCGGCAAGGAGATCAGCGTGCCGGTCTCGGCGGTGCTCCGGGTGGACGAGAGCGCGCGCACCCTGTGGCTCGACCTCTCCAAGGCCGAGCTGAAGAAGGCCTACCACGACCAGATGGCACGCTACTTCGGCACCGACCACTGATCCCCCGTGCCGCGGGCGGGGCCGCAGCCGGCCCCACCCGCGGCGGTGCGCCGCCGCCCGCCCGGTCAGGCGGCGGTGAAGCGGGCGTGGACCCAGTCGGCCAGCGCCTCGGCGTCGTGGTCGATGGTGGCGAAGTGGACGCCGAGGGGCCCGTCCGAGGGCACCTTGCCCTCGTCGTAGCGCTCGTACTCGACCTGGATGCCGTGCGGCTCGTTGCGGGCGTCGAGCTCCTGCACCAGGTCGTCGGTGCCCAGCAGCGGGGCCGGCGCCGCACGCACGCGCTCGTCGTCGGCGGCCTGGGAGATCCGCACCGGCACCCTGATCTCCAGGTCGGGGTTCATCCGCGCGAGCTGCTGGTCGAAGCGCTGCTGGTGCGCGTTGGGCAGCAGCGGGTAAGCGCCGCGGAACTGGTCGGTGCCGTCGATGCCGCCCCAGGAGTCCTCCCGGCTGAGCGCGGCGCGGGAGCGGTGCCGGGCCTGCGGCCAGTACCGGTACGCCAGGTCGGACAGCACCTGGGCGGGGTCGATCGACGGGTCACCGCCGATCGCGCCGGCCAGGAAGAGCGGGGTGAACGCGAACCCGTCGCCCGTGGCCGGGACCACGGCGCCGGCCCGGACCAGCCCGAGCGGGTGGTTGGCCGGGGCGATCGCGGCCACCCCGACCAGGCCGTCGATCCGGCCGTGCGCGTGGTGGGCGGCGAACAGCGCGGCCTGCCCGCCCTGCGAGTGCCCGACGACGGCGAAGCTCTCCCCGATCGCGCCGGCGAACAGCCGCCGCGCGGTGAGCACGATGTCCAGCACCCCGTTGGCCTGCGAGTGTCCGTGCAGGTACGGGTGCAGGTGCTCCTGCGTCCCGGTGCCGAGGGCCTCGTAGTCCGTCATGGCAACCGCCCAGCCTCGCTCCAGGAAGGAGTTGAGCAGGCCGTTGGGGCGGACGTTCATGGCCGAGGCGCCGGTGTCGCCCCAGTCCCGGGACGGCGCCGCGAGGTTGGCGATGCCCACCGTGCCGTGGGCCCAGCTGATCAGCGGGTACCCGCCGGGGGGCACGGGGTGCCGCTCCCGGTCGGGCAGCGCGATGATGCCGGAGGTGGCCACCGCCGCCCCGCGCACGTCCTGCGAGCGGTACAGGACCAGCCAGTTCTCCCCCGAGGTCAGCTCCGCCGTGATGTTGTCCAGCCGCCGCACGTGGATCACGTCGCCGGGTTCGCCCTCGGGCAGCGGGACGGGCGGGCGGTAGAAGTCCTCCCCCGCCGGGGCGTTCTCCACCGGGTCCTGGATCGTCGCGGTCTCGCTCATGGGCTTCCTTCCGTCGGCTCCGCCGGCCTCGGCGGCGCCCCGGAACTACCCGGCGCCGCCCGGCCCCATCCGCCCGCGCCCGCCGGATCCCTCGAACGGGGTGCCCGGCGCGGCCCGGCGCGCTGCCGGTGCACCGCCGGTACCGGATCAGGCGACGCCCCGGATGCGGTGCACCAGGGCCCCCGCCAGCAGGGTGACCAGGGCGGTGGCGAGGTAGAGGCCGGTGTAGCCGCCGAGGTGGGCCACCACGGGGGCGGCGACCGCCGGGGCGAGCACCTGCGGGCCGGAGTTGGCGATGTTGATCACACCGAGGTCCTTGGCCCGGTCGGCGGCGGCCGGCAGGACCTGGGTGACCAGGGCCTGGTCCACGGCGAGGTAGATGCCGAAACCGGCGCCGAGCACCGCCGCCGCCAGCACGGTGGCCGCCCAGGTGTGGCAGAGCGCCAGCAGCACCGCGGCGGCCGCCATCACCAGGCAGGAGAGGACGACCGGGGCGCGCCGCCGTCCGGTCCGGTCGGAGACGATCCCGGCGGGGATCGCGGTGAGCAGCGCGGCCACCGTGTAGACCGCGGTCAGCACCAGCACGCCCTGGTCGGGCGCGGCGAGGTGGACGGCGTCGGTGAGGTAAAACAGCAGGTAGAGGGTGCCGAGCGCGTTGCCCAGGTTGATCAGGAAGCGGGTGGCCCAGGCCCAGCCGAAGTCCGGGTACCGGCGCGGGCTGACCCAGTAGCCGGTGAGCAGGGTCCGGCGGTGCGGGCGGGCGAGGGCGCCGGGCGGCAGGACCGGCTCGGGGTGGCCGAGCAGGAACGGCAGGGCGAGCAGGACGGTGAGGGCGGCGGTGAGCGCGTAGCCGGGAAGCACGCCACCGGCCAGTACGGTGACCAGGACGGCGCCGACCACCAGCCCGAGCGACTGGCTGATCCCGGTCCAGCCGGAGACCAGCGCCCGCTGGCGGACCGGCACCTGGTCCGCGACGGGCGCGGTGACCCCGGCGAGCATGGCGTTCAGCCCGGTCTGGGCGAGGCACCACCCGGCGGTGATGCCGGGCAGTCCGTGCCGGGTGGCGGTGAGCAGCAGCCCGGCGGCGCCGAGCAGCGCGCCGCCGAGGATCCATGGCCGGCGGCGCCCCCAGCGCGAGGTGGTCCGGTCGGAGAGCGCCCCGGCCAGCGGGTTGACCAGCAGCGCGACCCCGGCGCCCGCGGCGGTGACCCAGGCGAGCAGTTCGGCCTTGCGGCCGGGGTCGAGCGCCTCCAGCTGGAGCGGCAGCAGGATCTGGATCGGCGTGAAGAAGCCCATGAACACGGCGAGCGAGGCGAGGCTCAGCGAGGCCGTCCAGCCGGCGGTGACCGGCGTGGTCGGCTCGGCCAGGGCGGCCGGTCGCGGGGCGGTCGCGCCGACGGCCGGCTGCGGTGCGGTTGCGCCGATGGCCGCCTCCCGGGAAAGTGAACGTGAGGTGTGCTCACGTTCCGCCCGAGTGTAGGGGTGCGGCCCGGCACTGCCAAGGGGCCGGCACGCTCCGGCCGGGGCTTTCCGCTCCGGTCCCCGGACCGGAAAACGGCGACGCCCGGGCCCACCCCCTCGGGGCCGGACCGGGCGTCGCCGTTCGCTCGGGATCAGACCAGGTCGAACCGGTCCAGGTTCATCACCTTCACCCAGGCCGCGACGAAGTCACGGACGAACTTCTCCTTGGCGTCGTCGCTCGCGTACACCTCGGCGAGCGCCCGCAGCTCCGAGTTCGAGCCGAAGACCAGGTCGGCCCGGGTGCCGGTCCAGCGGACCTCACCGGTGGCCGCGTCGCGACCCTCGAAGGTGTTGGAATCGCCCGCGACCGAGCCCCAGGTGGTGCCCAGGTCGAGCAGGTTGACGAAGAAGTCGTTGGTCAGGGTGCCGGGCGCGGCGGTGAGCACGCCGAGCGCGGACTGCTGGTGGTTGGCACCCAGCACCCGCAGGCCGCCGACGAGGACGGTCAGCTCGGGGGCGCTCAGGTTCAGCAGGTTGGCCCGGTCGATCAGCAGGTACTCGGCCGGCAGCCGGCTGCTCTTGCCGAGGTAGTTGCGGAAACCGTCCGCGGCCGGCTCCAGCGCGGCGAAGGACTCCACGTCGGTCTGCTCCTGCGCGGCGTCCACCCGGCCCGGGGCGAACGGGACCTCGACCGCGAAGCCCGCGTCCTGGGCGGCCTTCTCGACCGCGACGCCACCGGCGAGCACGATCACATCGGCCAGCGAGACCCGCTGCCCGCCGCCCTGGGCGGCGTTGAACGCCTCCTGGACACCCTCGAGGGTGCGCAGCACGGTGGCCAGCCGGTCGGGCTCGTTGGCCTCCCAGCCGCTCTGCGGCTGCAGGCGGATCCGCGCGCCGTTGGCGCCGCCGCGCTTGTCGCTGCCGCGGAAGGACGAGGCGGACGCCCACGCGGTGGAGACCAGGTCGGAGACGGACAGGCCGGAGGCGAGGATCCGGCTCTTGAGGTCGGCGATCCCGGCGGCGTCCACCGGCGCGCCGGTCGCCTCGGGCAGCGGGTCCTGCCAGAGCAGCGTCTCGGCGGGGACCTCGGGGCCGAGGTAGCGCACGACCGGGCCCATGTCGCGGTGGGTGAGCTTGTACCAGGCGCGGGCGAAGGCGTCCGCGAACTGGTCGGGGTGCTCCAGGAAGCGGCGCGAGATCTGCTCGTACGCCGGGTCGAAGCGCAGCGACAGGTCGGTGGTGAGCATGGTCGGGGCGTGGGTCCGGCCCGCGTCGTGGGCGTCGGGCACGGTACCGGCCCCGGCGCCGTCCTTCGGCCGCCACTGGTTGGCGCCGGCCGGGCTCTGGAACAGCTCCCACTCGTACCCGAAGAGGATCTCGAAGAAGCTGTTGTCCCAGGTGATGGGGGTGTTGGTCCAGATGCCCTCGAGGCCGCTGGTGATCGCGTCGCCGCCCTTGCCGGTGCCGAAGCTGCTCTTCCAGCCGAAGCCCTGCTGCTCGATCGGGGCGGCCTCGGGGTCGGCGCCGACGCTGTCGGCCGGGCCGGCGCCGTGGGTCTTGCCGAAGGTGTGGCCGCCCGCGATCAGGGCGACGGTCTCCTCGTCGTTCATCGCCATCCGGCGGAAGGTCTCGCGGATGTCGCGGGCCGCGGCGATCGGGTCCGGGTTGCCGTTCGGGCCCTCGGGGTTGACGTAGATGAGGCCCATCTGGACGGCGCCGAGCGGCTCCTCCAGCTGGCGGTCACCGGTGTAGCGCTCGTCGCCGAGCCAGGTGGTCTCGGGGCCCCAGTACACGTCCTCGTCGGGCTCCCAGACGTCCGCGCGGCCGCCGCCGAAGCCGAAGGTCTCGAAGCCCATCGACTCCAGCGCGACGTTGCCGGCCAGGATCATCAGGTCGGCCCAGGAGAGGGTGCGGCCGTACTTCTTCTTCACCGGCCACAGCAGGCGGCGGGCCTTGTCCAGGTTGCCGTTGTCCGGCCAGCTGTTGAGCGGGGCGAACCGCTGCTGGCCGGCGCCGGCGCCGCCGCGGCCGTCGCTGATCCGGTAGGTGCCGGCGCTGTGCCAGGCCATCCGGATCATGAACGGGCCGTAGTGGCCGAAGTCCGCGGGCCACCAGTCCTGCGAGGTGGTCAGCACCTCGGCGATGTCGCGCTTCACGGCCGGCAGGTCGAGGCCGCGGAAGGCCTCGGCGTAGTCGAACCCCTCGCCGAGCGGGTTCGCCACGGCGGGGTTCTTCGCCAGGATCTTCAGGTTCAGCCGTTCCGGCCACCACTGGCGGTTTCCACCGCCCTGGGTCGGGTGCGAGGCGCGCCCGTGCGCGACCGGGCAGCCACCTCCACCCTCCGTCTTCGCGTCTACGACGATTGCGTCATGGTTCTCAGACATGGGAATCCTTCCGGACCTGGCGGATCACGATGCTAAGGAGCTGGGGGGTGAAGGAGCGGTCGAGGTGCGGGCCCCGGGGAGCGGAGTCGGCCCGGTGGATCCGGACTCCTCGGCGGTCGGCGGGCGCCTCACGGACGACTGTAGAGGAGATCCGGGCCACACGGCCGGACGCTCCGCGGTCGATCGCGCCGGAGCCGGAGCGGTCGCCTCCCGAGACGGTCCGGAGCAGGTCGACGCGGGCGCCGGTCGTCCCGAGGCCGGCACCGCGCTGCGTCTCCGCGGTGGCCGTCACGTCGCTGTCTCCTGCCGGATCGGGGGCTTCTCATCCCTTGGCTATCACCGGAACCGATCCTACGATGGACTGGATCCAAGTCAAGAAGAACACCAGACTCATATCCGATCGGATTCGGGACACTCGACGCCACTCTTCGGACATCCCCATGAACCTGAACAGGTGAACCCACATGAGCGACCTGCTGGAGCGACTGCGCGGACGCGGCTGGCGGATGACCGCCCAGCGCCGCGTGGTGGCGGAGGTGCTGAACGGCGACCACGTTCACCTCACCGCCGACGAGGTGCACGCCCGCGCGGCCGCGCGGCTGCCGGAGATCTCCCGGGCCACCGTCTACAACACCCTCGGCGAGCTGGTCTCGCTCGGTGAGGTCACCGAGGTCTCCACCGACGGACGGGCCAAGCGCTACGACCCCAACGCCCACCGCCCGCACCAGCACCTGGTCTGCTCCGGCTGCGGCACCATCCGCGACGTCCGCCCCACCGGCGACCCGCTGGCCGACCTCCCAACCGGCGAGCGGTTCGGCTTCACCGTCGCCGAGGCCCAGGTCACCTACCGCGGACTCTGCCCCTCCTGCGTCTGACCGCGCCCGTCCCGGCCGGCCGTGCGCAGCACGTGCTCGCGGGAGGCGGCCGCACGAGCGCGGAGGGCGGGCAGGTCGAGGTCGAGGACCCGGCCGGCCCACTTGCGGACCTGACCGGCGATCAGCACGGTGTCGACGTTGCGGGCGTCGGCGCCGAGCACGACGGTGCCCACCGCGTCGTTGAGCGGCAGGTTGTTCACCTCCTCCGCGGTGATCATCAGCAGGTCGGCCTGGAGCCCGGGGGTGAGCGAGCCGGTCACCGTGCCCAGCCCATTCGTACGGGCGCCCTGCCGGGTGGCGAGGTCCAGCACGTCGGCGGTGCCGATCCGGACCGGCTCGCGCCCGGAGCCGTACGCGCCGTTGACCGCCCGCATCCGCTGGATCGCGTGCAGCGCCCGCATCTGGGTGAACATGTCGCCGGCCAGCGCGACCTCGACGTCGATGCTCAGCCCGGGGCGGACCCCGACCGCGAGCGCCTCGTCCACCGCCGGGACGGCGTTCTCCAGCCCGATCTGGGCCTCGGAGGTCGGCGCCAGCGCGACCGTGGTGCCGCTGGCCCCGATGGCGCGCCAGGCCTCGGGGGTCAGGCCGGTGGCGTGGATCAGGGTCAGGTCCGGGCCCAGCAGCCCCAGCCGCTCCCAGTCCAGCACGGCCGCCGAGGAGGCCGTCCCGAACACCGCGTCGACGCTCACCGCGACCCCCGACTCCGCGGCCCGGCGCGCCAGTTCGGGTCCGTAGGCGAAGGCCGGTCCGGCGATCTCGGCCGTCGCGAGGGCGGCCAGCCGGAAGGTGATCAGCTCGCTCCGGCACTCGTCGCGCAGCCGGTCCAGGTCGGCCGGCCACTGCCGGTCCCAGGCGCCGAAGTGCGGCCCCATCGCCGCGTGCACGCCCCGGATGCCGGTGTCCACCAGGGCGCGGACGGCGGCGTCGGAGTGCGCGGCGCTGCGGGCGTTGTGCGAGAAGTCCAGCATCGTGGTGATGCCCGCGTCGACGGCCGCCAGCGCCGCCAGCCGGGTGCCGACGTACATGTCCTCGGGCCGGTAGGCGGGTGCGTAGCCGGCCAGGGTGGCGGCGACGTACCCGCCGAGGTCGTCCACGTCGGGCATGATCCGGCGCAACTGGCCCTGCCAGGCGTGGCGGTGGGTGTCCACGAAGCCGGGGGTCAGGATCGTCCCGGTGGCGTCGACGACGATCGCGCCGTCGGCGGCGCCCGCGGCCCGCAGGTCGTGGCCGACCGCGGCGATGGTGCTGCCCCGCACCAGCAGGTCACCGCGGTCGAGGGTGCCGAGCGCCGGGTCCATGGTGAGGACGGTCGCGCCGGTGAACAGGATCCGCCGGTCGGGGTCGGCCGCGGTGCGGCGCAGCAGGTCGAGCAGCGCTTCGCGCGGGGTGTCGGTCGGGTGCTGGATGGGGTGCACGGTCAGGTCCGTTCGCAGGTCGGTCGTGGTTCGGGTTCGGGCTCGGGCTCGGGTTGGGGTGCTGATCGGCGGTCAGGCCGCTTCGCCGCGCGGGTCGTCCTCGCGGTACAGCACCAGGTGCTCGTGGTGCAGCACGCCGTCGCGGACGTCGCCGGTGGCGGTGAAGCCGGTGTCGTCCAGGTAGTCGAGATGGGTGCCGGTGACGGTGTAGCTGCCGGTGTAGGCGCTGCGCCGGCTGCCGCGGGCCTCGTCGTAGCGGCCGTCGGCGCGCAGCTCCTGGCGGATGTGGCCGTCGGCGGTGACCCAGAGGCCGACGTAGGGGTGTGGCTGTCCGTTGTTCACGGCAGCCAGCCTGCTGCGGCGCCGGGCCCGCCTCCAGACCGGGCCGTACCGGGGCGGGGCGCACCCCGGGTGCGGCGGACCGGGGGTGCGGCGCACCCTGGCACCGGGCTTCGCCCCGGCCCGGCGGCCGACTAGCCTCGACGGCATGGACACCGGCCGCACCCCGCACCGCGACAACCCGATCGGCGAGTACCTGCGCGCCCGCCGCGAGCAGGTACGCCCGCAGCCGGGGGCGTTCGCGGGCACCGGGTACCGCCGGGTGCCCGGTCTGCGCCGCGAGGAGGTCGCCGTGCTGGCCGGGGTGAGCACCGACTACTACACCCGCCTGGAGCAGGGGCGCGAGCGCAACCCGTCCCGGCAGATCCTGGACGCTCTCGGCCGGGCCCTGGAGCTGGACGAGGAGGCGGCCGCGCACCTGCTCCGGATCGCCGGGCCCGACGGGTCGCGCCCCCGCCGCCCGCGCGGCGAGCAGGTCACCCCCGCGCTGCGGCAGCTGCTGGACGCCATGCCCGGCGCGCCCGCGCTGATCCTCGGCCACGCGCTGGACGTGCTCGCGCTCAATCCGCTGGCCGCCGCCCTCTACGAGGGGTTCGAGCGGGTCGACAACCTGGTGCGGATGGTCTTCCTGGACCCGGCCGCGGCCACCTTCCACCGGGACCGGGACCAGGCCGCCCGCGCGGCCGTCGCGGCCCTGCGCGATGCCGCAGGGCGGCACGCCGGGAGCCCGCGGCTGGCCGAGCTGGTCGGCGAACTGTCCATCCGCAGCGCGGAGTTCCGGGCGCTCTGGGCCCGGCACGAGGTGCACGGCAAATCGCGCGCCGGCAAGCGGTTCCAGCACCCCCGGATCGGTGAACTCGACCTGAACTACGAGACGTTCACCGTCAACAGCGCGCCGGGCCGCCAGCTCGTGGTCTACCAGGCCGAGCCCGGCACCCCGTCCGCCGACGGCCTGACCCTGCTCGCCGCGCTCACCGGCGGCGCGGCGCCCGTCGCACGGTCCTCGCCCTGAGCGGGGCGGGCGGCCGGGACGGTCCGTTACAGGGGCGGCGCGGCCACCCGGGCGTGGGCGGCCGCCCGGATCGGTGACGGGCCGCAGATCCAGACCAGCAGGCGGCCGGCCGTCCGGGCCAGCGGCCGGTCCCAGGCGGCCCGCACCGACCGGGGTCGGTGGATGCCGAGTTCGGCCCTGGCCCAGTCCGGCAGCAGCCCGATCGAGGCGTTGGTCAGCAACCGGACCACCACCCGTTCGCGCGGGCTGCGGCCGAACCTGCGGAGCAGGTCGAGCACCTCCAGTGCGGGCGGTGTGACCCCCAACTCCGGCCTGATCCTGGCCAGGTAGGCGACCACCTCGGCGCGCGAGCGCGGGATGCCGACGGCGCCGAGCCGCTCGGCCACCAGCGCGGCCTCGGCGAAGTAGCTGTCGCACTCGGCGGGCGTCAACGGGGTGGCGGCGAAGGCCTGGTGGCCGGCCAGGAAGCAGCGGACCTCGGCGGTGTGCACCCAGGTGAGCAGCTCCGGGTCGTCGGCCCGGTAGGGGCGGCCGTCCGGGGCGGTGCCGCGGATCCGCAGGTGGATCTTCCGGACGCTCGCGATCGCCCGCTCGGCGGCGGCCGTCGAGCCGAGCGTGGTGGTGGTGACGAAACGGGCCGTGCGGTTGAGCCGCCCGGTCGGATCCTCCCGGAAGTCGGAGTGGGCGTCGACGGCGGCCATCGCCAGCGGGTGCAGGGACTGCAGCAGCAGCGCCGCGAACCCGCCGACCAGCATCCCCGCCGGGTGCTCGTGCACCCGCCACACCACGCTGCCCGGCCCGAACAGGCCCGGGTCCCCGGCCGGCCGGTCGTAGCGCTCCAGGTGCAGATCGTGCCCGTGCACGGTCGCGTTGACCTCGGCCAGCAACCGCGCCCGCAGCCCGGCCACCGGCCCACCCGACCGCTCCCGCACACCGGTTCCCACCCGCACCATGGGCCTTCCCCTGCCTTCGCCGCCCGGACCACCACCCTACGCCCGCCCCACCCCCACGGGGGAGCACTGCGCCCCGCCCGCCCGGGCCCCCCGGATCGGTCGCCGGACCCGGCGCGACCGCCCGCGGGGCCGCCCTCGGAGGCGCGGGAACCGGAGCCGCGGTGGCGACTTCTCCTCGGCCTCACCGGGCCGTTGAGGTCCGAACCAAGCTTGTGGGACAGTGCGTTGGCGTCCGGATCCGTTCCGGGCGACGTCTGGGGGGACACACGTGAACGACTGGGTAGTGCTGCTGCAGACCGTGATCTGGCCGATCGTCGTGGTGACGCTCGCGTTCACCTTCCGGGCCGGGCTGAGACGGCTGGTCGAGGCCATCAACAGCCGGGTCGAGCGGGGCGACCCGTTCGAGGCGGGGGCCTCGGGGATCAGGCTCGGGCCGTCGTCGCCGCCGATACCGACCGGGGCCGAGCCTCAGCCCGGCGCGCAGCCCGTCCTGGAGGGGCCGCCGCCGCTGGCCGAGCTGGTCGGGGAGCCGGCCGGCGGCGGTCCCCGGTTCCATCTGGTGCACACCGCGCGCCGCGACAGCGCGGTCGACCGGAAGGGCTACCGGTACTTCCGGCTGCGGATCGCCCTCGAGGGCGACCAGGACTCCGACCTCGACCGGGTCGCCAAGGTGGTCTACCACCTGCACCCGACCTTCCGGGATCCGGACCGCACCGTGACCGATCGCTCGACCGGCTTCGAGCTGGCCACGGCGGCCTGGGGGACGTTCAACCTGACGGCCGACGTCCATCTGAAGGGCGGCGCCGAGCCCGTACGCCTGGAGCGGTACCTGAACTTCTGACGGGGGCGGGCGAGCGCGACCGGACCGCGGCCGCTCGCCCGGCCCCCGGAGCGGCCGTGGCGCCGCGTTCCGGGCCCTGGTGCGTCAACCACCGTCCGCGCCGTCACTCTTCGGGGTCCGCCGCCGGACGGGTGCGGGTCCGGGGGCGGCGGGGCGGTCCGGGCGGCGGTGGAGCATCGTGCTCGTACGATCCCGGCGGGACCGGCCGGAGGCGCGCGGTACGCGGAACCGCCCCTGCCGATCGGGCCGGGACGGATCGGCCGCCCGGCGTCGCGCGTGAGGTACGCATACGGGTGAATCGGTGATCTTGTGCCGTCCGGGCACTGCTTATGATCCACTTCTTGTGACGGACAGCCAGATCGAACGAACGGCGGGCGGCACCACCGAGGTGGTGATCCTCGGGGCCGGACCGGCCGGGCTGGTGCTCGGGAACCTGCTCCTGGCGGGCGGGGTGGGGTGCGTGGTGCTGGAGCGCGCCACCCGGGCGCAGCTCGGCGCCCGGCAGCGGGCCGGGTTCCTCGCCGCCAACACCGTGCGGACCCTGGAGCGGCACGGCCTCGCCGAGGGCCTCCTCCGGGACGGCCGGACCCATACGACCTGCGAGTTCCGCACCGAGGACGGCCGCTTCCGGCTCGACTACAGCAGCCTGGGACGGGGCGAGCCGCACACCGTGTACCCGCAACACCTGCTGGTGGGCGACCTGCTGACGCAGTATCTGAACGCCGGCGGCCAGA
Source organism: Kitasatospora sp. NPDC094015 (assembly GCF_040304075.1). NCBI lineage: Bacteria > Bacillati > Actinomycetota > Actinomycetes > Kitasatosporales > Streptomycetaceae > Kitasatospora > Kitasatospora sp. NPDC094015. The sequence goes on from NZ_JBEOUL010000035.1 coordinate 42,865, forward strand.
TCCTGTTCGGCGCCGAGGCGATGGCCGTGCAGGGGGCCGCCGGCACCCGACCCGTCGTCACCGTACGCGACGGCGACGGTCGCCCCGGCCGGTGGCATGGCCGGTACGTCGCCGGGTGCGACGGCCGACACGGCGCCGCGCGGCGCTCCCTGCCGCCGGGCGCCGTCCGCCGGCACCGGCTCGACCACGGGGTCTCCTGGCTCGGCCTGCTCGCCGAGGCGCCGCCGAGCCTGGACGCCGTGGGGTACGCGGTGCACGAGCGGGGCTTCGCCGGGCACATGGCGCGCACCCCGGAGGTCACCCGTTACTACCTGCAGTGCGAGCGCGGCAGTTCGGCCGAGGACTGGCCGGACGACCGGATCTGGGACGAGCTGGCGCTGCGGATGCGCGCCGACCGGTACGGGCCGCTGCGCCGCGGGCCGGTGCTCGACCGCGCCGTCGTCCACCTGGAGTCCGACGTCCTCGAACCCCTGCGACACGGCGCGCTGTTCCTCGCCGGTGACGCCGCCAGCCTGATCAGCCCGTCCGCGGCCAAGGGGGCGAACCTGGCCGTCCTGGAGGCCGAACTCCTGGCGCTGGCCCTGATCGACGACCTCCGGCACGGCACGCCCGAGGGCCTGGAGCAGTACTCGGCGCGCTGCCTGGAGCACATCTGGCGCGCGCAGGAGTTCTCGCGCTGGATGGTCCGGCTGCTGCACAGCGACCCCGGCACGGACGGCTCCCCGCCGTTCCACGACCGGCTGCGCCGCTCCCGCCTCGCCTCGCTGCGCACCTCCCGCAGCTGCCAGGACTGGTTCGCCGACCACTACGTCGGCGTCTGAAGCCGGCTCTCCCCCAGCGCCCGAAGCCCCCGCAGCCCCCGAGCCTTCCGAAGCATCCCCGACCCCGAGGAGACCGCGATGACCGCGACGACCACCACGGCCGCCCCCGTGATCCCGGACGACGCCGCCCGCTTACGCGACAGCGTCGACTTCGTCCGGGAGCAGGACGCCACCACCCTGCTGCCGCTGCTGCTGCCCGGCCTGGACGCCGTGGAGCTGCGGGCGGTGGTGGACCGCTGCCGCTTCTCGCACGCCGCGCTGCTGGTCTTCCCCCGCGCGCCGCAGGACCTGCGGGCCCTGCTGGCCGGCTGCGGGCTGGCCACGGACGTGCCCGCGCGCCCCAGCGTGGTGGTCCGGGACCGGCTGGCCGCCCGGCACCGGCGCACCGCCGCCGAGCTGGACGTACAGATCCTGCGCCCGCCGGTGACCGGCACCGACGGCGCGACCCGGACGGTCGAGCTGTTCACCCTGACCGTGCCACCGGGCTCGGAGCTCACCCGGGTCGCCGAGCAGGAACGCGCCCGGGAGCACGAGGCGCACCTGGCCTTCGAGGTCGCCACCCCGGACCCGCTGGTCCTGCGCGGGATGTGCGCGCTGTTCGCCCGGCACGGCGCGCGGGCCGACGGCGGCGGGTACAACCCGCACGAGGACGGCACGGTGTTCTACTTCACCGCGCCCGCCGGGGCGAAGGCCGGCTACCGGCGGATGGAGCTGTACGCGCCCGGGGACCACCGGGACGTCCTCGCCGCCCACCTGGCGGAGCACCGGTCCCGGGAGTCCGCGGAAACGCTCCTGCGCCTGATGACCGGGGCGTGGACCACCCAGGCGCTGGCGGTGTTCGCCGAGTTGCGGGTGCCCGACGCGATGGACACCGAGGCGGGCATCTCCGCCGAGGCGCTGGCCCGCTCGGTCGGCGCGGACCCGGAGAGCCTGACCACGCTGCTGCGTTACCTCGCGATGCTGGACGTGGTGGCGAGCGACCGGGACGGCTTCCGGCTCACCGGGCTCGGCGCGCTGCTGCGGGCGGACGGCCCGGAGTCGGTACGGCCGCTGGCGCTGATGTACGGCGGCCCGTTCTACCGGTCCTTCGGCGCGCTCGGGCACACGGTGCGCACCGGGGAGGCCGGGTTCGACCACCTCTTCGGCGAGAACCACTTCGACCACTTCGCCCGCCATCCCGAACTCGCGGACCTCTTCGACCGGGCGATGGCCGCCGGCGCCCGGATGTTCGAGCCGCTCACCGCCCACCCGGTGATCACCGCCGCGGCCGGGCGGCCCGAGCCCGCCACCGTCGTGGACGTCGCGGGCGGCAACGGCGCCCTGCTCGGCCGGCTCCTCACCGCGCACCCGGGCCTGCACGGCGTCCTGCTCGAGCGTCCGCACGTCGTCGAGGCGGCCCGCCGGTCGCTCGAGGCCGCCGGCTGCGGCGAGCGGTGCACCTACCGGGCGGGCGACTTCGCGGCCGTTCCCCCGGGCGGGGACGTCTACCTGCTCTCCCGGATCCTGCACGACTGGGACGACGAGCGGTGCCGTGAGATCCTGCGGCACTGCGCCCGCGCGATGCCCGCCGGGGCGGACCTGCTGATCGTCGAACGCGTGCTGCCCGCCGACGACTCGGTCTCGCTGGCCACCGCCTGGGACCTCCACATGCGGTGCAACGTCGGCGGCCGGGAGCGCCGCGCCGACCACTACGGCCGGCTGCTCGCCGACGCGGGGCTGGTGCTGGTCGGCAGCGCGCCGCTGCCGCTGGAGGGCAGCGTGCTGCACGCCCGCAAGGCCGCGGCGGTGCCGGCGCCGACCCGCGCGGCCGCCTACGGGCGGTCGGCCGGGGTCGCCGTGCCGGGGGTGACCAGGCCCGATTCGTAGGCCGCGATGACCGCTTGGGCCCGGTCGCGGACGGCGAGCTTGTCGAAGAGTCCGGTGATGTGGTTCTTGACGGTCGACAGGCTCAGCTCCAGGGCCCGGGCGATCGCGGCGTTGTCCAGTCCGGTGGCCATCAGGTGCCACACCTCGACCTCGCGCGGTGTGAGGCCGGCCGCCTCGGTGGTGGCCGGACGGGCGCCGCGCGGGGCCCGGACGTAGGTGGAGATCAGCCGGGTGAGCAGCCGCGGCGCCACCGCCGCCTCGCCGGCGTGGACGGTGCGGATCGCCACGCCGAGGTCCTCGGGCGAACTGTCCTTGGGCAGGAACCCGTAGGCCCCGGCGCGCAGCGCGCCGACCACGTACTCGTCCAGGTCGAAGGTGCTCAGGGCCAGCACCCGGCAGCCGGGCACCGCGGCGGCGAGTTGCTCGGTGGCGCCGACCCCGTCGAGCACGGGCATCCGGATGTCCATCACCACGACGTCGGGCCGCAGCCGGGCGGCGAGCGCGACGGCCTGCGCGCCGTCCCCGGCCTCGCCCACCACCTCGAAGCCGGGGTCCGGCGAGAGGATCAGCGACAGTCCGCGCCGCACCAGCGGCTGGTCGTCCACGATCAGCACCTTGATCCGGTCCGGCGCCGTCCCGGCGGCGCTCATCGGTGTGCCCCCGCCTGCTGGAGGGCCGCCTCGTCGGCCTCGTCCGCGCCCAGCGGCAGCTGCGCCAGCACGGCGAAGCCGCCACCGGGCCGCGGGCCGGCGGTGAGGGTGCCGCCGTGCAGGGCGACGCGCTCGCGCATGCCGATCAGGCCGTAGCCGCCCGGCCCGCCCGGCGGGCCGTCCGGCGGCGGCGCGCCCCCGCCGTCGTCCCGCACCTCGACGGTGACCCGGTCCTCGCGGTAGCTCAGCCGGACGGTGGCGCGGGCCGGACCGGCGTACTTGCGGGCGTTGGTCAGCGCCTCCTGGACGATCCGGAACACCGTCAGGCCGACGGTCGGCGGCAGTGGACGCGGCGGGCCCGACACGTCGAACGCGGTCGGCAGTCCGGCCAGGCGGGATTCGGCCACCAGGCGGTCGAGGTCCTCCGCGCCGGGCTGCGGCAGCGCGGGGGCGATGTCCGGTTCGTCGCCGGCCCGCAGCACGTCGAGGAGTTGGCGCATCTCGCGCAGCGCGAGCCGTCCGGAGGACTCCAGGGTGATCAGGGCATCCCGGACCACCTCCGGATCCGCGAGGTTGGCCCGGGCGCCGCCGGCCATCAGCTGCATGGTGGTGATGTGGTGGGCCACGATGTCGTGCAACTCCCGGGCGATCCGGCGGCGTTCGTCGGCCACCGCACGGTCCGCGAGCAGCCTGCGGTTGGCCGCCACCTCCCGCTGCCAGCGGTTCACCGCGAGGGCGGTGCCCACCACCATCAGGGTGGACAGCGGTGCGGAGACCGCCAGTTGCCACGGCGGGGTGGGCCCGGCAGCCTGGCTCAGCAGCGTGAGTGCCGCGGTCGCGACGGCCGCGACCACCGTCACCCGCACCGGGCAGGCCCGGGCCACCGTGAACAGCGCGACCACCACGACGGCGCCGAAGTGCGCGGGCAGCGGGACGGCCAGGGTGGCCGCGGCGTCGAGCGCGACGACGGCGGCGAGCACCGGCACCGGGTGGCTGCGCCGGGCCAGCAGCGGCACTGCCGCCAGCGCGAGCAGCAGGAAGCCGGTCACGCTCGCCGCGCGCCGCCCGTCGGGGTCGGTGACGAACACGTAGCCGAGCAGGTTCAGCGCGCAGGCGCCGGCGGTGACCAGCCGGTCGCTGCGGGACCAGGCCGGCTCGGCGTCGTCCGCCCCGAGGGGCTCCCACGGTATGCCGCCGGGCCCGTCCGCCGCCGCTGTGTCCGGCCTGCCGGCCATGTCCCGCCTCCCCGTTCCGTGCTGTTCGCGGTTCCGTGCTGTGCTGCGGTTCCGTCCGGGCCGCGCGGTTCGTTCCGGTTCCGCGCCGGGTCCGTCCGCGGCCCGGTCCGCGGGGTCGCCCGCCGGTCCGTTGCGGGGACAGCGTCGCACATCGGCCGAGGTGGCAGGGGTGGTGGCCGTGCTTCACCGCCGTTCGGCGGGGGTGCGCAGGGTGCCGGACCAGGAGCAGGGTCCTGGGTCCGGACCGGGGAAGGACCCTGGGCCCCGGTGCGGATCATCCGCTGCCCCGACGCCCGCCGGCCACCCCCGGTGATGGTCTGTAGACCGGCCGGGAACACCCGGCCGACCCGCCCCTCGACTCCGTCCGCCGGAGGACACCGTGATCCGCGCTCTGACCCGATGTTCCACCAGGCACCCGTGGAAGGTCATCGCCCTCTGGGTGGTCCTGGGTGTCGCCCTGGCCGGCCTGGCCCCGATGCTGATCGCCCGCGTCACCCAGCACCAGACCGGGGACTTCCTGCCGAGCGGCTACGACTCGGCGGCCGCCCTGCGGATCGCCGAGGACCGGTTCGGGGTCGACCCCGACGCCACCTCCGTGACGGTCCTGGTCGCCCGGTCCGACGGCCGGGCCCTGACCGACGCCGACCAGCGGCTGATCGAGGGCAAGGCCGCCGAGCTGGCCGAGCGCCGGGTGGTCATGCCCGTCGAGGACGACCTGCCACGGTTCCTGGTCCCCGACCGCTCGCAGACCCCGCGGATAGCGCCGGCGATGACCGCACCCGACCGGAGCTTCGAACTGCTCTCCGTCCAACTCGCCGGGAACCCCACCGACAAGGGGGTGCAGGGCGTCTACCGGACCCTGCGGGACACCACCCGCGCGCAGTTCGCCGAGGCGGGCCTGCGCACCGGCTTCACCGGCCCGCTGGCCGGGACGGTCGACAGCACCGACGACACCAGGACCGCCGCCACGGTCGGGAGCGCGCTGGTGGTCGGGCTGATCGTGCTGCTCAACGTGCTGGTGTTCCGCAGCGTGCTGGCCGCCGTGCTGCCGCTGCTCGCGGTGGCCATGATCGGCGGCGTCGCGGGCGGGGCCGTCGCGGGCGCGGCGATGCTCACCGGGCGCAAGCTCGACGCGGGCACCCCGGGCCTGATCAACGTGGTCCTGCTCGGTATCGGCATCGACTACCTGCTCTTCCTGCTGTTCCGCTTCCGCGAGCACCTGCGCGCCCGGCCCGAGCAGCCGGCGCGGGAGGCGGCCGCCGAGGTCTCGGCCCGGGTCGGCACCGCGATCACATCGGCCGCGCTCACCATCGTGGCCGCGTTCGCCACCCTGGGCCTGGCCACCTTCGGGCAGTTCCGCTCGCTCGGGCCGGCGATCGCCGTCGCGGTGCTGGTGATGCTGCTCGGCAGCCTGACCCTGCTGCCGGCGCTGCTCGCGGCGGCCGGGCGCAAGATGTTCTGGCCTTCCCGGGCGCTGCGCGAGGAGCCCCGTGACGGGCGGGCCGCCCGGCTCGGCGCGCTGGTCACCCGCCGGCCGGCGGCCATGCTGGTGGCCTCGCTCGCCCTGCTCGCCACGCTGGCCGCCGGGCTGATCGGCCTGCGGATGGACTACGGCCAGGGCGGGTCCGGCACCCGGACCGCCGCGGTGGCCACCGCCGACGAGATCTCCCGCGCCCTGCCCGCCGGCGTGTCGGACCCGACCAGCGTCTACCTCACGGCCACCGACGGCTCGACCCTCACCGCGGCCGGCTTCGACGGCCTCGCCCGGGCGCTCGGCCAGGTCGACGGGGTGGGGAAGGTCGGCGCGACCGTGCTGAACCAGGACCACCGGGCGGCCCGGATCGACCTCTACCCGACCGCCGACCCGCAGAGCCAGCGCGCCCGCGACCTGGTCTCCGGGCCGATCCGGGCCGCGGTCGCCGAGCACGCGCCCGCCGGTACGACCGGCCACGTGGGCGGCACGGCGGCGATCTTCGCCGACGTGTCGGCCGCCGTCGACCACGACCTGACCATCGTGTTCCCGGTCGCGGCCGTGCTGATCGGGCTGATCCTGCTGCTGCTCCTGCGCAGCCTGCTCGCGCCGGTGGTGCTGATGCTCTCGGTCGGGCTCGGCTTCGCCGCCACCCTCGGCGCCGCGACCCTGCTGTTCCAGCACGCGCTCGACGGACCGGGCGTCAGCTTCACCCTGCCGCTGGTGCTGTTCCTGTTCGTGGTGGCGCTGGGCACCGACTACAACATCCTGATCGCCGACCGGATCCGCGAGGAGATGCGGCGCCCCGGCCCGGCCCGTACCGCCGTGGCCCGCGCCGTCCGGCACACCACCCCGGCCATCGCCACCGCCGGGCTCGTCCTGGCGGGCTCCTTCGCCACCCTCGCCACCACGCCGGGCAGCGAGCAGGTCGCGTTCGCCATGGCGCTCGGCATCATGCTCTCGGCCCTGGTCCTCTCGCTGGTCCTGGTCCCCTCCCTCGCGGCCCTGCTCGGCCGGGCCATCTGGTGGCCCACCCGCCGACCGGCCCGGCAGGGGTAGCGCCGACCGCCGCCGACTCCCGGGCCGGGACGCCGAGTTGCGGCGTCCCGGCCCCGGCACGGCGTCCTCACCGCCGGCCCGTCGGTAGTGCTGTCAGTGCGGCCGGGCATGATCGGCGAGCCGGTGTCACCGAGGGATGGAGCAGCGCCGTGCCGATCACCAACGAGCGGGTGACGGGGTACGGCTTCCTGCGGCCGATGTATGCGGACCCGCACTTCCCCGACCAGGTCGTCGACGCGGGCCGGGCGATCCTGCTGCGGCTGTGCGAGCGGATCGAGGCCGAGCAGCCTCCGGACCTTGCGGCCCTGTACGCGCTCACGCAGGCCGCGACGGAGGAGTTCAACCACCTGGAGGCCGCGTTCGAGGCGGCCGGCAGCGGCATCGAGACGGTCGCGCGGGAGTGGATCGCCGAGGCCTTCTGGTTCGTCGCGTCCGCCTACGGGTTCGCGGACGCGGACGTGGAGGAGCTGATCGCCACCCGGGAGTGGTGAGCCCCGGGAGTGGTGAGGCCCGGCGCCGGGGCCGCCCGGTCAGGCGGCGGCGCCGGCCACCGGACCGCACATCAGGTTGCCCGGCTCGGCCGGGTCGTCGCTGACCCAGAACTGCGTCCACAGTGCGGCGAATTCGGGGCGGCCGAGGTACCCGTCGCCGTCCTGGTCGAGCCGGTCGAAGACGTCACCCGTGGCGGTGGGGCGGCCGTGCCAGACGTCGATCAACTGCCGGTGCTCGTCGCGGGAGATCCGGCCGTCCCCGTTCTCGTCCACGGCATCGAAGATGACGTCGGCCGTCGCGGTGACCGCAGCCGCCATCGCCGGCAGCCGGTCGACCGTGGCCATCATCCCGTCCAGGTCGATCCGGCTCGCCCCGCCGGCGCCCGCCGACAGGTGGCCCCACCAGCCCACCATCACGTCCCGGACGCGCGCCGCCAGTTCGGGTACCGCGGCCACCCTGGGCAGCCGGCCCCAGCGCGCCGCGAGCGCCTCGAAGTCCGCCTCCTCCAGGTAGCCGTTGCCGTCGGCGTCGAACGCCTCGAACATCGCCTGGGCCTTGGCCCGCTGGAACCCACTGGCCATCTCACGCCTCCTTGCTCGCAGTGCTGCCACCAGCCTGCCCCGGTCCCCCGTACGGCCCACCAGCGCCCGGGATCACGCCGGTCCCGCCCCGCGCCCCCGCACGCCCCACGGGCGGCCCGCACGCCGGTCCGGCACCGTCCGCACCGCCCGCCGCCGGGGAGCGGAGGCGGGCGGGGCTGGGCGGGGAGGCTCAGACCTGTGCCATGCCACCGTCCGCGAAGAGTTCGACGCCGGTGATGAAGCTGGAGGCGTCGCTGGAGAGGAACACCGCGGCCTTCCCCATCTCGCGCGGGTCGGCGATCCGTCCGGTCGGGTTGCCCTCCCCCATGGCCTTGACCGCGACATCCACCTGGTCGGCTCCCTGGGCCATCGCCAGCGCGCTGCGCAGGGAGTCGGTGTCGACCGCGCCGGGGCTGAGGATGTTCATCCGGATGCCCGATCCCTTGGTGTCCTGGATCCAGGCCCGGACGAAGTTGCGTACCGCGGCCTTCGAGCCGCCGTACAGGCTCATCCCGCGCGGCGGCTGGATGGACGCCGTGGAGCCGATGACGACGACGGTGCCGCCGGGCGGCAGCAGCGCGAGCGCGGGCTGAACGGTGAACAGGACGCCCTTGGCATTGACGCCGAAGGTCCGGTCGAACTGCTCCTCGGTGATCGCGCCGAGCGGGGCGTGGGCGCCGATCCCGGCGTTGGCCACGACCGCGTCGAGTCGCCCGTGACGCTCCTTCACCTGCCGGTAGGCGGCTTCCATGTCGGCGAGCTTGGTGACATCGGCCACGATCCCCGAGCAGTTCGGCCCGATCACCGCGACCGCCCGGTCGAGTGCCTCCTGCTGCAGGTCGGTGATGACCACGTGGGCGCCGTGGGCGACGAACTCCTGGGCGATGCCCAGGCCGACACCGGACGCGCCGCCCGTGATGACGGCGACCTTGTCGACGAGCGAGAGACTCATCTTCTTCTCCTTCGATGAACGGGTGGATCTGCGAGGTGTGCTGCGTGCGCAGCGGGAGTCGTGCGGGTGTGAAGCCCCGGCCGAGGGCATGCAGGTGCCCTGTGCGGCGGATGCGGGCCCGCATGCCCTAGAGTGAAAGTGGAGGCGCCCCCAGTTTCCTCACTGTAAGTGGAGGCGTCGCCGGTTAGCAAGCTCGGGACGACAGGAGACCGCGGATGGCCGGAGAGACAGGGCGCCCCCTACGGGCCGACGCACAGCGCAACCGGGACAAGATCCTCTCGGCCGCGGTGCGGGTCTTCGCCGAGGAGGGGCTGGAAGCGCATCTGGAGCGCATCGCCAAGGAGGCCGGCGTCGGCTCCGGCACGCTCTACCGCAACTTCCCCACCCGAGAGGTCCTCATCGAGGCGGCCTACCGCAACGAGCTGATCCGGCTGTGCGACGCGGCCCCCGACCTGCTGGCCACGCTGGCCCCGCGCGATGCGCTGCGGGCCTGGACGGGCCGCTTCATCGACTACGCCACCGCCAAATTCGGGATGGCCGACGCCCTGCGCGCGCTCGTCGACTCCGGCGTCAACCCCTACGCCCAGAGCCACGAGATGATGATGGCCGCCCTGACCTCGCTCCTGGACGCGGGCGTCGAGGCCGGCACCCTCCGCTCCGACATCAGCGCCGCCGACATGTTCGCCGCCCTCACCGGCATCGCCCTCACCTCGGGCAAGCCGGACCAGCGGGAACAGGCCGAACGCCTGCTCGACCTCACCCTGGACGGCCTCAGCACCGACCGGCGCTGAGCGGGGAGGCACCGGACCGCATCCGCCCGGCGGTCATCTCCGGCGGCGCGTCAGGGCCACGGCGGTGGCGGTGCCGAGGGCGGCGCCGCCGACCACCGCGAGCACCGGGCCGCCGTACCGGGCGACCTCCAGGACGAGTTCGCGGGCGGAGCCCTCCGGGTGCGGGCCGACGGCCGCGGTCGCCGTGTCGGTCAGGCCGGTGGCCTGCTGCCGCACCCGGGATCCCCCGGTCCGCAGCCGCTCGGCGGCGTGGCGCACCCGGGCACCGGCGTGGGCCGTGGCCGCGGACTCCCCCGAGTCCCCCTCCGTCCGGTCGCCGCCGCCCTCGGCCGTGCGTTCCGCACTCATCGCCGTCCGCCTTCCCACGCCGGCCGGGCCACCGTCGGGCCGCCGCCGTACGGGCTCGTGCTGGTCCTCATGTCACCGGTTCCCTTCCTCCGTCGTGCCGCTTCGTCGTCCCCTCCCGCCTGACCGGTGGGGCCCGCGGCAAACGCTCGGGCGCGGGCGCTTCCCCGCCGGAGGCCCTCAGGTCCCGCCGCCCGCGTGATCAGGCGGGCGCGGCGGCGGATGGGCGCACGGGTGGCGCCCGCGGCGGTGAGCAGCCAGACCACCGCCGCCGCGAGGGCGAGCAGCGCGGCCGTCACCCCGGTGTGGCCGATCAGGGCGAACCGGACACCGAGCGCGCTGGTGGCGGCCACCGCCATGAGGGCGGGCGGGCTGTCGGCGCGCGCCGCGCCGGTGGCCAGCGGCAAGGCGGTCCATCGTCGGATGCTGAGCTGGTCCATGCACCCATGGCAGCGCCGGGCGGGCGGTCCCGCCAGTCGGCGGGCCCGTCCACCGCCGGCCCGTTCACCCGGCCGGTTCACCCCTGACCTGGTCCACCGCAGCCGCGACCCGGAGCAGCTCGCCGGACGGCCGCCGGAGCGCGGCCGGGAGCGGATCGACCACTGATCCCCCGGCGCGGCGGCTACCGGAACAGGCGGTCGCCCGGGGTGGCCATCCGGTGGGTGGCGCCGTGCCGGTTCACCCAGTCCCGGACCAGGTTGACGGCGTTGGCGCACTGCCAGCCGTTGTCGTACTCGCGCACGCCGGTGAAGGCGCCGTAGCCGGCGATGATCCCGTCCACGCCCGCCTCGCCGAGCAGCTTGTCGACGTACCAGGGGTCGTTGTAGGTGGTCGTCCAGGACAGCGTGGCCGCCAGCCGCCCCGCGGCGCGGTCGCCGGCGCCCTTCTTCAGCTCGGCGCAGGTGTTGTAGCCGGCCTCCGTGCAGTTCCCGAAGCCTTTGGTGATGTCGCTGTCGCCGTAGTCCATCACCCGGCGGCCGCTCGGGAAGCCGGCACCGGAGCGGTCGAAGGCGGTGCGGACCTGGTCACGGGTGCCGGTCGTGGTGATGCCCTCCAGCGGGCCGAGCCGGCCCTCGAGGCTCGCCCACCCGCGGCCGCCGACGTCCGGGGTGCTGCCGCCGTGGTACTCGTAGAAGCCGTAGAGCACCTGGATCCCGGCGGCCGTCAGCCGCTGCGCCTTGTCGCGCAGCCCGGCCACGCTGCAGGCGCGGTTGGGCTGCTCGCCGCAGTAGTTGGGGTCCTTGATGTCCAGCCAGACCAGCGCGAGCCGGCGGCCGGCGGCCGCGTTGGCGAGGATCCGGTCGATCATGCTGTCGAAGCCGGGGCCGAGCCGGTTGTCGCCCGCCGAGGAGCAGTCGTGGTAGGCGCGCCATTCGTTCGGGTTCCACCAGGCGCAGACGTCGATCTCGATGCCGTTGGCGCCGTGGGCGAGCGCGGCGTCGACGCCGTCCAGGGTGTCGACCCGGTGCGCGATGGCGTAGACGGCGCGCCGCTGATCGGCGGCGGCCGGGGCGGCGCCCAGCGCGGTGGCGGCGATGATCCCGCACAGGGTCGCCACCAGCGCCGAGAGCAGTCGCGTGCCGGCCCGGTGCCGGAGGTGAGTGGTCAAGGATGGTCCCCTTCGCCGGTTCGGGTGGTCGGTTCGGTGAACTGTACGTCGACGCACGGTAAATGAACATGACACTCCGACAAACGTGCCGCACAGCACTCCGGTTGGCATCCGGGGCGCGTGGCCTGCCCCACCCGTACCACTCCACCCAACGCCCGTCTGGCGCTGGGCAATTGATGGACAAGGCGCAGTAAAGCCTGGCGGCCGCGCCTTGAGCCGCACGACGGCCCGCACGTAGCCTCGTGGCGCGCCGACCGGACGGACCCCGTACGGCGCAACGGTCCGGCACCGCCGTCGGCATGTCATGCGCCTGACATGTCGGCGGGCACCCTGCAACTCCCCCATCGCGCAGGCACATCCGGCCCACGGCCACCAGCCGCGGCCGGTCCGCACCATGCCGAGATCCGTCAGCACGGGCCCGAGCCCGTACCGGCGCGCACCCCATGCCGGGACCGGCCGCGTCCTCACCCCCCACGGAGGGTCGACTCTTGCGCTCCCCATTCCTCACCAGCCCGCGCCCGCCCGGGCTGCGCAGGCTCCTCGCCGCACTGCCGGCCTTCGCCATGGCGGCGGCCGGCCTGCTCGCGGTCTCCGCCCCCGGCGCCAGCGCGCACACCGACGGGCAGAGCGGCGCCGTCGCCACCAAGCGGGTGTGCGCCGCGCCGAGCCACCCCGGCGAGATGGCCTGTCTCGCCCTGGCCCGCACCGACATCGTCCAGCAGCACAGCCTGGCCCCGAACCTGCTGCCGTCCGGCTACGGCCCGAGCGACCTGGCCTCCGCCTACAGCCTGCCCGCCTCGGCCGGCGCCGGGGCGACCGTCGCCATCGTCGACGCCTACGACGACCCGAAGGCCGAGTCCGACCTCGCGGCCTACCGCTCCCAGTACGGGCTGCCGGCCTGCACCACCGCCAACGGCTGCTTCAAGAAGGTCGACCAGCGCGGCGGCACCTCCTACCCGACCGCGGACAGCGGCTGGGCCGGCGAGATCTCCCTCGACGTCGACATGGTCAGCGCCGTCTGCCCCAGCTGCCACATCCTGCTGGTGGAGGCGGACAGCGCCGAGATGGACACGCTCGGCACCGCCGTCAACACCGCGGTCAGCATGGGCGCGAAGTACGTGTCCAACAGCTACGGCGGCGACGAGGACTCCACCGACCCGAGCTCCGACAGCTCCTACTTCAACCACCCGGGCGTCGCGATCACCGTCTCCTCCGGCGACTCCGGCTACGGCGCCGAGTACCCGGCCGCCTCCCAGTACGTCACCGCGGTCGGCGGCACCAGCCTCAACCGCGCCTCCAACACCCGCGGTTGGAGCGAGAAGGTCTGGGGCACCAGCTCGGGCGGCGACGGCGCCGGCTCCGGCTGCTCCGCCTACGACGCCAAGCCCTCCTGGCAGAAGGACACCGGCTGCGCCAAGCGCACCGTCGCGGACGTCTCCGCCGTCGCCGACCCGGCCACCGGTGTCGCGGTCTACCAGACCTACGGCGGCTCCGGCTGGAACGTCTACGGCGGCACCAGCGCCTCCGCCCCGATCATCGCGGCTGTGTACGCCCTGGCCGGCACCCCCGCCGCCGGAACCTCCCCGGCCTCCTACCCGTACGCCCACACCTCCGCGCTGAACGACGTCACCTCGGGCGCCAACGGCAGCTGCTCGCCGTCCTACCTGTGCACCGCCGCCACCGGGTACGACGGCCCGACCGGCCTCGGCACGCCGAACGGCACCGCCGGGTTCACCGCCGGCACCACCAGCGGCAACACCGTGACCGTCAGCAACCCGGGCAGCCAGAGCACCGCCCAGGGCGCAGCGGTCAGCCTGCAGATCCACGCCACCGACTCGGCCTCCGGCCAGACCCTCTCCTACGGCGCGAACGGCCTGCCCGCCGGCCTGTCCGTCAACGCCGCCACCGGCCTGATCTCCGGCACCGCGAGCACCGCGGGCAGCTACACCACCACCGTGACCGCCACCGACACCACCGGCGCCGCCGGCTCCACCACCTTCTCCTGGACCGTCACCGGCACCGGCGGCACCTGCACCGCGGGCCAGCTGCTCGGCAACGCCGGCTTCGAGACCGGCGCCGCCGCCCCGTGGAGCGCCACCTCCGGGGTGGTCGACAGCTCCAGCAGCGAGGCCGCGCACGGCGGCAGCTGGAAGGCGTGGCTGGACGGCTACGGCACCACCCACACCGACAGCCTGGCCCAGACGGTGACCGTCCCGGCGGGCTGCCACGCCACCCTCAGCTTCTACCTGCACATCGACACCGCCGAGACCACCACCTCGACCGCGTACGACAAGCTGACCGTCCAGGCCGGCTCGACGACGCTGGCGAGCTTCAGCAACCTCAACAAGGGCAACGGCTACACGCTGCGCAGCTACGACCTCTCCGCGTTCGCCGGCCAGAGCGTGACCGTCAAGTTCACCGGCACCGAGGACTCGTCCCTGCAGACCAGCTTCGTCGTCGACGACACCGCGCTCAACGTCTCCTGACCCTCCACCGACCGGGGCCGCGGCGCTGTTGCGTCGCGGCCCTTCGGGGTGACCCGACGCCGTACGGGATGGGCGCCCGCGCTCAGGAGACCGGGGCGAGCCCCCGGGCGGGGCGGGTCCGCTCGTAGGCGTGGCCCACCCGCAGCAGGGTGCGCTCGCCGAGCGGCCGGCCGAGCAGTTGCAGGCCGATCGGCAGGCCCGCCGTGTCGTGGCCGACCGGCAGGGACAGCGCGGGCAGCCCGGTGAGGTTGGCGGGGGCGGAGAGCCGCACGTAGGCGTCCGACACGCTCTCGACGGTGCCGTCCGGCCAGTGGACCGCCTCCTCGCCGGCCCGTACCGCGGTCACCGGGACGCTCGGGGCGGCGATCAGGTCCACCTCCTCCAGCAGCCGGGCCCACCCGGCGCGCATCATGGTCCGGGCGCGCTGCGCGCGCAGGTGGTCGCCGGCGCCCAGCAACTCGCCGGCCTCCAGCAGGATCCGGACGTCGTCCTGGTACAGCTCGGGGACCGTCCGCAGGGTGCGCTCGTGGTAGGCGCTGGCCTCCGGGACCATCAGCCCCCAGTGGGCGGCCTGGATGTAGCGGGTCATCGGGATGTCGACCTCGACCAGCTGCGCGCCGAGCGCCGCCAGCTCCGCCACCGCGGCCCGCACGGCGGTCTCGACCTGCGGGTCGACGCGGTCGAAGTAGTAGCTGCGGGGCAGGCCGATCCGCAGTCCCGTCAGGTCGGTGTCCGGGCCTGGCCGGTGGTCCACCGCCGGGACCGCCAGCGAGGCCGGGTCGCGCGGATCGTGGCCGGCCAGCGCGGTCAGCACCAGGGCGGCGTCCTCGACGGTGCGGGTGATCGGCCCGACGTGGTCCAGCGACCAGGACAGCGACGTGACGCCGTGCCGGGGGACCAGTCCGTAGGTCGGTTTGAGGCCGACGACCCCGTTGAGGGCGGCCGGCACCCGGATCGACCCGCCGGTGTCCGTCCCCAGCGCGAAGGTGGCCGCACCCGAGGCGACCGCGACGGCGGACCCGCCGCTGGAGCCGCCGGCGACCCGGCCGCCGTCCCAGGCGTTGCGGGTCTGCGGGGTGGTCAGGCCGAAGGCGAACTCATGGGTGTGGGTCTTGCCGACCAGGACCGCCCCGGCCGCGGTGAGCCGGGCGGCGACCGTGCTGTCGGCCTCCGCGCGGTGGCCGGTGCGGACCCGGGAGCTGGCCGTCGTCGGCATCCCGGCGACGTCGATCAGGTCCTTGAGGCCCATCGGGATGCCGTGCAGCGGCCCCCGGAAGCGTCCCTGCGCCGCCTCGCGTTCGGCGGCGAGCGCGGCCTCGCGCGCCTGCTCGGCCGCCACGGCGACGTACGCGTTGAGGTGCGGTTCCACCTGCTCGGCGCGGCCGAGGACGGAGTCGACCAGTTCGACCGGGGACAGCCGCCGGTCGCGGATCGCCTCCGAAGCGGCGGCGAGCGAGAGTTCATACGGCTGCATCGGGCTCCCCCTCCCCCGCGCGGAAGGCGGCGGCCGGCGGGGTCTGCGCGAAGTCCAGCTCGCGCAGGACCGAGACGACGCGCTGGATGTGGTTGGCGACGGCCGCCACCGCGGCTTCGCGCTCGGCGGGCAGCACCAGCCCGGCGCGGGCGGCCAGGTAGCCGGCCTCCGGTGGGGTGAGTTCGACGGGGGGCACGGACGTTCTCCCTCGTGGTCCGGGGCTCCGGCGGCAGCGTGCAGCCGGAGCCCTAATCGCTAAGAGTTTGCTTTAGTCGACCCTAGGCGTGGCGCCCAGCTAAAGCAAATCCGTAGCGTTAACGGGCGGGCGGGCCGAACCTCACTCGCCGGCACCGTCGTTGCGCCGCCCGCTCCGCCGCCGGCGCTTCTCCGCGCGGCGCACCACCTCACCCGCCGACAGCGTCACCCGCGCCGCACCACGGACCCACCGGGGCCCGCCACGCTCGGCCCACACCACGCAGACGCAGCCGCCGACGACCAACGCCAGCAGCACGATCAGCACCACACCCACCATGTCCCCCACCTCTCCACTCGTTCGACCGGCCAGGATCGGGCGACCGGCGGACCGTTGGTCCCCGAACTCCCTACCCTCGACCAAGATCCCATCTCGGCGACCGGCTGGCCAGTACCCGCCCGGTCACCCGCCCCGCCACCCGCCCGGCTACCCGCCCCGCCGGCGCGCACGCCGGTGCGGCGTCAGGCCGGATGGATCAGGCGGCTCTCGTAGGCGAAGACCACGGCCTGGATCCGGTCGCGGAGTTCCAACTTCTGCAGGATCCGCCCCAGATGGGACTTCACGGTCGCCTCCGCGAGGTGGAGCGCGGCCGCGATCTCGGCGTTGGACAGGCCGCGGCCGACCTGGACGAGCACCTCGCGCTCGCGGGCGCTGAGCCGGCCCAGTCGCTCCTCGCGCTCGGCGGTGCGGCCGTCGGGGATGTGCGGACGGAACCTCTCCAGCAGGCGCCGGGTGACCCGCGGGGAGACCACCGCGTCGCCCGCGGCCACGCTGCGGATCGCGCCGAGCAGCTCCTCGGGCCTGGTGTTCTTCAGCAGGAACCCGGAGGCCCCCGCGTCGAGCCCGGCGAAGGCGTACTCGTCCAGGTCGAAGGTGGTGAGGATCAGCACCCTGCTCCGCGGCGAGAGCGCGACGATCTGCCGGGTCGCCTCGATCCCGTCGGTCCCGGGCATCCGGACGTCCATCAGGACGACGTCGGGCCGCAGTTCGCGGGCGAGCCGGACGGCCTGGGCGCCGTCCGCGGCCTCGCCGACCGGCGCCATGTCGGGCTGGGCCTCCAGGACCGTGCTGAAGGCCATCCGGAGCAGCGCCTCGTCGTCGACGATCAGGATCCGGATCGTCATGCCGGCACCTCCCCGCCGCTGCCGAGCAGCAGGCGGGTGCGGACCCGCCAGCCACCGCCCGGGAGCGGGCCGGCCTGCAAGGTCCCCCCGTAGGCGGCCGCGCGCTCGCACATGCCGGGGATGCCGTGTCCGGCCGGCGCGGCCGTCGGTGCGGCGGCCGGGCGCGGCGGGCGGGGGCCGCTGTCGGTGACGTCGACCGAGACGGCGCCGGTCGAGCAGCGGACCCGGACCGTCGCGCGGGTGCCGGCCGGGGTGTGCTTGAGGGTGTTGGTCAAGGCTTCCTGCACCAGGCGGTGGACGGTGAGTTGGGCGGTGGCGGGTACGTGGGCGTGGGCGCCGTGGACCTCGAGGCGGGTCGGCAGCCCGGCGGCGCACATCTGGTCGGCGAGCGTCGCCAACTGGGCGATGCCGGGCAGCGGGTGGCGCTCGGCGTCCGGTTCGTCGGTCCGCAGGATGCCCAGCGAGCGGCGCATGTCGGTCAGGGCCTGGCGGCCCGTCTCGGAGATCTGGAGCATCGCGGAGGTGGCCCGGTCGGGCGAGCGGTGCTGCGCGTAGAGCGCGGCGTCGGTCAGCGCGACCATGACGGACAGATTGTGGGTGACGATGTCGTGCATCTCGCGGGCGATGCGGGTCCGCTCCTCGGCGACGGCCAGCCGCGCCTGCTGGTCGTGCTGGTGCTCCAGGCGGGCGGCCCGCTCCTGCACGGCGGCGAGGTAGGCGCGGGTGGTCCGCGCGCTCACCCCGAGCACGGCGGCCGCCACGGTCATCGCGGTCACCGCGACGAAGGGCGTCAGGAACGCGCCGTCCGGCGCCCAGCGCAGGCAGGCCAGCAGTGCCCCCGCCTCCACGACGGCGCCGGCCAGCAGCGCGCCGCGCCGGCCGGTGTTCGCCGCCACCGTGTGGAGAGCCACCAACAGGGCGATGTCCGCCGGCAGTTGGACGTCCAGCAGCCACTGGACCAGGGCCGCGGCCGTCACCGCCCCGAACACGGTGAGCGGGGCCCGGCGCCGCCACAGCAGGGGCAACGCGAGGGCCGCGGTTAGCGCCGCGGCCACCGGCAGCTCGTGCGGCGGGTGGGTGGTCGCCACGTTGAGGAGCAGGAGCGCCGCCAGCAGCGCGTCCCCCACCGCGGGCGGCAGCCGGGGGCACCGGCGGGCGGCGCCCGCCACCACGCGCGCGGCCCGGCCCCGGGCCGGGTCGGCGTACCCCGTCAGCCGTCGGGCCGCCCGCACCCAGCCGTCCTGCAACTGGTCCGGTTGGCGGGCGCGGTGGGCGCCGCCGGGTTGCGCGGCCGTCTCGGTCATCCACCTGGTCCTGTCGATCCATCGTCATGGCGGCCCCGGCCGGGGCCGCCACCGCGTACGAGCGGCCCGGGTCGGGCGCGGGGCTCGTTCGGCCGACCCGGGTCCGGGGCCGGGCGGGTACGCCGCGCGCCACCCGGCACGCGCCGCGGCCCTGTCACGGTAGACCGCGGGCCGGCGCGGCACATGAGCCCACCGGTCGACCCCACCACGCCGAGCTACGACCGCAGGAGGAGGACCGTTACCGCCCGGGGTCGCAGAACGGTCCCCGATCCGGCCCGCCGGACTTCCACCCGGGTCGCACCGGCCCCGCCCCGGATTGCAACCCCGGGCCGCCGACCAGGGCGACCGGGGATCGATGTGGCGGCGGGCACCCGGCGCCGACGATGGGCGGGTGACCGAGATCATCACGGGACCGTCGATGTCCCTTCCCGAAATCCTCGCCCTGCTCGGCGCCGTCGCCCTGGTGGTGGCGCGCTGGCTGCCCCCCGCCGCCCGCCCCCGCGTCACGATCGCGGCCGGGGCGCTGTTCGTGGTGTCCGCGATCGTGCTGGGCGTGCTGGGCGTCCGCTGGCAGCTAATGCCGGTCCTGGTCGGCGCCGCGTCGGCCCTGCCGTTCGCCGTCGCACCCCTACTGCGCCGCCGTACCGGCCGGCAGCCGTGGCGGGCCCGCTGGTGGCTGGCGCTGCCTGGGTCGCTGGCCTGCCTCGGCCTGATCGCCGCCGGCCCGGTGGCAGCCTGGGCCTTCCCCGTCCCCGTCTTCCCCGAGCCGACGGGCGGGTTCGCGGTGGGGACCCGCGTGGAGCAGTGGACCGACCCGCTGCGCCCCGAGACCTTCACCCCCGATCCGGACGACCGGCGCACCGTCGTGGCGCAGCTCTGGTACCCGGCGCAGCCGAGCCCCGCGGGCACGCAGCGGGCCCAGTACCTCGGGCGTACCGAGCGGGAGGCGCGCACCGTCGCCGACGCGCTCGCGGGCGGCGTGGGGCTGCCGGGCTTCCTGATGGACGGCGTTCCGCGGGCCCGCAGCCACGCGGTCGTCGACGCCCCGGTGGCCACCGGGGGCGGGCGGTTCCCGGTTGTGCTGTTCTCCCCCGGGTCGGGCGGCGTGCGCACCCAGAACACCGCCTGGGCCGAGGAGTTGGCCAGCCACGGCTACCTGGTGGCCGCCCTCGACCACCCGTACGACTCCGCCGCCGTGGTCCTCACCGACGGCCGGACGATCACCACCGCGACCCACTCCTCCGGCGACCCCGACGAGGACGACCGGCTGGCGGCCGGCTGGACGGCGATACGGGCCGCCGACCTGAGCTTCGCCCTCACCCGGCTCGAAGGCCTGGACCGGGGTGCGGACGCCGACCCGCTGCGCGGACGCCTGGACACCGGCCGGGTCGCGGTGACCGGCCACTCCATGGGCGGCGCCGCCGCGCTGCAGGCGGCCCGGCAGGACCACCGGTTCGGCGCCGTGATCGATCTGGACGGCTACCCCCACGGACCCACCACACCTGGCCTCGACCGGCCCGTGCTGGCCCTCACCCAGGAGATCACCCCGGCGACCGATCCGCGCTACCTGCCCCGCCTGACCGAGGTGCTCGACTCCGACACCGCGCCGAGCTACCGGCTCACCGTCCCGGGCGCCGCGCACCTCACCTTCATGGACGGCCCGCTGTACCTGCCGCCGGTGCCCACGATCGTCGGCTCCCTGGGCCGCACCGCGAGCCCGCGCACCGTCGCCGGGGCCACCCTCGCCTTCCTGGACACCGTCCTGCAGGGGAAGCCCGACGACCTGGCCACCGCCCTGCCGGCCTACGGCGCCCTCAGCGTCCACCGCTGATCGGCCGCGGCAGCCACTCCGGCGCGACCCCGGGAGCCGGGGCCGCGCCGGAGTGGTCGGCGGCTGCGCGTGCCGTCCGGGGTCACCCGTCGGCTTCCAGGATGCGCTTGAGGGTGGCGAGTTCGGTGTCGGCGAGCGCGACCTGCTGGTCGAAGAACTCCTCGGAGAACGCCGGCGGCCGGAAGAAGGTCATCATGAACTCGGTGCCGGTGCCGTTGGCCACCACGCGGGCGGGGACCTGCCAGGACGCCTTCTCCTCGACGTAGTCGTGGTCGAGGAGGCCGAGTTCGGCGTTGCCGCGGATGCGCAGGCGGGCGGGGCCGTGCGGGGTGTCCATCAGCCACCAGTCGGGGTCGTCGGTGGGCTCGATGGCCTGCACGTTCACGACGGCCCAGGCGGGCCAGTTCGCGGGGTCGGCCAGGTAGTCGAAGACCTCGCGGGCGGGGCGTTCGATGGTGACGGTCTTGGTGATCGAGCGGGCGGTGGTCGGGGCGGCGTTCATGGCCGGCTCCTTCACGGGGACGGGGTCGAGTTCACGGGGACGGGGTCGAGGGACGGGTCTCGCCGACCAGGCCGCGGATCCACTCCTCCAGCTGGAGGCGCTGGTCCGCGGTGAGGTGGGCGAAGAAATGGGCGTCGTTGCGGTCGGCGATCCCGGCCAGTCGGGGCGCGAGTTCGCGGCCGGCGTCGGTCAGGGTCAGCCGCAGGATACGGCGGGACTCCAGGGCGGGCTCGCGCGAGATCAGGCCCTTGGCGACCAGGCGGTCGACCAGGCGCGAGACCGCGCCGACGTCGATGTCGACGTACCGGGCCACCTCCCGGGTGGTGGTCGCGTCGCCGCGGTACACGGTGATCAGGACGGCCCACTGGGACACGGTCACACCGTGCTCGGCGAGCTCGCGCTCGAAGCGGCCGTGCACCTCGTCGGAGAGCCGGCGCAGCCAGTACCCGAGGTGGTCGCGGAGGCCGTTGGTCGATGCAGTCACGCTTCCAGCATGGATGCCGGAACAACTGTTGTCAAGGCAACATAGAGGTCGCGGCAGGCCGCGGTGCGCTCCGGCGACTCCGGCCGGGCGGGCTCTCGCGATGCGGTACGGCTACCGCGAGTGCGCACTCGTCGACCTGGCCTGGTGCCCCGACGGGGTCGCCCCGAGCCTCGCGGTGGGGCTCAGGAGGCCGCGGCCGCGGCCCAGCCCGGGAGGGTCGGCAGGACCGTCTCGGCGAGCTGGTAGAGGGCCTGCTCGTCGACGGGCGTGCCGTCGGTGGTGAAGACCGCGATCTCGTACGCCCGGCCGCCCGGTGCCTTGGGATCCTTGGCGACGGCGAGGTTGCGGGTGCGCGGTCCGCTCCCGGTGCTGACCTTGCCGTCGGCTCCGGCCCCGAACGTCATCGCATGGGTGGAGTAGATCGTGGCGGGGTGACCGAGCAGCGTGGCGGGCGCGGGGAAGAACTGCGACATGTCCGCCAGGTCCTCGACCGTGACCGAACTGTCCGTCAGCACGACCACGCTCCGGCCCAGCCGCACCTCCACCGTCGGGTCCCCGAGCGCGAACGGCGCCGGCCGGGCGGCGGTCACCCGATCCTCGGGCGTCCCCATCAGGGCCGGCAGGTCCGGCCGGTTGAGCGCGGCACAGAGCCCGGCGTACGCGGGCGGGTCCGTGGGCCGGGGCTGGTCGCACGCGACCGGCGGCTCCGCCTTCTCCGCCGGCCCGCTGCGGGACGCTACGACCCACCCGACACCCCCGCCGAGCCCGACCGCCGCCAGCGCGGCCACCGTCACCACGACCGCCGTGTTCCTACCGACCTTGCTCACTGCCAACGCCCCGGCTCCTCATTCACCACGCCCCGTCCCCGCACGTCGGAGACCCCAGAGCCCAGGTGATCATAGGTCGATCCACCACCCCCACGCCCTGGGGTTTCCCACCCGAGCCGCAACACCGGGACCTCGGGGTTCGCCGACTACCTCCGAGGCGTCCTCGCGGGCACGGTCCGGTCCGCGGTCCGCTCCCCCGCCGCAGCCCATAGCTTCCGGCCGTCCGGCGACTTCCGCCGCCTGCCGGGCCCGTGCGATGGGCGCTCTCAGCGCGCGTAGACATCGCGCGTAGACACCGCGCGTAGAGTTTGCTTGACCAGTCCGGTTACCCGCCCGTACGTTCATCCCCGCATCGTGCGCGCCGGGGCCGCGGAGGCGACTCCCGTCCCTGCCCCCGGCGGCAGAACAGGGGAGGAACCACATGGCCGGAAAGACCCTCGGCAGCCGCTCGAAGACCCTCGTCACGCTCGCCGTCGGCGTGATCGTCGGCGGCGCGGTCGCGGGCGGCGGCTTCGCGTTCGCCGACGCCAAGGCGCCGCGGACCGACCGTCAGATCACCAACATGACCGACGAGGTCAGCGACATCAAGGCGTACTACGGCGACACCGTCGACGCGCAGGGCGAGCACTGGCCGTCCGCGACCGGCAACTACGCCAAGCAGGTCGCCGGGATCGAGAAGGACGCCAAGCAGTACCTGCAGTCGCGCGCCCGGCACGACCGGAACAAGAAGAAGGCGATCGTGCTCGACGTCGACGACACCTCGCTGTCGACGTACAACTACGAGTTGGAGACGACCTTCGTCTACAACCCGGCCAGCAACGCCCAGTACATCGCCACCAAGACCATGCCGGCCGTCTTCGGCATGAACACCCTGGCGTCGTGGGCCGAGCAGCAGGGCTACACCGTCTTCTTCGTCACCGGCCGCCCGGAGGCGCAGCGCTCGTCCACCGCGGCCAACCTGGCCGCCGTCGGCTTCCCGTCGGCGGACGCCTCGCACCTGTACCTGAAGAACAAGGACAACCCGCCGGCGTACCTGCCGTGCGGTGCGACCTGCACCACCATCGAGTACAAGTCCGGCACCCGCGCGCACATCGAGAGCCTCGGCTACGAGATCGTCGCCAACTTCGGTGACCAGTACAGCGACCTGTCCGGCGGCCACGCCGGCAAGACGTACAAGATCCCGAACCCGATGTACTACCTCCCCTGACCGGGAGCCCGAGCGTGACCGGTGTCGGCATGGACACGGCGTTGACCGCCGGGTCCTGCGTCACGTACAGGTCCGGG
>NZ_JBEOUL010000036.1:0-64726 GCF_040304075.1 Kitasatospora sp. NPDC094015
GAACCCGGAAGCTAAGCCTCATAGCGCCGATGGTACTGCAGGGGGGACCCTGTGGGAGAGTAGGACGCCGCCGAACAATCTTTCAGAGAAGCCCCCCACCCGCCAGGGTGGGGGGCTTTCTTGTTGTATGGTCAATGCCGCACAAGTAGTCGTGAGCACCAGGAGGCCCCCCGGTGGAGGTCCAGGAGACGCAGGTCCAGACGGACCGCATCCTCACCATTCCCAACCTGCTCAGCATGGGCCGGCTGGTGGGAGTCCCGGTCTTCCTGTGGCTGATCCTCTGGCCGGTGTTCGGCGGTCCGAACAACGACGGCTGGGCGATCGCGCTGCTCATGGCGAGCGGGGTGAGCGACTACCTGGACGGGAAGCTGGCCCGTCGCTGGGGCCAGATCAGCCGGCTGGGGCAGATCCTCGACCCGGCCGCGGACCGGCTGTACGTGCTGTCCACGCTGATCGGGCTGACCTGGCGGGAGATCCTGCCCTGGTGGGTGACCGCGCTCCTGCTGGCGCGCGAGGTGTTCATCGGATCCCTGCTGCCGATCCTCTCCCGGCACGGGTACGGACCGCTGCAGGTGAGCTTCCTCGGCAAGGCGGCCACCTTCAACCTGATGTACGCCTTCCCGCTGCTGCTGCTCGGCGCCGGCTCGAGCTGGATCTCCACGGCGGCCGAGGTGGTCAGCTGGGCCTTCATCTGGTGGGGCACCGTGCTGTACTGGTGGGCGGGCATTCTCTACGCGGTGCAGGCCCGGCAGATCGTGAAGGCGGCGCGGGCGGCGGCCTGAGCGGGGCCCGGACGGGGGCGGCCGAGAGGTTTCACACGGTCGCCTCGGTGCGTCGGACGGTTTGATCCGGGTAGACAAGCTCTTGAACGGTTTGATGGATCCACAGGGTTCACCACCGAGAAGGAGGACGCACCCGCAATGAAAGCCGTTGTGATGGCAGGCGGAGAGGGCACCCGCCTCCGCCCGATGACTTCGAGCATGCCGAAGCCGCTGCTCCCGGTCGCCAATCGACCGATCATGGAGCACGTTCTACGGTTGCTCAGGAAGCACGGCCTCTCGGACACCGTCGTCACCGTCCAGTTCCTGGCCTCCCTGGTCAAGAACTACTTCGGTGACGGCGAAGACCTGGGTATGCACCTCACCTATGCCAACGAGGAAACCCCGCTCGGCACGGCGGGAAGCGTCAAGAACGCGGAGGACGCGCTCAAGGACGACTCCTTCCTGGTGATCTCAGGGGATGCGCTCACCGATTTTGATCTTTCCGAGTTGATCGCCTTTCACCGTGAGAAGGGCGCGATCGTCACCGTATGCCTGACGCGCGTGCCCAACCCCTTGGAATTCGGTATCACGATCACTGACGACGAGGGCCGGGTCGAGCGCTTCCTGGAGAAGCCGACCTGGGGCCAGGTGTTCTCGGACACCGTGAACACCGGTATCTATGTGATGGAGCCAGAGGTCTTCGACTACGTCGCGGCCGGCGAGTCGGTGGACTGGTCGAGCGACGTCTTCCCCCAGCTGCTCAAGGAGGGCAAGCCGGTCTTCGGTTATGTCGCCGAGGGCTACTGGGAGGACGTGGGCACCCACGAGAGCTATGTGAAGGCCCAGGCGGACGTGCTGGAGGGCAAGGTCCAGGTCGAGCTGGACGGCTTCGAGATCTCCCCCGGGGTGTGGATCGCCGAGGGCGCCGAGGTCGACCCGGAGGCCGTGCTCCGCGGCCCCCTCTACATCGGTGACTACGCCAAGGTGGAGGCCGGCGTCGAGCTGCGCGAGCACACGGTGCTCGGCAGCAACGTGGTCGTCAAGCGCGGTGCGTTCCTGCACAAGGCGGTGGTCCACGACAACGTCTACATCGGCCCGCAGTCCAACCTGCGCGGCTGTGTGGTCGGCAAGAACACCGATGTGATGCGGGCCGCGCGGATCGACGACGGGGCGGTGATCGGTGACGAGTGCCTGATCGGCGAAGAGTCGAACATCGCCGCCAACATCCGGGTCTACCCGTTCAAGACCATCGAGGCCGGCGCCTTCGTCAACACCTCGGTGATCTGGGAGTCGCGCGGCCAGGAGCACCTGTTCGGGGTGCGCGGCGTGTCCGGCGTGCTCAATGTCGAGATCACCCCGGAGCTGGCGGTCCGGCTGGCCGGGGCGTACGCGACCACGCTGAAGAAGGGTGCGACCGTCACCATCGCGCGTGACCACTCGCGTGGTGCGCGAGCGCTCAAGCGGGCGATGATCTCGGCCCTGCAGACCAGCGCCATCGACGTCCGCGACCTGGAGAACGTGCCGATGCCGGTGGCCCGGCAGCACACGGCGCGGGGCAGTGCGGGCGGCGTGTTCCTGCGGACCACCCCCGGCGTGGCGGACTCGCTGGACATCCTGTTCTTCGACGAGCGGGGCGCCGACCTGTCGCAGGCGGGGCAGCGCAAGCTCGACCGGGTGTACTCCCGGCAGGAGTTCCGGCGCGCGTTCCCCGGTGAGATCGGCGACCTGCTGCACCCGGCCAGCGTCTTCGACTCGTACGCCAGCAACCTGCTGCGGGCGGTCGACACCACCGGGGTCCGGGAGGCCGGGCTCAAGGTCGTGGTGGACGCGGCGCACGGCAGTGCCGGTCTGGTGCTGCCGAGCATCCTCGGCCGGCTCGGGGTCGAGGCCCTGACGGTGGCCGGCGGCCTCGACGAGTCCAGGCCCACCGAGGACCCCGAGGAGCGGCGGGCCGGGCTGGCCCGGCTGGGTGAGCTGGTGGCGTCCTCGCGGGCGGCCTTCGGCGTGCGCTTCGACCCGGTCGGCGAGCGGGTCTCCTTCGTGGACGAGCTCGGTCGGGTCATCGACGACGACCGGGCGCTGCTGGTCCTGCTGGACCTGGTGGCCGCGGAGCGGCGCAGTGGCCAGGTGGCCCTGCCGGTGACCACGACCCGGATCGCCGAGCAGGTCGCGGCGTACCACGGGACGCAGGTGATCTGGACCTCCACGTCGCCGGACGACCTGGCCAAGGCTGCCGCCGCCGAGGGCACGGTGTTCGGCGGTGACGGCCGCGGCGGGTTCGTGGTGCCGGAGTTCAGCGGGGTGCTGGACGGCGCCGCGGCCTTCGTCCGGCTGGTCGGCCTGGTGGCACGGACCCAGCTCACGCTGAGCCAGATCGACGCCCGGATCCCGCAGGCGCACATCCAGCGCCGGGACGTCGCGACGCCGTGGGCCGCCAAGGGCATGGTCATGCGCTCGGTGGTCGAGGCAGCCGGCAGCCGGCGGCTGGACACCACGGACGGCGTCCGGGTGGTCGAGCCGGACGGCCGCTGGACGCTGGTCCTGCCGGACCCGGCCGAGGCCGTGACCCACCTGTGGGCCGAGGGCCCCGACGACCAGGCCGCCCAGCAGCTGCTGGACGAGTGGGGTGCGGTGGTGGACTCCGCCGGGCGGTAGCGCCCGGCGGGCGGCGGGGTGGGACGGTCACCGTCCCACCCCGCCGTGCTGTCCGCATTGTCACGATCCGACCAGCAATGCGAGTCCGGTCCACGGGGGCAGGTCGTAGGCCGGGTGGGGGACATGGGACGATGTCCCGCATGCCAGCAACGCCGACGCCGAGTGACCGGGACGGACGCTTCGCGCGCCCGGACGCCTCGATGTCCCTGCTGACCACCGTGATGGACCACAGCCTGGACGACGGCTACGCCGAGGCGGCCCGGGCCCGGGGGATGGAGGGGCGCAGCCGCCTGCCCTCCTCGCTGCGCGGCCGGCTGACCCTGGCGCTGGGCCTGGCCCTCGCGGCGACCGTGGTCACGGTGGGCGCGGTCACCTCGCACGAGGCCGAGCCGACGCTCGCCAAGGAGCGGGACGCGCTGGTGCACCGGATCAAGGACGCGACCGGTTCGGCGGACCGGCTCCAGCGCCAGGTGGGGGACCTGCGGGACAAGGTCGCCACCACCCAGCAGGACGCCCTGCGGGCCGGTGGCGACGGCGGGGCGGCCGCGCTGGCGGCCGGGACGGGGGCGGGGGAGGTCCGCGGCCCGGGGGTGAAGCTGGTGATCGAGGACGCCGGCACCACCGGGAGCGGCGGCAACATCAGCAACCCGCGCGAGGCCGAGAGCTTCCGCAACTCGGGCCGGCTCAAGGACCACGACCTCCAGCTGGTGGTGAACGGTCTGTGGCTGAGCGGCGCGGAGGCGGTCTCGGTCAACGGGCAGCGGCTCACCGCCCTGTCCGCGATCAGGGCGGCGGGTGACGCGATCCTGGTCGACAACCGGCCGCTGGTGCCGCCGTACACCGTGCTGGCGGTCGGGGACGGCAAGCGGCTGGCGCAGTCCTTCCAGGACGGCGAGGCCGGGCGCTACCTGCGGATCATCCAGGACAGCTACGGGATCAAGTCGAGCCTGTCGGTGCAGAAGGAGCTCGAGCTGCCCGCGGCGGCGGGCATCACGCTGCGGTTCGCCCGGCCCGACACGCCCGAGACCGCCTCGCCGTCCGCGTCCGCCTCCCCGTCGGCCCCGGCCTCGCCGTCGCCCTCCGCCTCCCCGAGCCCGCCCCCGGCATCGGCCTCGCACTCCCCGTCGGCGGCGCGGTCGACCCGCGCCGCCAAGCCGTCCGGTTCCAAGAGCGCCACCGCATCGTCCACCGCAGGGACAGGAGTTCCAACACCGTGATTGCCGTACTGGGTCTCGTGATCGGCGTGGTCGTCGGCCTGTTCGTCCAGCCCGAGGTCCCCGACGCCGTGGTGCCCTACCTGCCGATCGCGGTGGTGGCGGCGCTCGACGCCGTGTTCGGCGGCGTGCGCGCGATGCTGGACGGGATCTTCAACGACAAGGTGTTCGTGGTCTCCTTCCTCTCGAACGTGGTGGTCGCGGCGCTGATCGTCTTCCTGGGCGACCAGCTCGGGGTCGGATCGCAGCTGTCCACCGGCGTGGTGGTGGTGCTCGGGATCCGGATCTTCTCCAACGCGGCGGCCATCCGCCGGCACGTGTTCAGGGCGTAGGGAGCGCAGGCGTGGACAACGACGACGACAAGCGCGACCTGCGGCAGCCCGAACCGCCGGACCGGCCCGAGGAGCGCGACCGGCCCGAGGAGCGGGCGGCCGACCTGGCGCAGCCCGTCCCGGAGCCGGCGGCCGGGCCGACCGCCGCCGAGAGCGGCCCGGAACCCGACCCCGATCCGGAACCGGCGCCCGCGTCCGTACCGGTGCCCGCACCCAAGGCCGCGGCCGTCGCGGAGCCCGCCGAGCGGGCGGCCGAGGAGCCGGCCGGGCCGGAGCAGCCGGAGGACGGGTCCCAGGAGCCGGTTGACGGCCGGCGCCGGCTGCGGGCCGCGATGTGGCCGCTGCGGATCTCCCGTGGCCAGCTGGTGGTGGCGGTGCTGCTGTTCTCGCTCGGGCTGGCGCTGGCGATCCAGGTCCGCTCGACCAACGACCACGACCAGCTGCGCGGCGCCCGGCAGGAGGATCTGGTCCGGATCCTCGACGAACTGGACAGCCGCCAGCAGCGTCTCCAGCAGGAGAAGACGCAGCTGGAGCAGTCGATGGCCCAGTTGGAGAACAGCTCCAACCAGGCCAAGGAGGCGCAGGAGCAGACCCGGAAGAAGAGCGCCGAGCTCGGTGTTCTGGCGGGTACGGTTCCGGCGACCGGGCCGGGGATCGTCCTGACCATCGATGATCCCCAAGGGCAGGTGAAGGCGGATATGCTGCTGGACACCCTGCAGGAACTCCGAGCGGCGGGGGCGGAGGCGATTCAGATCAACGATGTTCGAGTGGTGGCGGGTACCTACTTCACCGACGCGTCGTCCGGTGGCGTGCAGATCGACGGCAAGGACGTCGCGCAGCCGTTCCGGTTCACCGTGGTCGGCAACCCGCAGGACCTGACCCCTGCCCTGAACATCCCGGGTGGGGTGGTGCGGACGCTGGAGAACCACCAGGCGCGCGCGACCATCACCCAGCAGCAGAAGGTCGTCGTCGACGCGCTGGCGGCTCCCAAGCAGCTGCAGTACGGCAAGCCGGCGGCGAAGTGACGGAGCGGAATCCGGACGCGCCGTCAACTCCCGTCAGGACCCGGTGGCGGACGACCGTGGACGGTCGGTCACACTGGGACACAACACCTGCTCGGCACCAGCCCGACCCCGGGCGTACCGCGTGCCCGAGCCTCTCACCCTGCCCCGCGGGCGGGTCTGTCACACACAAGGGGATTCGCCCGTGAGTTTCTTCGCAAAGCTCTTCGGCCGCAGCAACCGTCGCGACGTGGCCGTCGAGGCGCCCACGGCGCGGCACCGCCGCGACGAGGAATCCGGCGTGCCGGGCATGAGGCCCGCGCCGGACGCGGACCAGTACGCCCAGCAGCAGCGTCCGCTGTACCGCGACGACAACGCGACCCAGGGCGCCGGCATCCCCACCGAAGGCTTCGGCGCGTCGTACGGCGCGTCGGTTGATTCCTCGGGCGCGCCGCGCATAGGTTTCCCGACAGGACCCTCAACCTCTGGTGGAGGGTTTGCCCCGGACCCCTACGCCGGGCACGTCCAGCCGGGTGTGCCGCGCCAGGAGGCTGTGAACATGGCCGGCTCCACCCCGTGTCCCCGTTGCGGCAACCAGAACCCGGTCACGGCCCGGTTCTGCTCCAACTGCGGCACGCCGCTGCGGGCCGGGGTGCACCAGGAGGGGGCGGCCGAGACCACCTCGACCATCACCATCTCCGGCCTGGAGTCCTACGACCCCAACGCGACCGGCACCGGCGCCACCCCGGCGCTGTCGCCCGAGGTGCTGGCCGCCATCGACGCGCTGCCGCCGGGCTCCGCGCTGCTGATCGTCCAGCGCGGCCCGAACTCGGGCAGCCGCTTCCTGCTGGACTCGGACGTCACCGAGGCCGGCCGTCACCCGCAGGGCGACATCTTCCTGGACGACGTGACGGTCTCGCGCCGGCACGTGGAGTTCCGCCGCCGCCAGGACGGTGGCTTCACGGTGGCCGACGTGGGCAGCCTGAACGGCACCTACGTCAACCGCGAGCGGATCGACGAGGTCGCGCTGAACAACGGCGACGAGGTCCAGATCGGCAAGTACCGGCTGGTGTTCTTCGCCAGCCACTACCGGGGGTACTGACCACGACATCGGCTGGAGCCCGAGTGACCGCTAACACTCCCACCTTCCTCGGGTCCTCGCCCGTGCCCGCCTCGCGGCGCGCGGGCGAGGCACGGCGGCGGGGCGACGAACTGCTGAGCATCGGCGCCGTGCTGGCCTTCCTCCGGGACGACTTCCCCGAGGTCACCATCTCCAAGATCCGCTTCCTGGAGGCGGAGGGGCTGGTGGAGCCGCAGCGGACCCCCTCGGGCTACCGGAAGTTCAGCCCGGCCGACGTCGAGCGGCTGGCGTACGTGCTGCGCATGCAGCGCGACCACTACCTGCCGCTGCGGGTGATCCGCGAGCACCTGGACGCGATCGAACGGGGTGAGCAGCCACCCGCGCTGCCCGCCCCCGAGCACCGGCCGGGGCCGATGGACGAGGCCGACCGCGAGCTGCTCGCGGCCGGTTCCCCGTCGCCCGGGGTCCGGCTCGGCCGGGCCGAGCTGCTGGCCGCCGCCGAGGCGGGCGAGGGCGAGCTGGCCGAGTGGGAGGCGTACGGGCTGGTGTCGGCGGGCCCGGACGGCGGTTTCGACGGCGACACGCTGCAGATCGCCCGGCTGGTGGCGGAGCTGGGCCGGTACGGGCTGCAGCCGCGGCACCTGCGCGCCGTGAAGGCGGCCGCCGACCGCGAGGTGGCCCTGGTCGACCAGGTGGTCGCCCCGCTGCGGCGGCACCGCAACCCGCAGACCCGGGCCCACGCCGAGGCCACCGCGCGCGAGCTGGCGACCCTCTCGGTGCGGCTGCACGCGGCGATGGTGCAGGCCGGACTGCGTCCGAAACCGTAGGGTCACGGGCCGCGGCGGGCGGTGATCGGCCGGGTGGCGGCCGGAATCGGGTGGGCCGGACCGGCTGCGCTTTCATATCGGCCGTGTGGGCCATAGGGTTGCCAGTGTGAATGAGCTCGACGTCGTGGGTGTCCGGGTGGAGATGCCGTCCAACCAGCCGATCGTGCTGCTGCGGGAGGTCGGGGGCGATCGGTATCTGCCGATCTGGATCGGTCCGGGCGAGGCGACCGCGATCGCCTTCGCCCAGCAGGGCATGACGCCGGTGCGGCCGCTGACGCACGACCTGTTCAAGGACGTGCTGGACGCGCTGGGCCACCAGCTCACCGAAGTGCGGATCAACGACCTCCGCGAGGGCGTCTTCTACGCCGAACTGGTCTTCGCCGGCGGGGTGGAGGTGAGCGCCCGGCCGTCCGACGCGATAGCGCTGGCGCTGCGCACCGGTACGCCGATCTACGGGAGCGAGGAGGTGCTGGCGGAGGCCGGCATCTCGATCCCGGACGAGCAGGAGGACGAGGTCGAGAAGTTCCGCGAGTTCCTGGACCAGGTCTCGCCGGAGGACTTCGGCGGTCAGCAGTAGTCCCGCGGCCCGGCCCGATAGTTGACGGGTTCTTTATCCCCGGTCGGTGGCGTCCGCAAGTCGCGATGGGCGAAGTGTCTCCATCTTCCCGCTCCTGGGCCGGTCAAAACCACTCGGTGGAGTGACATTGGCGGTGAGCCCCGGCGTGGCGATCGTTGACGCGTCACTGGCGACTGCTTACCGTCAGGGATGGCTCCGCTTGGTTGGGCCACCCGGGGCCCTCGGGCCCGCAGCAGCAGTGGACGGAGGTTGGCATGAGCGGCACCGGCGATGACCTGGCTGCCGGGGGCCTGTGCGCCGTGCACCTCCCGCGCAGCGGTCGCAGTCTGCTCGCGCCCCCGTGGGGTGCCGAGGCGGCGGTCGAGACCCTGGAGCCGGAGCTGCCCAGGGTCGGGCGGTTCCCGGCCGTGCAGGCCGGCCAGCCCGCGATCGAGCGGCTCGCGCCGACCTCCGCGTTGCTCGGCTACCGCGGCCCGACGGCGTGCGCGGCCGCCGGGATCACCTACCGGCAGCTGGACTACTGGGCGCGGACGGGGCTGCTGGAGCCGAGCGTGCGTTCCGCGTACCCGGCCGGTGCCCAGCGGCTGTACAGCTTCCGCGACATCCTGATGCTCAAGATCGTCAAGCGCTTGCTGGACGCCGGGGTGTCCTTGCAGAACATCCGGGTCGCGGTGAACCACCTGCGGTCCGCCGAGCCGGCCGACTTCGCCGGGCTGACGCTGATGTGCGACGGCGCCACGGTCTACGAGTGCACCTCCCCGCAGCAGGTGGTCGACCTGCTCGGCGGGGGGCAGGGCATGTTCGGCATCGCGGTCGGCGCGGTCGGCCGCGAGCTGGAGGCCACGCTCGGCCGGCTGCACGGGGAGCGCACCGACACCGGCGAGACCATGGTCGGCCACGACCCGGCCGACGAGCTGGCGCAGCGGCGCAACCGCGCGGGCTGACCCGCCGCCGAAGGACCGGGGCCCGGACGGGGAACCGTCCGGGCCCCGCGCTGCGTGGGGGCGAGTGGGTCGATCAAGGTCAGGGGGAGTGGCGATGGCACGCCGGACACGTCGGGGGCGCCGGATTCCGGGGCTGGGCAGCCGGCGCGGGCAGCGCCGCTGGTACCAGGCGGTGGTCCTGCTGACCTGCCTCGGGCTGGCCCCGAGCGGTTGGCTCTGGCTGGACGAGAGCGACCGGGTCGGCACGGTGGCGAGCGCGCCCGCCGCGCCGGTCGCCGTGGTCTTCGGCGCGGGCCTGTTCGACGGCGAGCCCTCGCCCTACCTGGCGCACCGGCTGGACGCGGCGCTGGCGCTCTATCAGCAGCACAAGGTGCAGGCGATCCTGGTGACCGGCGACAACAGCAGCGCCGGCTACGACGAGCCGGACGCGATGCGGCACTACCTGATCCAGCGCGGGGTGCCGGAGGTCCGGGTGGTGGGCGACTACGCGGGTTTCGACACCTGGGACTCCTGCGCGCGGGCCCGTCAGGTCTTCGGGGTCGACCGGGCGGTGCTGATCAGTCAGTCCTTCCACGTCCGCCGGGCCCTGGCGCTGTGCGAGGCGGCGGGGATCGACTCGTACGCCGTCGGGGTCGACGAGCCGCAGGACGTGACCTGGTACTACGGGGGGCTGCGGGAGATCCCGGGCGCGGGGAAGGCGCTGCTGAACGCCTGGTGGCGGCCCGACCCGCAGTTCCTCGGGCCGCACGAGGCCGGGGTCGGCCGGGCGCTGGCCGACGCGGCCGCGCACTGAGCGCGGGCACCGGACGCGCCCGGGCGCGGGGGCGGCCCCGCCGTTCGATCGGAATGTCAGAGCCCTGCGGGATGATCGGGTCGTGCGTACGGTGCCGAGCATCATCCATCTCGACATGGACGCCTTCTTCGCCGCGGTGGAGCAGGCGGCCAAGCCGAGCCTGCGCGGCAAGGCCGTGGTGGTGGGCGGGCTGGGCGGCCGGGGGGTGGTGTCCACCGCCTCGTACGAGGCGCGGAAGTTCGGCGTGCACTCGGCGATGCCGATGGCCCAGGCCCGCCGGCTCTGTCCGAACGCGGCGTTCCTGACCGGCCGGTTCGAGGCCTACCGGTGGGCCAGCGAGATCGTGATGGGCCTGCTGCGGGAGCGCTCGCCGCTGGTGGAGCCGCTCAGCCTGGACGAGGCCTTCGTGGACCTGGAGGCGGGGCCGTACGGGCCCGCGCTGGCGCAGGCCGGGCCGGTGGAGGGCGCGCGGCTGGTGCTGGCGCTGGCGGAGGACCTGCGGGCCGACATCCTGGAGCGGACCGGTCTGACCGCCTCGGTGGGGGCGGCCGGGTCCAAGCTGATGGCCAAGATCGCCTCCGAGCGGGCCAAGCCGGACGGCCTGGTGCTGGTGGAGATCGGGTCGGAGCAGGCGGTGCTCAGCCCGATGCCGGTGCGGGCGCTGCCCGGGATCGGGCCGGCGACCGAGCAGGCGCTGCGGCGGGTGGGGCTGACCACGGTGGCCGACCTGGCGGCCGCGGGGCAGGAGGAGCTGGTGCAGCTGCTCGGGCGGGCGCACGGCGCGGGGGTCCACCAGATGGCGATAGGCGTCGACGAGCGGGCGGTGGTGCCGGACCGGGACGCCAAGTCCGTCTCGGTCGAGGACACCTTCGAGGTCGACCTGGCCGACCGGGACCGGATCATGCACGAGATCGACGTGCTGGCGGCCCGCTGCGTGCGCCGGCTGCGGGCGGCGGGGCGCTCGGGCCGCACGGTGGTGCTCAAGGTCCGGCGCTTCGACTTCTCCACGCTGACCAGGTCGGAGACGCTGCGCGGACCGACCGACGACGAGGAGGTGATCGCCTCCACGGCCCGCCGGCTGGCCCTGCAGGTGGACACCACCGGCGGGGTGCGGCTGCTCGGGGTCGGCGTCTCGCAGCTGGCGGACTACACCCAGGAGGACCTCTTCGCGCAGGCCGTCCGGGAGGCCGCGGCGCACGAGGCGCACGAGGCGGCCGAGGCGGCGCAGGAGTCGGAGGGCTCGGCGGTGCCGCAGGAGGGGGAGCCCGCCCCGGAGCGGCCCACGCCGGCGTTCGAACCGGAGCAGGAGCCGGCGCCGCGGCGCTGGTGGCCGGGGCAGGACGTGACGCACGAGGAGTACGGGCCGGGCTGGGTGCAGGGCAGCGGGGTCGGGCGGGTGACGGTCCGCTTCGAGACGCCGGACAGCCCGCCGGGCCGGGTCCGCACCTTCGCGATCGAGGATCCGCTGTTGCAAGCCTCGGGCGCGCTGCCGCTGCGGTGACGGCTGCGGGTACGACGACGGCGGGTACGACAACGGCCCCGCACCCGTCCCAGGTGCGGAGCCGTCTGCCGGGCCGGGCCCGGGTGGTCGCGATGCCCTCGTCGACCCCCGTGCCCGATCTCCTCGCGTCCCGTCCCGGCCGCGAGGAAGGACGCCTCGTCAGGCGTCGGTCTTGGCCAGCTCGGGGCTGGTGGCGGCCGCCTCGACGGGCGTGGTGGCCGACTTGACGGTGCGGATCGCGAACGGCACGACGGCGGCGACCAGGCAGACCACGGCTGCCGTCCAGAAGGCGTGCTTGTAGGCGTCCAGGGTGGGCAGCAGCACCGGGATCGGCAGGCCCTTGATGGTGTCGCCGGTCAGGATGGCGCCCATCACGGCGGTGCCGACGGCGCCACCGACGGTGCGCAGCACCGCGTTCATGCCGTTGGCGATGCCGCTCTGCTCGACCGGGACGGCGCCGTTGATGTACGCCGGCATGGCCGCGTAGGCGAGGCCGACACCGAGGCCGAAGACGGCGGAGGCGGTGTAGATGTCGCCCTCGGCGCTGTGCCGCAGGGCCAGGTAGGCCATCGAGACCGCGCCGAGCACGCCACCGAGGACCAGCGGCAGCCGCGGGCCGCGGCGGGCGATCAGCAGCGCGCCGACCGGGGCGGCGACCATCGAGCCGACCGCGGAGGGGAGCAGCATGACGCCGGCGTGCAGCACGGTGGCGGTGAAGCCGTAGTGGGTGAGCTTCTCCGGGGTCTGGGCGAAGTTGCTGATGACCAGGAAGGAGCCGTACATCCCGAAGCCGATCAGCAGGCCGGAGATGTTGGTGAAGGCGACGGCCGGGCGGGACATCATCTTCATGTCGACCAGCGGGTGGCTGACCTTGGTCTCGATGATGATCCAGACCAGCGCGACCACGGCGGCGACGGCGAACAGGCCGAGGGTCTTGTTGGAGGTCCAGCCCCAGTTGTTGCCCTGGCTGACGGCGACCAGCAGCGCGGACAGCCAGCCGGCGAGGGTGAGTGCGCCCAGCGGGTCGGCGCCGCCCTCCTTGTCGGTCACCGGGTCCTTGGGCACCCGCAGGGCGACCAGGGCGACCGCGATCAGGCCGAAGATCAGGCCCATCCAGAAGATGGACTTGTAGCTCCAGTGCTCCAGCAGCAGGCCGGTGGCGACCAGGCCGAGGCCGCTGCCGACGCCCATCGAGGCGCTGATCATCGCGACGCCGCCGGTGACCTTCTCCCGGGGGAGTTCGTCGCGGACGATGCTGATGGCCAGCGGCAGCACGCCACCGCCGGCGCCCTGCAGGACGCGGGCGACGACCAGCCAGGTGAAGGAGTGGGTGCCGACCGCGAGGGCGGAGCCGGCCACCAGGCCGGCCAGCGAGACCAGCAGCATCGGCTTGCGGCCGCGCAGGTCGCCGAACCGGCCGAGCAGCGGGGTGAGGACGGCGGCCGAGAGCAGGTTGGCCGTCATCAGCCAGGTGATGTTCGAGCCGGAGACGTTCAGTTCCTTGGCCAGCGAGGGCAGGATCGGGACGACTGCGGTCTGCACCACGCTGAACGCCAGCATGGCCAGCACGAGGGCGGGGAGCACCCGGGCACTGGTCGGCTTGTCGGCCGTGATGGCGGGCTGTGATGCCTCACTCACGGTTCTTCCTCCGGTTCTGGCTTCCCGAAGCGCGCTGCTTCAGGCACGAGATAGTGAATCGAATGAAGTAACCATGCCGCTGAATAGTTCAGTGTGTCAAATATCGAGTGGTGAAGCTTCGGTAAAGCCGAAGTCCCGCCCCCGGCGGACGCGGGGACGGGACTTCGAACGGCCTGCGACGAGCGGACGGTGACGGTGGCTCAGGACGGCCGCAGCGGCTCGGGGCGGTGGGCGTCCGGCATCGAACCGGAGGCCGGCGCCGACCGCTGGGCCTGGCCGGTCGGCGGGGTGTCCGCGGCGGCCGGGGCGGTGCTGTCGTGGATCTCCACCTGCTCGCGGCGCAGCTCCTCGCGGACCACGGCCTCCTCGGTGTAGCGCTCCACCACCAGGCGCACCCGCTCGATCGGCGCCAGGTACTTGCGCACCACCGGACGCTCCTCCCGCAGGGTGACCTCCTCGACGCCCTCGGCGATCTCCTGCTCGGTCAGCGCGGCCCGCTCTGCATCGGTGACCGGCACCCGCTCCACCCGGACCCGCTCGCGGACCACCGGGACCTTGCGCTCCACCGGCTCGCTGGTCACGTACTTGCGCAGCCGCGCGGTGCCCAGGACGTGCCACTCGGTGGTGATGTCGAGGCGCTCCTCCCGGCAGGTGACCTCCACCGGGTCGCCCGGCGAGCTAGGCGCCGCGGTGGTCGGGCGCTCCTGCTCGGGCCGGCCCTGCTCGGGCCGCAGCTGCTCCGGCCGCTTCTGCTCGGGCTGCTTCTCCTCGGGCATCCGGGTGTCGGGCGCGGACCTCGGCGGCGCCGTGTGCAGTGCCGTGGCCATCGGGCTGCCGTGCACCGTGGGCGCCTCGGCCGGCGCCGACATCGGTACGGCCATCGGCACGGCGGTCGGCGGGCCCGAGCCGAAGGAGGGCGGGGCGCTCAGGTTCGAGGATGCCGAGGACGTCGAGGACGTCGAGGACGTCGAGGACTCCGGCGGGGCCATCGTGGCCGGACCGGAGGAGACCTTGCCGAAGTCCATGTCCTTGCTGCGGTCGCCCGCCGCCACCGTGGCCGCCGCGGCGGCCGAACCGTTGGAGGCGGAGACCGGCTGGGTCGGACCGCCGGCGTCCAGCCCGTAGTAGCGGTAGAGCTGGAGCTCCTGCGCGGGCGAGAGGTGCTGGCCCACCCCGAAGTCCGGGGACTCCTTGATCAGTGACTTGTCGTAGGGCACCCGGAGCTCGTCGCCGGCGAACTCGCTGGTGGTCAGGGGGACGAAGGCGTCCCGGCCGAAGATCCCGGTCCGCACCGCGGCCCACTCCGGCTCGCCGGTGGCGTCGTCGAGGTACACCTCGTCCACCGTGCCGATCTTGTCACCGTTCCGGTCGACCGCCTTGTGTCCGATCAGGTCGCGCGGATCGATATCGGTCTGCACGCTGTCCTCCGTCCAACTGCTCCTGCGAATGGCCGTCAAGGGGGCGGTCGAAGGAGCTGGCCGTCCGCCACTTCACACGAAAAGCCATCAATCGGACGTGGGCGACCCGGGCGCCGCCGTCCGGGGCACGGCGGCGCCCGGCCCGTCCGACCTGGCCCGTGATCCGCGGGAACCGCGCTGGTACCCTGGGCGGCGACCGCCGAGCCCGCTCGGGAGAGTCCCTGAGCCCGCCGAAGCCGGGCGTCAGGGCGCCGAAGGAGCAACTCCTCCCCGGAATCTCTCAGGCACCCGTACCGTGTGGGACAGGTCACTCTGGAAAGCAGGGCAGGATCGCCGGCGCGGGAGCCGGCGGCACCACCCTCACCGACGGTGCAAGCCGGCGGGCGGCCCCCGGGCCTCCCGTGCGGGCGAAGCTCTCAGGTCCCGATGACAGAGGGGGAGGCCTGTCGGGTTCGTGCGCTCATGGCCGCCGCTGCTGCGCAGCGGCGAACGCCGGTCGGCGTCCGCACCCCAGCCGGTCATCGACCAGGAGGCTTCGACCCCCATGAACGCCCAGCCGACCAACGGTCGCCGCAGCGACGCCACCCTCACCGAGCTCGAGCAGGCAAGCCCCTTCGAGAACCGCCACATCGGGCCCGACGACGCCGCCCGGGCGAAGATGCTGGCCCACGTGGGCTACGGCTCGCTGGACGAGCTGTCCGACGCCGCCGTCCCGGACGCCATCAAGAGCCTGACCGCGCTCGGCCTGCCGGCCGGCCGCAGCGAGGCCGAGGTGCTCGCCGAGCTGCGCGCCCTGGCCGCCCGCAACCAGGTGTTCACCTCGATGATCGGCCTGGGCTACTACGGCACCTTCACCCCGCCGGTGATCCTGCGCAACGTGCTGGAGAACCCGGCCTGGTACACCGCCTACACGCCGTACCAGCCGGAGATCTCGCAGGGCCGGCTGGAGGCGCTGCTCAACTTCCAGACCCTGGTCTCCGACCTGACCGGCCTGGACACCTCCGGCTCCTCGCTGCTCGACGAGGGCACCGCCGCCGCCGAGGCGATGGCGCTGGCCCGCCGGGTCACCAAGGTCAAGGGCGGGGTCTTCCTGATCGACGCCGACACCCTGCCGCAGACCACCGCGGTGATCGAGACCCGCGCCGTGCCGACCGGTGTCGAGGTGGTCGTCGCCGATCTGTCCGAGGGCATCCCGGCCGAGATCGCCGAGCGCGGCGTCTTCGGCGTGCTGCTCCAGTACCCGGGCGCCTCCGGCGCGGTCCGCGACCTGGCCCCGCTGATCGAGCAGGCGCACGGCCTCGGGGCGGTCGTCGCGGTCGCCGCCGACCTGCTGGCGCTGACCCTGCTGAAGTCGCCGGGCGAGCTCGGCGCCGACATCGCCTGCGGCACCTCGCAGCGGTTCGGCGTGCCGATGGGCTTCGGCGGCCCGCACGCCGGCTACCTGGCCGTGCGCGCCCAGTACGCCCGGAACCTGCCCGGCCGCCTGGTCGGCGTCTCGGTCGACGTGGACGGCAACCGGGCCTACCGCCTGGCGCTGCAGACCCGCGAGCAGCACATCCGCCGCGAGAAGGCCACCAGCAACATCTGCACCGCCCAGGTGCTGCTCGCCGTGATGGCCTCGATGTACGCGGTCTACCACGGCCCCGACGGCCTGGCCGACATCGCCCGCCGCACCCACCGCTACGCGGCCGCGCTCGCCGACGGCCTGCGGGCCGGCGGCGTCGAGCTCGCCCACGGCGCGTTCTTCGACACCGTGACCGCCCGCGTCCCCGGGCGCGCCGACGAGGTGGTGGCCGCCGCGGCCGAGGCCGGGATCAACCTGTTCCGGGTCGACGCCGACACCCTCTCGATCTCCTGCGACGAGACCACCACCCGCGAGCACCTGGCGGGCGTCTGGGCCGCCTTCGGCCTGAAGGACGTCCAGGTGGCCGAGGCCGCCGACACGCTGCCCGCCGGCCTGCTG
Organism: Kitasatospora sp. NPDC094015; assembly: GCF_040304075.1. Lineage (NCBI taxonomy): Bacteria > Bacillati > Actinomycetota > Actinomycetes > Kitasatosporales > Streptomycetaceae > Kitasatospora > Kitasatospora sp. NPDC094015. Next base: position 16,706 of record NZ_JBEOUL010000036.1, read on the forward strand.
CGCGAGGACGAGTACCTGACCCACCCGGTCTTCCACAGCCACCGCTCGGAGACCGCCATGCTGCGCTACCTGCGCCGCCTGTCGGACCGGGACTACGCGCTGGACCGCGGCATGATCCCGCTCGGCTCCTGCACCATGAAGCTCAACGCCACCACCGAGATGGAGCCGGTGACCTGGCCCGAGTTCGGCCAGCTGCACCCGTTCGCCCCGGTCGAGCAGGTCGGCGGCTTCCTTGCCCTGATCCGCGAGCTGGAGCAGCAGCTGGTCGAGGTGACCGGCTACGACGCCGTCTCGATCCAGCCGAACGCCGGCTCCCAGGGCGAGCTGGCCGGCCTGCTCGCCGTCCGCGCGTACCACCTGGCCAACGGCGACGCCCAGCGCGACGTCTGCCTGATCCCCTCCTCCGCGCACGGCACCAACGCCGCCTCGGCCGTGATGGCCGGCATGCGGGTGGTCGTGGTCAAGACCCTGGTCGACGGCGACGTGGACGTCGAGGACCTCAAGGCCAAGATCGAGCAGCACCGCGACCAGCTCTCGGTGCTGATGGTCACCTACCCGTCCACCCACGGCGTGTACGAGACCGAGATCACCCAGATCTGCGCCCTGGTGCACGAGGCCGGCGGCCAGGTGTACGTCGACGGCGCCAACCTCAACGCGCTGGTCGGCCTCGCCAAGCCGGGCAAGTTCGGCGCGGACGTCTCGCACCTGAACCTGCACAAGACCTTCTGCATCCCGCACGGCGGCGGCGGCCCCGGCGTCGGCCCGGTCGCGGTGCGCGCGCACCTCGCGCCGTACCTGCCCAACCACCCGTTGCAGAGCGAGGCCGGCCCGGCCACCGGTGTCGGCCCGATCTCGGCCGCCCCGTGGGGCTCGGCCGCGATCCTGCCGATCTCCTGGGCGTACGTCCGGCTGATGGGCGGCGAGGGCCTCAAGCGCGCCACCCAGGTCGCGGTGCTGAACGCCAACTACATCGCCAAGCGGCTGGCCCCGCACTTCCCGGTGCTCTACACCGGCCCCGGCGGCCTGGTCGCGCACGAGTGCATCATCGACCTGCGTCCGCTCACCAAGGAGACGGGGGTGAGCGTGGACGACATCGCCAAGCGTCTGATCGACTACGGCTTCCACGCCCCGACCATGTCCTTCCCGGTGGCCGGCACGCTGATGATCGAGCCCACCGAGTCCGAGGACCTGCACGAGATCGACCGGTTCTGCGCCGCGATGATCGAGATCCGGGCGGAGATCGAGAAGGTCGGCTCCGGCGTCTGGCCGGCCGAGGACAACCCGCTGCGCAACGCCCCGCACACCGCCGCCACCATGGCGGGCGAGTGGGAGCACGCCTACAGCCGTCAGGAGGCCGTCTTCCCGGCCGGCGTCAACCCGGCCGACAAGTACTGGCCGCCGGTGAGCCGGATCGACGGGGCCTACGGCGACCGCAACCTGGTCTGCTCCTGCCCGCCGCTGGACGACTACGGCGTCTGAGCCCGGTGAACCGAGGGCCCCGGAGGAGCGATCCTCCGGGGCCCTCGGCGTGGTCGGTCCGGTCGGGACCGGGCGGGGTCAGCGCGCGGCGAGCGCCAGCGGGCGGTGCGGCGCGATCACCCGGCCGTCCGGCAGCAGCTCGCCGGTGTCCTCGAACTGCAGGACGCCGTTGCACAGCAGGCTCCACCCCTGGTCCGGGTGGAGCGCCACGGGGACGGCCGCCTCGCGGTCGGGGGAGTCGGCGGTAGGACACTCAGGTCGGTGCTGGCACATCGTTGTACCCTCGCTTCGCTCGCGATCCACACCCGCCGCACGGCCACCCCCCTGGGCGCCGCCCTGCCGGCGGATCCTGCCGGCCGGCTCAGGTGTGAACCGGCTCCGCACCGGGTAGGACAGCTGGTCCTCCGTGCTGGTTCCCAGTGTCGGCATCCGACCGCCCTCGCGCAGCCTTTTCGTGACTCACGCCACACGTCGGGGCCGGAGACCACCCTACCGGCCCTCCCGCGACGTCCTGGAACGCCGGACGGGCCATCCGTGACTGACTCGAATCGGTCAGCCGGCGATGGCCCGTCCGGGTGGTGCCGGGTCGCTGCCCGGCGAAGCGGTCAGGAACCGCCCAGCAGCGCGGGCGCGGGCGCGGCGACGGGGGAGTGGTCGAGGGCCGCCAGCAGCTCGGCCGCCGGGTAGACCCGGTGCGCGGTGACGCCGACCGGGGCCGGGGCGAGCGGGATGATCAGATCCTCGGAGGCGGTCGGGCCGTGCAGCCACAGCGCGGTCGCGTAGTGCCCCGGCATCGAGAGCAGCCTCGGCTGCTGCCGGGAGTGCGCCGCCTGGGCCAGCTGCCAGGCCTGTCGCAGGGCCCGCAGCGTGGAGTCCAGGTACGGCCCCGCGGTGAAGTGCGAGAAGGCGTGCCCGGCAGGGGTTTCGACCACCTCGGCCGAGGCCGCGAACTCGCCGGCCCCGTTCTTGATCAGGAACCGCCACCCGGTGCGCCTGGCCTCGGTGGGACTGGCGCCGGGGCGCTCCAGCACGTACACCGCGAGGGGGTGCGCGGGCTGCAGCGGGCCGGGGCCGTGCCGCAGGACGGAGGCCGCCGGTTGGCGGAGTCCGGCCTCCGAGTCGAGCGCGGCCAGCACCGCGCGCAGTGCGCCGGGCGGGGGCTGAGGGGTCTGCATGGTCATGGTGAGTCGCCTCTCCGTGCGAGATCGGCGTGCGAGTGCGGCATACCGGCATGGCGTCGATGTGGCGGGGCCTGGCCATGTCCGGTTGGGCATGATCGCGGTGCGTGCGCGGGCCCGCCGTCGACCAGCCGGTGTCGGCTGAGGGGTCGAGTGGCGGGCGACCGGGCCGGGGCGCAGTGCGAATTCTACTCGAACAGGTGCGCAGGGTGACCTTCTTATCACGTTCGGTGGTGCCGTGCAAGTCGAGGTGTCTCTGAAAGAGGGTCAGAAATCTTGTCCCGGTGAGGTGTTCGAATCGACGGGCTATCGATCTTCCGGATGGGCATATTGCTTGCACCGTCGACCGAGGGGTAGGGGAGAGCACCCATGGGCGAGAAGGTCGTGGCGACCCGCGCGGAGCTGTCCGACCGGCAGCTCTACCGCCGGAAGCTGCAGTCCTGTCTGGACGTGCTGGAACGGATGCTGCGGGAGCAGCGGTTCGACCGCCCCAGGGCGATGATGGGCCTGGAGATCGAGCTCAACCTGGTGGACGAGCAGGGCCTGCCGGTGCTCGGGAACACCCGGGTGCTGCAGTCGATCGCCTCCGCCGACTTCCAGACCGAGCTCGGCCAGTTCAACGTCGAGGTGAACATCGCGCCCCGGCGGCTGGGCGGCCACGTGCTGGAGGACCTGCGCGAGGAGGTCGACACCGGCCTGCGCTACGCCGACCGCAAGGCGGCCGAGGTCGGTGCCCGGATCGCCATGGTGGGCATCCTGCCGACCCTCGACCTGGACCACACCGGGCTGGAGGCGATGTCGCACAACGACCGGTACACCCTGCTCAGCGACCAGATCCTGGCCGCCCGCGGGGAGGACATCGCGCTGGACATCGAGGGCGTCGAGCACCTGGCCGTGGAGTCGGTCTCGATGGTGGCCGAGGCCGCCGCCACCTCGCTCCAGCTGCACCTCCAGGTCACCCCGGAGCGGTTCGCCTCGGTCTGGAACGCGGCGCAGGCGATCTCCTCGGTGCAGCTGGCGCTGGGCGCCAACTCGCCGTTCCTGTTCGGGCGGGAGCTCTGGCGCGAAACGCGCCCCGTGCTGTTCCAGCAGGCCTGTGACACCCGTTCGGCCGAGCTCAAGGCGCAGGGCGTGCGCCCCATAACCTGGTTCGGCGAGCGCTGGGTGTCCTCGGTGCTCGACCTGTTCGCCGAGAACCTGCGCTACTTCCCGGCCCTGCTGCCGATCTGCGACGACGAGGACCCGGTCAAGGTGCTCGCCTCCGGCGGCGTGCCCAAGCTGGCCGAGATGCGGCTGCACAACGGCACCATCTACCGCTGGAACCGGCCGGTGTACGACATCGCGGACGGGGTGGCGCACCTGCGGGTGGAGAACCGCTGCCTGCCCGCCGGGCCGACGGTCGCCGACACCCTGGCCAACGCCGCGTTCTACTACGGGCTGGTCCGGGTGCTGGCCGAGCAGCCCCGGCCGGTCTGGACCAGGCTGCCGTTCGCCCAGGCCGACGAGAACTTCCACACCGCCGCCCGGTACGGCATCGACGCCGTGCTGCACTGGCCGGGCCGGGGCCGCTCCGGCCGGGGCCCGGCCCCGGTGGCCGCCACCGACCTGGTGCTCAACGAGCTGCTCCCGCTGGCGTACCAGGGGCTCGACGAGTGGGGCATCGAGCCGGCCGACCGGGACCGTTACCTCGGCATCATCGAGCAGCGCTGCCTGCGCCGCACCAACGGAGCGGCCTGGCAGGCCGCCACCGTGCACCGGCTGCGCGAGCAGTTCGGGATGGACCCGCAGGCGGCGATCGCCACCATGACCCGGCGCTACCTGGAACACATGCGGGCCGGGGAGCCGGTGCACACCTGGCCGGTGGGGTGAGCGGGTGCACCTGGCCGGTGGGGTGAGCCGGGCGGTCTCCGCGCCACCGGCGCCACCCCCACCGGCGCCACCCGCACCGGCTTCTCATCCGGCTGTGGAAGGATGACCGGCCCGGAGGCCGCCACGGCCGCCGGGCCCCCGGAGCAACGGCCGCGGGGCAGGGCACCGCGCGCTGGAGACCAGGTGACGTCCGCTTCGACCGAGTCCGACCCGGCGGGAGCGCCGGCGATCGGCTCCCGCCGCCTGCTGGCCGTGGAACTGCTGATCGTCCTCGGCCTCTCGCTCGGCGCGAGCGGCCTGTCGGCCGCGATCAGCTTCGTCGGCTCGCTCACCGAGGCGGGGGCGCTCGGCCAGCAGGTCGCGGTGCTGAACGGGTCGCGGGCCCCCGGCCGGCCCTGGCTCGACCTGGCCTGGCAGCTCTACTACATCGCCCGCGGTTTGATGCCGGTGGTGCTGGTCGGCTACCTGCTGGTCCGCGAGGGCACCTCGCTGCGGGTGCTCGGCTTCGACCTCACCCGCAAACTCTCCGACCTGCGCCGCGGCGCGGCGGTGGCGGCCGTGATCGGCGGCACCGGCCTGGCCCTGTACCTGGCGGCGCAGGCGGCGGACGTCAACCTCACGGTGGCGCCCTCCGGCCTGCCGGACGTCTGGTGGCGGATCCCGGTGCTGGTCGCCTCCGCCTGGCAGAACGCGATCCTGGAGGAGGTGGTCGTCCTCGGCTACCTGCTGCGCCGCCTGCGACAGCTCGGCTGGGGCTGGCCCGCGGCGGTGCTCGCCAGCTCGCTTCTGCGCGGCTCGTACCACCTCTACCAGGGGATCGGCGGGCTGGTCGGCAACATGGTGATGGGCGCGGTGTTCTGCCTGCTGTACCGCCGTTGGGGCCGGGTGATGCCGTTCGTGGTGGCGCACGCGCTGATCGACACGGTCGCCTTCGTGGGCTACGCCCTGCTGGCCGGGCACGTCGGCTGGCTGCCCACCGGCTGAGCCGGCCGGGCACGGCCGGGCCGGGCCGCCCGGCTCAGCCGGCGGGCAGCGCCCGCAGCGTGCCGTCCAGCACGGTGACGGCGCGCCCGGCCAGCAGCACCCGGTCGCCGGTCACCTCGCAGCGGACCAGACCGCCGCGCGGCGAGGCCTGGTAGCCCGTCACCTTGGTGCGGCCGAGCCGCTGCGCCCAGTACGGCGCGAGCGCGGTGTGCGCGCTGCCGGTGACCGGGTCCTCGGCGATCCCGGCGGCCGGGGCGAAGTAGCGCGAGACGAAGTCGTAGCCCGCGGCCGGGTCGTCGGCCGGTGCGGTGACCAGGATGCCGCGGACCGGGAGCCGGGCCAGCGCGCCGAGGTCGGGGCAGAGCGCCCGGACGGCGTGCTCGCTGGGCAGCAGGAGCAGGCTGTCGCCCAGCGCGCCGGTGCCGTACGCGGCCAGCACCGGCCGGCCGAGCGCCTGCTCGACGCCGGGGGCCGGCTCCTGCGGCAGGTGCGGGTTGGCGGGGAAGTCCAGCGTGATGGTGCCGTCCGCCTCGCACAGCGCGCGCAGCAGCCCGCCCCGGGTGTCGAACCGGACCCAGCCCTCCCCGAGCAGGCCGTCGGCGTGCAGGGCGTGCACGGTCGCCAGGGTGCCGTGCCCGCACAGGTTGACCTCCTCGACGGGGGTGAACCAGCGCAGCGCCCAGTCGGCATCGCCGCCGGGCAGCGGCAGGGCGAAGGCGGTCTCCGAGAGGTTCATCTCGGCGGCGATCCGGCGCATCTGCTCGGCTCCGGGCCACTCGGGCCCGTCCAGCAGGCAGACCGCGGCGGGATTGCCGCTGTACGCGCGGTCGGTGAAGGCGTCGATGATCCGGATTCGCATGCGGTGAATCTATCCCCGATCGGGTGTTTCCCGACAATGCCAACCGGTGACCGGTGGCCTGGTCGCTCACCGGGCGGGCGGGAGCCCCCGGACCGGCGGGAGTCTCCGGGCGGGCGGGAGCCACCGCGCCGGGGGCCGGGTCAGCAGCCGGTCCACGTGCCGGCGTTGCAGCCCGTGCTCGGGATCGATCCGCAGCAGCAGCCGGTCGCGGCGCAGGACGGCGCGGCGCCGCAGGCTGCCGGGGATGATGTCGTCCAGCCAGGCGAACGGCCGGCCCTGGGCGTGGCGGACGATCGGGGCCCACTTGCGCCCGGAGAACAGGTCCAGCAACGGCACCTTGGGGTCGTCCGGCCGGGGCACGTACCCGGTCAGGCGGACCACCGGCAGCGGCGGCAGGCCGAGCAGCGGGGCGATCCGCGCGTTGGCCTCCTCCTCCCAGGTGGTGGCCCACACCAGGTCGTAGCGGACGGCCAGTTCGCGCAGCCAGTCGCCGTGCGCGGGGGCGAGCAGCACGGTGTAGCCGAGCAGTTCGTGGCTGTCGAAGCCGGCGTCGGGGTGCGGGCGCAGCGGGTTGAGCACGCCGTCGACGTCGAGGTACAGCAGCGGACGGGGCACGGGCATCCCCCAGGGAGCGGCGGGTGGTGGTTGCCCGCAGGGACGCCCCGGCCACCCCGGGCGGTTGCCCCCGGGGTGGCCGGGCGGCCTCAGCCCAGGTGGCCCCAGAGGAAGCTGAGGGTGCGCTGCCAGGCGATCCGGGCCTGCAGCGGGTCGTAGGCGCCGCCGGGGTTCTCGTCGTTCATGAAGGCGTGGCCCGCCGGGTAGAAGTGGATCTCCGGCCGCCGGTCGGTGGCCTCGCCGATCCGGATCGCGGCCTCGTCGACGGCGGCCGGCGGGTAGGACCGGTCCAGTTCGGCGTAGTGGCCGAGCACGTGCGCGGTGAGGCCGCGGTAGTCGAAGTCGGGGTCGTCGGGCAGCCCGTAGAAGGGCACCACGGCGGCCACCCGGTCGCCCTCCTGGGCGGCCAGCACCAGCGCCAGGCCGCCGCCGAAGCAGAAGCCGGCGACCCCGACCGCGTCGCCCACCACGCCGGGGTGACCGAGCAGCAGGTCGACGGCGCCGCGCAGGTCCTCGGCGGCCTGCGCGGCCGGGAGTTCGGCCCGCATCCGGGCCGCCTCCTCGCGGTCGTGCGCGACCTCGCCGCCGTACAGGTCGGGCGCCAGGGCGACGAAGCCTGCGGCGGCGAAGCGGTCCACCAGCTCGGCGATGTGGCTGGTCAGTCCCCACCACTCCTGGACCACCAGCACGCCGGGGCCGACCCCCTGGGGCGGGAGCGCCAGATACCCGTGCGCGGTGTGCCCGTTGCTGGGGAAGGTGACGTTCTGCCGGGAACTGCCCATGGCCTCTCCGTCGGGTGGGCCGCATGGCGCGGCGGACGGCGGGCTGCGGCTACCGCCCGCGGGGAGCATGCTACGTGCGGGGCGGCGCCGCTGTCCGGCGTCCGCGCGAGGAGGTGACCGGGCGTCAGCCCATCTCCTCCAGCGCCTTGCCCTTGGTCTCCTTGATGCAGAACACCACGAACGGGATGGACAGCAGTGCGAAGCAGGCGTAGATCACGTAGGTCGCCGACAGGTTCCAGTCGGCCAGGTCCGGGAAGCTGACGGTGATCGCCCAGTTGGCGATCCACTGCGCCGAGGCGGCCACCGAGAGGGCGAGCGCGCGGATCTTGTTGGGGAACATCTCGCCGAGCAGCACCCAGACCACCACGCCCCAGGAGAAGGCGAAGCAGAACACGAACACGTGCGCCGCCACCAGCGCCACCGTCGCGTAGGTGTCGTCCAGCGTGGCGGTGTCACCGGTGCCCACCCGGTAGGAGAAGGCCCACGCCGCGGTGCCGAGCGAGAGCGCCATGCCGATGGAGCCGGCCAGCGCCAGCGGCTTGCGGCCGATCCGGTCGACCAGGGTCATCGCGAGGACCGTGCCGACCACGTTGACGATCGAGGTGGAGAGGCTGATCAGCAGCGAGTTGCTCTCGTCGATGCCGACCGACTGCCACAGGAAGGACGAGTAGTAGAAGATCACGTTGATGCCGACGAACTGCTGGAACACCGAGGCGCCGATGCCGATCCAGACGATCGGCAGCAGCCCGAACTTCCCGCCCAGCAGGTCCTTCGGGCCCGGCTTGTGCTCGCTGCGCAGCACCGACTCGATCTCGGTCACCCGGGCGTCCAGGTCGACGTCCGGGCCCTCCACCTCGCGCAGCACCTCGCGGGCCTGCTGCTCGCGCCGGTTGGCGAGCAGGAAGCGCGGGGACTCGGGGATCGCCAGCGCCATCCCGCCGTACACCAGGGCCGGGATGGTCTCCACGCCGAGCATCCACTGCCAGGCCTGGATGCCGCCGAGGTGGTTGGTGGAGTCGCCGCCGGCCGCCTGGTTCAGGGCGTAGTTGGCGAGCTGCGAGACGGTGATGCCGAGCACGATCGCCATCTGCTGGAAGGAGGCCAGCCGGCCGCGGTAGGCGGTGGGGGAGACCTCGGCGATGTAGGTCGGCGCGATCACCGAGGCGATGCCGATCGCGATGCCGCCGACCACCCGCCAGACCGCCAGCACCTGGATGCTCGGCGGGAACATCGAGCCGACGCCGCTGATCGCGAACAGCACCGCGGCCAGCAGCATCGTCCGGACCCGGCCGAACTGGTCGGCGAGCCGGCCCGCCACCACCGCGCCGGCGGCCGAGCCGAGCAGCGCGATGGCGACCACGAAAGCGGTCTCGCCGTTGCCGACACCGAAGTGCTTCTGGATGCCGGTCACCGCGCCGTTGATCACGGCGCTGTCGTAGCCGAACAGGAAGCCGCCCATCGCGGCCGCCGCCGAGATGAAGACCACGTGCCCGAGGTGGGCCTGGCCGGCCTGCTGGGGAGGCGAAGAGGAGGACAGGGCGAGCTCCCGGGATCCGACGGCCCGTCTGCACGGCCGGGTGAACAGGAATCCAGCCCATTCCACCAGTCCGCCGCCGCTCGCGCGCGCCGAGCCGCTGACGGAGCGCCAGCGGACCTCCACTGTCACCCGGTCGGCGGCCAGAACCTCGCCCGCCGACCCGGTGTCAGCCGCCCGTACGGTCCTGCGTGCGCAGCGCGTTGCGGCGCAGCAGCTGCGCCCGGGCGCCGTGGTCCAGGCCCTGCCCGCGGTCGGCGAGCCGGTCGGCCAGCGCGGCCTGCTCGGCGGGCGGCCTCTTGTCGTCGTACTTGAACTTGGCCCGCACCTCGTCGATCGTCAGCCGCAGCCCGCGCAGGCCGGACAGCAGCGGGCCGAACGGCTGCTCGCCGGCCGCCACCCGGACCTGCGGGGTCTCGGGCTGGAAGTGCGCCAGCTGGCGGTTGAGGACGGCGGCCTTGGCCGCCGGGTCCTCGACGATCTCGGCGGTGCAGGAGAACTGGACCGAGGCGTAGTAACTGGTCGGCGTGCCGGGCTCGCCGCGCCAGTGGCCGGGCGCGAAGGCGTAGTCGTCGGTGACCGACAGGGTGACCCGCGGGTCGGCCCGCACCGCGGCGAGCAGCGGGTTGGGCGCGGCCAGGTGGAGCAGGATCTCCCGCTGCTCGGCGTCGAGCAGGAAGTGGGTGGGGACCAGCACCGGGCCGCGGCCGGCCGGCCCGTTGGCGGCCAGCAGGCCGAAGTCGCGGCCCGCGGCGAGCCAGGCGCGCCACTCGGCCTCGTCGCCGCGGTCCCAGGGGCGGATCAGCATGCGTCCGCGCTCCCGGCCGCGAAGGCGCGCAGGTGCGGGGGGAGCGGGACGGTGCTGGCCGGGTGCGGCTCCGGGGCGCCGTGCACGGTGCGTACGGGGATCACACCGGACCAGTACGGCAGGTCGGCGTCGGCCTCGTCGTCGTCGGCGCCGTCGGCCCGGGTCTTGGCCGAGACCTCGTCCAGGTCGAGCCGGACCACGGCGGTGGCGGCGAGCTCCTTGGCGTTGGCCGGGCGGACCTCGGCGGACCGGCCGGGCACCGCGTGGTCGACCAGCGCGTCCAGCGCGACGGCCAGCTCCTCGGGGTCGGTGACCTGGTACGCGGTGCCGTGCGCCACCACCGAACGGAAGTTGACGGAGTGGTTGAACGCGGACTTGGTGAGCACCAGGGCGTCCACCAGCGTCACGGTCAGGCAGACCGGCAGGCCCTGGTCGGCCCCGGCGGCGCGCAGCGGCCGGCTGCCGGTCGAGCCGTGCACGTAGAGGTGGTCGCCGACCCGGGCGTAGATGGTCGGCAGCACCACCGGACGGCCGTCGGGCGCGACGAAGCCGAGGTGGCAGACCCAGGCGCTGTCCAGCACCTGCTGGACGGCCTCCTTCTCCCAGGTGGCGCGGTCCTTGTAGCGGGTGGGGGTGGTGCGGGGCGTCCGGGCGTAGGCGGTGTCCGACATGACAACCTCTATGTACTAGTGCATACTTGTGTTTGTGCTAGGAGAGTATCGGATCAAGGGTAGGCGTGCCACCGAGATCGCCGCCGACGTCGAGCGGGCCGTGGGCGACGGGGCGCTGGCGCCCGGAGCGCCGCTGCCCGCGCTGCGGGACCTGGCGGGCGAGCTGGGGGTCAACCCCAACACCGTCGCCGCCGCCTACCGGCTGCTGCGCGACCGGGGGGTGATCGAGACCGCCGGACGCAAGGGCAGCCGGGTCCGGCCCCGGCCGGTGAGCGCTCCCCGCGACCAGGCGGGCATCCCCGTTCCGCCGGGCGCCCGCGACCTGTCCACCGGCAACCCCGATCCGGCCCTGCTGCCCGACCTCGGCCCGGCCCTGGCCGCCGCCGCGGCCGCCGCCGCCCGGCAGCCCGTGCTGTACGGGCATCCGATGGCCGACGCCGGACTGCTGGAGCTGGCCGGCGCCGCCTACCGGGCCGACGGGGCGCCCGAGGGCGCGCTCGCGGTCTGCTCCGGCTCGCTGGACGCGATCGGACGGGTGCTGGCCGCCCGGCTGCGCCCCGGCGACCTGGTCGCCGTCGAGGACCCGGGCTGGGGCAGCCTGCTCGACCTGCTGCCCGCGCTCGGCCTGCGCACGGCGCCGGTCGGCCTGGACGACGAGGGGCCGCTGCCCGGCCGGGTGGCCGAGGCGCTCGCGGCCGGCGCCCGCGCGCTGATCGTGACCAGCCGCGCGCAGAACCCGACCGGGGCCGCGGTCACCACCGAGCGCGCCGCCGCCCTGCGCGCCGTGCTGGCCGCCCACCCGGACGTGCTGCTGATCGAGGACGACCACGGCCACGGCATGGTCCACCAGCCCTACCGGTCGCTGGCCGCCGACCCGGGCGGCGCGCCGACGGTCGGCCACTGGGCGCTGGTCCGCTCCGCCGCCAAGGCGCTCTCGCCCGACCTGCGGGTGTCGGTGCTGATCGGGGACCGGGAGACGGTGGACCGGGTGCTCGGCCGCCAGCGGTTGGACACCGGCTGGGTCAGCCTGCTGCTCCAGCGCACCGTGGCCGAGCTGTGGCGGACCGGGGCCGCCCCGCCGGCCGAGGTCGCCGCGGCCTACCGGGCCCGGCGCGAGGGACTGCGCGGCGCGCTCGCCGAGCGCGGGATCGCGGCGTACGGGGAGAGCGGGCTGAACGTCTGGGTGCCGGTCGCGGACGAGGCCGCGGTGGCGGCGGCCCTGGTGCAGCGCGGCTGGGTGGCCTCGCCCGGGGCCCGGTACCGGCTGCAGTCCCCGCCCGGGATCCGGCTGACCGTCTCCACCCTCGCACCCGCCGAGGTCACCGCGCTGGCGGACGATCTCGCGGCAGTGCTGGGCGCCCGCGCCGGGGGTTCGCGACTCATCTGAACCGACCGGTGACTCAGCGAAATTCCCGTGTCGGATACCTAGCGGTAACAAGCGCGCTCATGTCACATTCATCGCGCCACCGGCCGGCGGCTCACCCTCACCCGTGCCTCGCCACCCCACCATCGCGAGGCCGTTCGCAGGAGTTTCGCCGTGCCCAAGAGCCGACGCACAACCCCCCGCACCCCGCGCATCCCGCGCACCCGAGCGCTGCTCGCCGCAGCGGCGCTCGTCCTGCCCGTGCTGACCGCCCTGGCCGCTCCGGCCGGAGCGGCCGACACGGCCGCCGTCGCCACCGCCAGCGTGTCGATGGGCGACAGCTACATCTCCGGCGAGGCCGGCCGCTGGCAGGGCAACAGCCTCACCACCAGTGGGAGCCGCAGCGGCACCGACCGCGCCTACACCGGCAGCGGCTACGACCCCGCCCGGGTCTACGGCAGCACCTACGCGAGCGGGTGCGACCGCTCCGACGTGGCCGAGATCCGCAGCGCCGGCACCATCAGCCAGAACCAGATCAACCTGGCCTGCTCCGGCGCCGTCAGCCAGAACGTCTTCCGGGCCGCCAACGGCGGCCAGGCCTACAAGGGGGAGGCCCCGCAGGCCGACCAACTGGCCGGGGTCGCCCGGCAGTACAACGTCAAGCTGATCACCCTGTCGATCGGCGGCAACGACCTCGGCTTCGCCGACGTGATCTCCAGCTGCGTGCAGGACTACCTGGTCTGGTACTCGTACTGCCACGACGACCAGCAGGACGCGGTCGACGGGAAGATGACGGCCGCGATGGCCGGGGTCGGCAAGTCGATCGACGAGATCCGGGCCGTGATGTCGGCCGCCGGCTACGCGGCCGTCAGCTACCGGATCGTGCTGCAGTCCTACCCGTCGCCGATCCCGCGCAGCGCCGAGATGCGCTACCCCGAGAGCGGGTGGACCCGCGCCAACACCGGCGGCTGCCCGTTCTGGAACCAGGACGCCGACTGGGCCCGGGACAGCCTGGTGCCGCAGATCTCCACCCGCCTGGCCGGGGTGGCCGCCGCCAAGGGCGTCCAGTTCCTCGACCTGCGCGACCTGCTGCAGGGCCGCGAGGTCTGCTCCAAGGCGACCAAGCTGGCCTCCTCCTCCAGCGCGCCCTCGGCGACCAGCAGCGAGTGGGCCCGCTGGCTGGACCTGGGCACCAGCACCCAGGGCACCGTGCAGGAGTCGTTCCACCCGAACTACTACGCCCAGCTCGCCCTCGGCCGCTGCCTGACGCTGCTGAACGCGCAGGCGTCCGGCAACTGGTCCTGCCGCAACACCGCGGGCAAGGACACCTCGGGCGTCTTCCTGGCGGCCCGCAGCTGACCCCCCGGGCCGGCGGTGCGTGAGCCGGCCCGGACGCGACGGTGCTGCCGCCCCCCGGTGGGGGACGGCAGCGCCGGTCGGGTCTCAGCCCTCGGGTTCAGCCCTTGGCCAGCAGCGCCTGGGCGTGCTCGCGCACCTGCTCCTTGGTCAGGTAGGCGTCGGTGTACTCGAAGTCGCGCAGCCGGGCGGGCTGGCGGGCCAGGAAGCCGGTGCGCACGAAGTCGTCGCCGGCGGTCGCGTTCAGCAGCCAGTTTGCGCCGACCCGGAACTTGGCGGCGTTGGTCCGCATCGCCATCAGGTGGTAGCCGCGGGCCACCAACTGGGCGGGCAGGCCGTGCAGTTCGATGCCGACGGGCTTGGAGACCGCATCCCTGCCGCCGAGGTCCACGACCAGGCCGAGGTCCTTGTGGTAGTACGGCTCCAGCGGCTGGTTGCGCAGCGCGGCCACCAGGTTGTCGGCGCAGGCCTTGCCCTGGCGCGCGCCGTGCTGGGCGGTGGGCGGGCAGACCGCGCCGTCGCCCTTGGCGAGGTCCGGGACGGCCGCCGCGTCGCCGAGCGCGAAGACGCCGTCGAACTGCGGCACCCGCATCTCGGCCGTGACCGCGATCCGCCCGCGCACGGTCTCCGCGTCCAGGGTGCCGATCAGCGGGCTGGCGGCGACGCCGGCGGTCCAGATCAGGGTCCGGCAGGGCAGCACCCGCCCGTCGGTGAACTTGACCGTCTCCGCGCCCACCTCGGCCACCGACACGCCCAGCGAGACCTCGATGCCGCGCTCGCGCAGGATCTGCAGCGCCGTGACGCCGAGCTTGTCGCCCAGTTCGGGCATCAGCTTCGGGGCGATGTCGATCAGGTGCCACTTGATCAGGCGCGGGTCCAGCCGGGGGTAGCGGCGGCTGGCCGCGGTGGTCAGGCGCTGGAGGCAGGCGGCGGTCTCGGTGCCCGCGTAGCCGCCGCCGACCACCACGAACTGCAGCCGGGACTCGCGCTCGCGCTCGTCGCGGCTGGCGGAGGCCAGGTCGAGCTGGGCGATCACGTGGTCGCGCACGTAGGTGGCCTCGGCCAGGGTCTTCATCCCGCGCGCGTAGTCCGGCAGGCCCGGGATGTCGAAGGTCCGGGTGACGCTGCCGGGGGCCAGCACCAGGTAGTCGTACTTCTCGGCGGTCACCTCGTCCGTGATCTTGCGGACCACGCAGACCTTGGACCGCGGGTCCACGCCGATCGCCCCGCCCGGGACGATGTGGGTGCGGTGCAGCGAGCGGCGCAGCGAGACCGCCACCGACTGCGGGGTCAGCACGCCGGCCGCGACGTGCGGCAGCAGGGGCAGGTAGAGCTGGTAGCTGAACGGCGCGACCAGCGAGATCTCGGCCTCGGTGGGCGCGAGCTTGCGTTCCAGGCGGCGTGCGCACTCCAGGCCGGCGAAGCCGCCGCCGACGATCAGGATCCGAGGTCGCTCCATCGTCCATCCCTTGTGTGCTGTTTTGTGCCGAACCAGGACAGTTGTCCGCCACCCTCGCACGGACCCACGGCCCTTGCCACCGCAGGCACGCGCGGAGGCCAGGTGACGATCGGTAGGCTGATCGGATGCTCCCCGAGGTGACGGCGGTCCGCTATGCGACGCCACTGCGTGAAGGCGGCTCGATGCCGGGCCTCGTCGAGGCCGACGACCGGCGGCTCTACGTCCTCAAGTGGGCCGGGGCGGCGCAGGGGCGCAAGGCGCTGGTGGCCGAGGTGCTGGCCGGGGAGCTGGGCCGCCGGCTCGGCCTGCCGGTGCCGGAACTGGTCCGGGTCGACCTCGACCCGGTGCTGGCCCGGAGCGAGCCCGAGCAGCAGATCCAGGAGCAGATCCGGGCCAGCGGCGGTCTCAACCTCGGGATGGCCTTCGTCAGCGGCGCGCTCAACTTCGACCCGCTGTGCTTCGAGGTCGACCCCGAACTCGCCGGACGGGTGCTCTGGTTCGACGCGCTGATCGGCAACGTCGACCGCTCCTGGCGCAACCCCAACCTGCTGGTGGCCGCCGGCGGCCTGCGGCTGATCGACCACGGGGCCAGCCTGATCTTCCACCACCACTGGGCGGGCGCCGGCGGCTGGATCCGCAAGCCGTACGACGCCTCCGACCACGCCCTGCTCGCCGCCCGGCCCGACCTGAAGGCGGCCGACGCGGACCTCGCGCCGCTGGCCGAGCAGGCGCTCGCCGAAGCGGTGGCGAGCATCCCGCAGGAGTGGCTGACCGACGAACCGGGCTTCGAGGACCCGCGGGCCGTGCGCGCCGCCTACCTCGCCCAGCTGACGGCCCGGCTGGCGGGCCCCCGCGACTGGCTGCCGGAGGTGGCGTACTGATGGAGGCGTTGACGGGGTCCGCCGCAGCCGAACCGACCGAGCAGGGGTCGACCGAGTCGGCTGAGCCCGTGCGGCACGACTACGAGTACGCGGTGCTGCGCGCCGTGCCCAGGATCGAGCGCGGCGAGTTCGTCAACGTCGGGGTGCTGCTGTACTGCCGGCGCACCGAGTTCCTGGGCGCCCGCACCCACCTCGACCAGGGCCGGCTGCTCGCCCTCGACCCGGTCGCCGACGTGGCCGGCGTACGGCGCGCGCTGCGCGGGGTGGAGGCGGTCAGCGCAGGCGGCGCGCAGGCGGGGCCGGCGGCCGGGGACAGTGCCGGGCGGCGGTTCCGCTGGCTGACGGCCCCGCGCAGCGCGCTGCTGCAGCCCGGGCCCGTGCACACCGGGCTGACCGCGGACCCCGAGGACGAGCTGCGCCACCTGTTCGACCTGCTGGTGCTCTGACCGGCCGCCGCGGTGCCCCGCCCCGGCGTTGTGACGCAGGCAATTGCCTCGGTCAAAGCTGGAGCAGCTGAACCTTTTCGGCGTAACCTGGCCGTCATGGGCACCACAGCGACCACCCCGGCACCTACCACCGTCGACCTGATGGAGGCGGTGGCAGCCGTCGGCACCGCCTACTTCCAGGACTTCGCGCTGGCCGCGGGGCGGCACGGGCTGAACCCCTCCCAGGCCAAGGCGCTCAAGGCCGTCCAGGAGCCGGTGCCGATGCGCGCGCTGGCCGGCCGGCTGGGCTGCGACGCCTCCAACGTCACCGGCATCGTGGACCGCCTGGAGTCGCTCGGCCTCGCCCACCGCGAGACGGCGGCCGGCGACCGCCGCGTCAAGATCGTCGCGATCACCCCGGCCGGCCGCACCATCCTGGACCGGATCCGGGACGACATGACCCGCGCCCACGACGCCTTCGCCAGCCTCGACGAGGACCAGCGCACGGCGCTCGACCAGCTCTGCCGCCAGGTCCTCCCGCTGCTCACCGCCCGCTGAGCCGACCGTCGCGATGAGCGGTTGGACGGTCACCGGCCTGTCCTGGCGCGACGGCACCCCGCGGCTCACCGCGACCGACCGGCAGCGCGAGCACGCCCGCGAGCTCACTCCCGGGATGCGGATCGGCTGGACGGTGGCCGGCCCGCGCCGGTGCACCGGGGTACGCGGCACCACGGCGCCCCGCGGCTGCCCGTACCGGGAGCTGGTCGCGCCCGCCGGGCGCAGCAGCCAGTGCGAGACCTGCCAGCGGGCCGACCCCGGGCTGGCCCTGGCCCGCGACCGGATCCTCGACGACGGCCGCAGCTACCGGCTCTACCTGGCCTGGTTCGGCCCCGGCCTGCTCAAGGTCGGCCTGACCGGGGAGCACCGCGGTCCCGCCCGGTTGCTCGACCAGGCGGCCCCCGTCTTCACCTTCGTCGGCCGCGGCCGGCTGCCCGCCGTGCGCCGGGCCGAGCTCACGGTGGCCCAGGCCGGGCTGGCCCGCGAACGGGTCCCCGGCACGGTCAAGGCCGCCGCCTGGTGGGGCCTGCCCGAGGTCGCCGACCGGCGGGGCGAGCTGCTGCGGCTGCGCGCCGAGGTGGTCCGGCTGCTCGCCGACCACGGGATCGAGCTGTTCCCGGACGGACCGCTGGTCGACCACGTCGGGCTGCTCGGCCTGGCCGACGGGCCGCCGCCCGCGTACCGGCGGATCACCGCGCTCACCCCCGGCGCCACCCTGGCCGGGACGCTGCGCCCGGCGATCGGCAGCCACCTGTTCATCGACCCCGCCGAGGGCGAACCGCTGCTGCTGGACACCAGGCTGCTGGCGGGCTGGGGGCTGGCCGGCGGGGAGGTCGCCGGGTGCGCCGGGCTGGAACTGCTGCCCTGCGCCCGCCCGGCCGGGCCGGGGACCACCCAGGACGCGCTGTTCTGACCATGGCCGGGCGGACGCCCCGGACGCCGCCGTCGGCCCGGATGACCTCGACTGTTAGGCTTGCGAAGCGTGAGCGCGAAGCCCCAGATCCCCAATGTCCTGGCCTCCCGGTACGCCTCGGCGACCCTGGCCCAGCTGTGGTCCCCCGAGCACAAGGTGGTCCTCGAGCGCCACCTGTGGCTCGCCGTCCTGAAGGCCCAGCAGGATCTCGGCATCGAGGTCCCGGCCACCGCCGTCGCGGACTACGAGCGCGTCGTCGACCAGGTCGACCTGGAGTCGATCGCCGCCCGCGAGCGGATCACCCGGCACGACGTGAAGGCCCGGATCGAGGAGTTCAGCGAGCTCGCCGGCCACGAGCAGATCCACAAGGGGATGACCTCCCGGGATCTCACCGAGAACGTCGAGCAGCTCCAGATCCGGCAGTCGCTGGAGCACGTGCGCGACCGCACGGTCGCCGTGCTGGTCCGCCTCGGCCGGCTCTCCGCCGACCACGCCGAACTGGTGATGGCCGGCCGCTCGCACAACGTGGCCGCCCAGGCCACCACCCTCGGCAAGCGCTTCGCCACCGTCGCGGACGAGCTGCTGGTCGCCTTCCACCGGCTCGAGGAGCTGATCGCCCGCTACCCGCTGCGCGGGATCAAGGGCCCGGTCGGCACCGCCCAGGACATGCTCGACCTGCTCGGCGGCGACGACGAGAAGCTCGCCGAGCTGGAGCGCCGGGTCGCCGGCCACCTCGGCTTCGCCGAGGTGCTCACCAGCGTCGGCCAGGTCTACCCGCGCTCGCTGGACTTCGAGGTGCTCACCGCCCTCGTCCAGCTCGCCGCCGCGCCGTCCAGCCTGGCCAAGACGGTCCGCCTGATGGCCGGCCACGAGCTGGTCACCGAGGGCTTCAAGGCCGGCCAGGTCGGTTCCTCGGCCATGCCGCACAAGATGAACACCCGCTCCTGCGAGCGCGTCAACGGACTCGCCGTCATCCTGCGCGGCTACGCCTCGATGACCGCCGAGCTCAGCGGCGACCAGTGGAACGAGGGCGACGTCTCCTGCTCGGTGGTGCGCCGGGTCGCCCTGCCGGACGCCTTCTTCGCCTTCGACGGCCTGCTGGAGACCTTCCTGACGGTGCTGGACGAGTTCGGCGCCTTCCCGGCCGTGATCGAGGCCGAGCTGGACCGCTACCTGCCGTTCCTCGCCACCACCAAGGTGCTGATGGGCGCGGTGCGTGCCGGCGTCGGCCGGGAGACCGCGCACGAGGTCATCAAGGAGCACGCGGTCGCCTCCGCGCTCGCCATGCGTGAGGGCGCCAGGGAGAACGCGCTGCTCGACAAGCTGGCCGCGGACGAGCGGATCCCGCTGGACCGCGCCGCGCTGGACGCCCTGCTGGCCGACCGGCTCTCCTTCACCGGGGCGGCCGGCGCGCAGGTGGCCGAGGTGGTGCGCCGGGTGCAGACCGTCGCCGACCGCTACCCCGAGGCCGCCAAGTACGCGCCGGGCGACATCCTCTGAGACGCTCGCTCCCGGCCGGCCCCGCTCACCCTCGGGCGGGGCCGTCCGGTGCGTTCGGCGGGTCCGGCGGGGACGGGCGGTCCGGGCCGTCCGGGCCGGTCAGGGTGGTGGCCGCCCGGCGGCCGGGGCTGCTCGGCGGCGCCGTGGTGCCGCAGTACCAGTCGCAGTCCGGCTCGGCCACCGGCCGGTCGGGCGCGAGCGCGTCGGTGCGCACCGTGGCCAGCGCCAGCAGTCCGCCGGTGGCCAGCAGCCCGGCGCAGATCATCATCGCGGTGCGGAAGGCCGAGTCGACCTCCGCCGGCACCTGGTAGGCATCCCCGCTCAGCCCCGCCAGTGCGGGCAGCGCCGCCACCGCGATCAGCCCGGCGGCGCGGGCGGCCGCGTTGTTCACCCCGCTGGCGATCCCCGCCCGCTGCACGTCCACCGCCGCCAGCACGGTCGCCGTCAGCGGCGCCACCAGCAGCGTCATGCCCGCGCCGAGCACCGTCACGGCCGGCAGCACGTCCGCCCAGTACGAGGCGCCGGGCCCGATCCGCAGCATCAGCAGCACCCCGACCGCGCAGATCATCGGCCCGAGGAAGAGCGGCAGCCGGGGCCCGATCGCCTTGCTCAGCCGGCCCGCCCGGCTGGACAGCGTCAGCATCAGCAGCGTGGTCGGCACCAGCGCCACCCCGGCGGTCAGCGGGCTGAACCCGGCGACCGTCTGCAACTGCACGGTGAGCAGCAGGAAGATGCCGCTGAACGCCGCGTACACGCACACCGTCACCAGGTTGACCGAGGTGAACTGGCGGGACCTGAACAGCTCCAGCGGCAGCATCGGATGCGCCGTTCGGCGCTCCGCGAGCACGAACACCACGCCGAGCAGCACGCCCGCCACGCCGGCGAGCGCCGAGTACCCCTTCAACCCCTCGGTGAGCGCGTACGTCACGCCGCCGAGCGAGAGCGCGGCCAGCACCGCGCCGCGCACGTCGAAGCGGCCCGGGTCCTGCGGGTCCCTGGTCTCGGGGACGTGCCGGGCGGCGACGGCGACCACCACAGCGGCCAGCGGCACGTTCAGCAGGAAGATCCACCGCCAGCCCGGGCCGTCCACCAGCCAGCCGCCCAGGAACGGCCCGACCGCCGCGGACACCCCGCCCAGGCCCGACCAGGCGCCCACCGCGGCGGCCCGGTCGTCCGGGTGGAACACCGCCTGGAGCATGGCGAGCGAGCCCGGGGTGAGCAGTGCACCGCCGACCCCCTGCAGGGCGCGGGCCAGGATCAGCACCTCGATGGTGGGGGCCGCCGCACAGATCGCCGAGGCGGCGGCGAACCAGCAGACGCCGATCATGAAGACCTTCCGGCGCCCGTAGCGGTCGCCGAGCGAGCCGCCGAGCAGGATCAGCGCGGCCAGCGTCAGCAGGTACGCGTTGACCGTCCACTGCAGGGCCGCCAGCGAGGCGTTCAGATCGGCGCCGATCCGCGGCAGCGCGACGTTGACCACCGTGCCGTCGAGCATCGCCATGCCGGAGCCGAGCGCGGTGGTCAGGACCACCCAGCGCCCGCGCGCGGTGCCGAGCCGGATGCCGCCGGCTGCGCCCTGAGTGTCCACCTCCCGATCCTCCGCCACCGGCCCGGCGCCCGCACCCCGGATCACGGGATCCGCTTCCCCGGTCCTGCGCCGGCCCGCGGTCAGCCGCCGTAGGAGGTGGCGGGCCGGACGGCGGCCAGGTGGCGGGCCGCCTCCTGCGGGGCGAGCACCTCCTCCAGCACCAGTTCGGCGCGCATCGCGGGGAACATCGCACCGGCCGCCCAGGTGCGCGGGTACGACGGCGGGTCGAGCACCAGCAGGCGGATGCCGTCCACCACCGGGATGTCGCGCGGGGTGCCCTCGTTCCAGATCCACGAGCCGTCGGCGGCGACCAGGTTGAAGCTGCCGGTGACGGCCGGGCGCCGGTCGCTGCGGCCGGTGCCCAGGTAGGCGGCGACGGCGTCGGGCGACGGCGCCGTGCCGGGCAGGTGGCCGCCGCCGATCAGGACGCCGGCGAGCAGGGTGTGCAGCTGGAAGTTGTCGGCGATGCCGCTCATCCGCAGCCGGAAGCCGGCGCCGCCGACCCGGTCCAGCACCAGCAGGGGTTCGTCGTCGAGCAGCGACAACGCGGCGGTCAGGCAGGTTGTTTCGCCGAGGAACCCGGCCAGCCGAGCGGTCAGGCCGGGCAGTTCGTCGCGGTCGGTGAGGCTCCGGCGCACCTCGGGGTGGATCAGCACGGCCGTGGCGGCCTGCTCCCAGCCCGGCAGCGAGGCCCAGGAGGCGGCCCGCAGGAACGGTTCGGGGCCGTCGCCGAGCAGGGCCAGGACCTCATCGGGGATCTCCTCGCCGGGCGCCTGCAGGTCCTCCTCGGCGTCCTGCGGCCAGTGCTCGGCGAAGGCGACGGCGTGCGTCAGCGCCGCCCGCAGGCCGGCCAGGACGGGGCCCGCGCAGGCGAGGGGGTCGGCGCCGCCCTCCACGCAGGCGCCCACCAGCACCGCCAGTGCCGCCCCCGGCTCGGGGGACAGCCGGTCGATCAGGGCGGCCAGCCGCGGGCCGGCGGCGGCGCGCTCCTTGGCTCCGGCCCGGGCCAGCGCCCGGCCCAGGTCGTCGAAGGCCTGCCCGGCCCGACCCGGCTCGCGCGCGTCCAGGGCCTGCTCGAATGCGTCGACGGCCCGGGTGGCCGAAGGTCTGCGGAAGATCATGTGCGGACCCTAGGACACCGCGGCGACGAGCCCGCGGCCGGGGTGTTCGATCCGCCGGGGCGGGGTAGTCGGGCCGGTGGCCAGGGGCGTGCGGCGCGGTGGGCGGCGTGACGGGACGGGTGCCCCTAGCCTCTGAGCGACAGGGAGGTGCTGGGATGACGTCACCCGCGACCGGGCCCGAGTGGGCGGTGCTCGCGCCGCACTGGGATCCGGGGGAGCGCAGCGAGCAGGAGGACCGGGCCGCCGAGGAGGAGTTGACCGATCTCGGGCGGACGGCGGGACGGGTGGCCGGCGGCGGGATCCGGGCGGCCGTGCTCGGGGTCAACGACGGGCTGGTGACCAACCTCTGCATGATCCTCGGGGTGGCCGGGGCCTCGGTGGACGCCGGCACCGTCCGGCTGTCCGGGCTGGCCAGCCTGGTCGCGGGCGCGCTGTCGATGGCGGCCGGCGAGTGGGTCTCGGTGCGCAGTCAGGTGGAGGTGGCCCGCGGCATGGAGGACGCGCTGCACCGGGCCTGGCGGCGCTCCCCGCCGGTGGTGATGGCGCACCTGACCGGCAGCCTGCGGGCCCGCGGCCTGGACCGCGAGACCGCGGCCCGGGCCAGCCGCAGCGTGGTGTCGGCGGGCCGCGGCTCGCGCGCCACCAGCCTGCGGATCCTGTACGGGGTCAGTGCCCAGGACGCGGGTTCGCCGCTGGTGGCGGCGGGCAGTTCGCTGCTGCTGTTCGCGCTCGGTGCGCTGATGCCGCTGCTGCCCTGGTTCTTCACCGAGGGCGGGACGGCCGTGGCGGCCTCCGCCGTGCTGACCGCGCTGGCCTCGCTGCTGGTCGGCGGGGCGCTGGGCTACGGATCGGGGCGCGGGGCCGGCTGGACGGCGCTGCGCCAGCTGCTGATCGTGGCGGCGGCCTCCGCGATCACCTTCGGCCTCGGACGGCTGGCGGGCTCGGCCGTGCTGTAGCGCCCGCCGACCCGCCCGCCCGCCGACCCGCCCGTCCGCCCGGCCGCCCGCCGGCCGGGCCCGGTGCTCCGGGCGCGGCGGCCGCCGGCTCAGCGCGGCGCGATCAGGGCGGCGCGGCGCCACATCCGTTCCACGCTGCGGTCGATGATGCCGAGTTCGGTGAAGTAGGCGACGGCCTTGCGGGCCCACTCCACGCGGGTGTCGCGCCAGTGCGGGTTGAGGTGGGCCGCGCGCTGCGCCGCCACCGGGTCGAGGCCCGCGCGGGCGTACACCCGGGGGTGGATCAGCTCCGCCACGGCCTGCTGGGCGAGCACCGCGAGCGCCCGCCGGAACAGTGCCCGGCGCGGTGCGCTCATCGCGGCCCAGCGGCGGGCCAGCTCCGGTTTGGCGTAGCCGATGTGCCGGGCCTCCTCGATCACGTGGATCCGGGCCACCGACCGGGCCAGCGGCTGCAGGCTCTCGTCGCGGATCATCTCCCGCTGCATGGCGTCGGTGAACTCCTCGACGAATATCGCCCCGGCGAAGGTCATCGCGGTGTCGTTGGCCAGGAAGTGCAGCTGGCCGAGCCGCTGGGCGCGCTTGCTGGGCCGGGCGGAGGGGTACCCGGTGGCGCTGATGTAGCGGGCGAACATGGTGGAGTGCCGGCACTCGTCGGCGACCTCGGTCAGCGCGTACTGGGCGTGCCGGGTGGTCAGGTCGCTCTCGTACACGTGCCGCACCAGGCCCTCCATCAGGACCAGTTCGAACCAGATGCCGGCCGCGGTGGTGCTGGCGAACTGGTCGACGCTGAGCCGGGCCTGCCGGTGCGGGTCGAGCGAGTGCCACAGCGGGGTGCCGTACAGCGAGACCCGGTGCGGGGGGAGGGCGAGGTGGGCCGGGTCGAGCGGGGCGTCCCAGTCGATCTCGGTGAGCGGGTCGTAGGAGTGCCGGGCGGAGGCGCGCAGCAGCCGTTCGGCGTTCTGCTCGCGGTCCTGGGTGCGGGGGGAGGTGGCGGTCTCGCGCATCGGGGCTCCCGGGTGGGCGGGGGGCAGGGGCTGGCCGACGGTCCCGCGTACGGCCCAGGGGGAAGGATCGCAGTTATACACGATGTCAACAAGGCCTCCGGGTCGGATCCCTCGCCGAGCGGTGGCCGGTGACGGCGGGCCAGACTGGCGGTATGGACCCGGTCACCGCACTCGAACGGATCGCCTTCCTGCTGGAACGGCAGCTGGCCTCGCCGTACCGGGTGAAGGCCTTCCGCACCGCGGCCGAGGCCGCCACCGCGCTGCCCCCGGGCCCGCTGGACGCCGCGCAGGCCGCCCGGCTGCCCGGCATCGGGCCGGTGACCGCCCAGGTGATCGCCGAGGCCACGGCCGGCCGCACCCCCGAGTACCTGGTCGAACTGGAACAGCGACCCGCCCCGCAGGCCGAGGAGGGCGCCGACCTGCTCGCCGCCCAGCGCGGCGACTGCCACCTGCACTCCGACTGGTCGGACGGCGGCAGCCCGATCGAGCTGATGGCCCGCACCGCCCGCGACCTGGGGCACGAGTGGGCGGTGCTCACCGACCACTCGCCCCGGCTCAAGGTGGCCCGCGGCCTCAGCCCCGAACGGCTGCGCCACCAGCTGGAGGTGGTCGCCGAGGTCGGGGCCGCGCTGGCCCCGTTCCGCCTGCTGAGCGGCATCGAGTGCGACATCCTGGACGACGGCGGCCTCGACCAGGAGGACGGGCTGCTCGCCGAACTGGACGTGGTGGTCGCCTCCGTGCACTCCAAGCTCCGGATGGACCGGGCGCCGATGACCCGCCGTCTGCTGGCCGCCGTCCGCAACCCGCGGGTGAACGTCCTGGGCCACTGCACCGGCCGGCTGATCGCGGACAAGCCGCGCCCGGAGTCCGTCTTCGACGCCGAGGCGGTCTTCGCGGCCTGCGCCGAGGCCGGCACCGCCGTCGAGATCAACTGCCGCCCGGAGCGCCGCGATCCGCCCGGCCGGCTGATCCGGCTGGCCGCCGACGCCGGCTGCCTGTTCTCGATCGACACCGACGCGCACGCACCCGGTCAGCTGGACTGGCAGGCGTACGGCTGTGCCAGAGCCGCCGCGGCGGGGCTGGACCCGGAGCGGATCGTCACCACCTGGCCGGTGGACCGGCTGCTGGCCTGGGCCGCCGGGGGCTGACCGGCGTCCGTACGGCGCCTCCCGCCGGGGCGGGCGGCAGGGGGCGCGGGCCCTCCGGTGGGTGCGCCGGTCGGGTGCGCCGTGCGCCTCGTTGCCCTACCGCGCGCCAGCGGGCAGTGTGTGTCGCGGTCGAGGACCCCGTACGGCGAGGAAGGGCGGAATCCCAGGCATGACAGCCAAGATCCTGATCGTGACCGGCGACGCGGCGGAGTCGCTGGAGGTCTTCTACCCCTACCAGCGGCTGCGCGAGGAGGGGTACGAGGTCGACATCGCGGCGCCGAGCCGCAAGCGGCTGCAGTTCGTGGTGCACGACTTCGTGGACGGGTTCGACACCTACACCGAGAAGCCCGGCTACACCTGGGCGGCCGACCTCGCCGTCGCGGAGGTCGATCCGGCCGACTACGTCGCGCTGGTGCTGCCCGGCGGGCGGGCGCCCGAGTACCTGCGCAACGACCCCGAGGTGCAGCGGGTGGTGCGGCACTTCTTCGAGCTGGACAAGCCCGTAGCGCAGCTCTGCCACGGCCCGCTGATCCCGCTGGTCGGCGGCACCCTGGCGGGCCGCCGGACCGCCGCCTACCCGGCGCTGGAGCCGGACGTGGCGGCCGGCGGGGCCGCCTACGTGGACGGTGAGGCGGTGGTCGACGGGGTGCTGGTCTCCGGCCGGGCCTGGCCGGACCACCCGCGCTGGATGAAGGCCTTCGTCGAGGTGCTGCGGGACAAGGCGCCGGTCGACTGAGCCACGGGCGCCGGCCCCGTCTCCGGTGGCGGGGCCGGTGCCCGTGCGGGACGGCGGGTGCCCGGCTCAGCCGTCCAGCAGGTTCGCCCGCGGCGGGTTGGCGCCGGGCACCGAGCAGGTCAGGGCGGCCACCCGGGCGGCGAACCGGGCCGCCTCGGCGGCCTGGTCGAGCCCGAGGGCGTCCAGCCGCCCGCCGAGCAGGCCCTGCCCGTCGAGGTGGTGCAGCAGCCCGGCCGTGAAGGCGTCGCCGGCCCCGACGGTGTCGGCCACCGTGACCGGTTCGGCGGCCACCGTGACCCGCTGCCCGTCCAGCGAGACGAGCGCACCGGCCGCGCCCAGGGTGATCACCACCAGTCGCACGCCGGCGGCGTGCCAGCGGTCGCAGGCCTGCTCCGGGGTGGCCCCGGGCAGCAGGTGCGCCAGGTCGTCGTCGCTGAGCCGCAGCAGGTCGGCCAGCTCGCACCAGCGCTCCAGCCGCTCCCGGTAGGCGGCCGGCGGCACCAGCAGCGGCCGGACGTTGGGGTCGATCGAGACCGTCGCGCGGGCGGCGCTGCGGGCCAGGAACTCCTCGACCACCGACCCGCCCGGGGCCCGGACCAGGGCGAGCGAGCCGCTGTGGACGCAGGCCGGGGAGCCCGCCGGCTCGGCCGCCAGCTCGCCGGCGGTCCACTGCCAGTCCGCCGCCCCCTCGGCGTGGAACGAGTAGCCGGCCCGGCCCTGCTCGTCCAGGTCGGCGACGGCCAGCGTGCTGGGCTCGGCCGCCGATACGCAGCCGTCCAGGTCCACGCCGGACTCGGCGAGGTGGGCACGGAACAGCCGGCCGAACACGTCGCCCGACAGCCGGCCCAGGAAGCGGGTGGGGGTGCCCAGCCGGGCCAGCGCGACCGCCGTGTTGGCCGGCCCGCCGCCCGGGTGCACCCGCAGCGCGAGCTCGCCGTGGGTGCCGCGCCGGCTGTCGGTGAAGGCGTCGGCCACGCACTCGCCGAGCACGGTGATCGGGGGACGGGACATGGCGGCTCCTCGGGACGCGGCGGCCGGACGGGCTCCGGGCGTCTCACATCATCCACCGCCGCCCGCACGGGGTGCCGGGGCGGGGCATCGGGGGCACTGTGTGGGTATGGCATGCCAACACGAGCGTCACGCGCACCGCGAGGTGCTGGACCGCTACGACGAGGCCGTGGGGGAGTTCGGCCGGCTGGTCGGCATGGTCCTGCGCCGCCAGTGGGACCTGCCCACCCCGTGCGCCGACTGGACGGTGCGCGACCTGGTCAACCACCTGACGGTGGAGCAGCTGTGGGTGCCCGAGATGCTGGCGGGCGCGACGGTGGCGCAGGTCGGGTCGTTCTTCGACGGCGACGCGCTGGCCGACGACCCGCTCGCGGTGTGGACCGACGCGGCCGCGGCGGCCGCCGCCGGCTTCCACGCGCCGGGCGCGCTGGACCGGACCGTCCACCTCTCGTACGCCGACCGGGACGCGCTCGGCTACTGCCGGGAGATGACGGTGGACGCCGTGGTGCACGGCTGGGACCTGGCCCGGTCGCTCGGCGGGGCGGGCCGGATGTCGCCGGCCGGCGCGGCCTTCGCGCTCGGCGAGATCGAGGCGTACGGGGACCTCTCCGCCACCGGCATGTTCGCGCGCGCGGTGCCGACCGGGCCGGACGCCGACCCGCAGACCAGGCTGCTCGGTCTGGCCGGGCGGGATCCGGGCTGGGCGCCCCCGGGCTGAACCCGGGGGCGCCGGCGGCGGGTTCAGCAGTCCCGGAACTCCGGGGACTGGTTGAGCAGCTGCGCCCGGACCGAGGTGAACCGGCGGTAGGTCTCGCCCTGCTCCGCGCCCGGGTGGAAGACCGCCACCCGGTGGCAGTTCTGGAAGGCGAGCCGCACCCCGAAGTGCCGCTCCAGGCTGCCCCGGATCGCGTCGCTGGCCAGCGCGCGCAGCAGCTGGCCGCGCTCCGGTTCCGAGGGGGCCTCCGTGTTGTCGGCGAACTCGGCCGAGGAGCCGCGCAGTTCGGCGGCGAGTCCGGCGATCAGCCGGTAGGCGTAGGGGAGGGAGGTGCGGACGGTGTCGACGAACGCGGACTCGTCGACCTCGTCGCGCTCGGCCTGGGCCAGCAGGGTGGGGGAGACGTCGAGGGACATGGCGCCAACTCCTTCTTAGAAGTGAAAGTCATTTCCAAGTTTGGGATCCTGCTGCTCCGCTGACGCCCTGTCAAGCCGTGCTGCGCCGTCCGGGTGATGCGTGCCCGCGCGCCGCGGGCCGTGCTGCGGTCGCGTCGGGCCGGGGCCGTTCCTAGGCTGGTGGCGAGAGTGAGGAGGCGCCGCATGACACAGCAACCGGACCCGGGTGCCGGGGCGGATCAGCGGATCCTGGAGCGGATCGGCGAGATGGTCGCCGCCGAGCGCAACCTGCGGGAGCTCCTCGCCGACGGCCGGATCGACCCCGAGACCGAGCACCAGCGGCTGCGCGACATCGAGCAGCAGCTCGACCAGTGCTGGGACCTGCTGCGGCAGCGGCGGGCCCGCAAGGACGCGGGGGAGGACCCGAACCTGGCGAGCGTGCGCAGCATCGAGGAGGTCGAGCAGTACGAGTCCTGAGGGGAGCGGCCCTCGGGGCGGGGGCGGTCAGGCGCCGGTGAGCGTGGCCCCGTCCGCCACGGCCGCGTCGAGCGCGGTGGTGACGCGCTCCAGCAGGGCTCGCAGCTCGGTGATGTCGGCGACGTCCAGGCCGGTGGCCCGGCTGATCCGGCGGGGCACCTCGAGCGCGCGCCCGCGCAGGGCGGTGCCGGCCTCGGTGAGGCGCACGGTGACCGAGCGCTCGTCCTCGGCGCTGCGCTCGCGCCGGACCAGGCCCGCCATCTCCAACCGCTTGAGCAACGGGGAGAGGGTGCCGGAGTCGAGCCGCAGCCGCTCGCCGATCTGCTTGACCGGCTGGTCGCCGTCCTCCCAGAGCACGAGCATCGCCAGGTACTGCGGGTAGGTCAGGTCGAGGTCCCGGAGCGCCAGCCGGTAGACGCCGTTGAAGGCGCGGGCGGCGGCGTGCAGCGAGAAGCAGATCTGGTGGTCGAGGCGGAGCAGCTGCTCGTCCGGCAGCTCGGAGAGCGTGGTCATGTCTCCAGGGTACCGATCCCCGCTCGCACCATTCAGTTGTGCGCAATTCAGTTGTGTGCTTCACTTGTGCCCATGAGGCGGCCCCGAGGTCCGGGAGGGTCGCCGAGGCGAGAAGGGAACGGTGTGATGGACGCGCTGTACACGGCTGTGGCCACGGCGAACGGTCGCGAAGGCCGCACGGTCAGCTCCGACGGTCAGCTGGACCTCGCGCTGGCGATGCCGCCCGCGCTGGGCGGCAACGGCCAGGGCACCAACCCCGAGCAGCTGTTCGCGGCGGGGTACGCGGCCTGCTTCGCCAGCGCCCTGGGCCTGGTGGGCCGCCAGCAGCGGGTCGACACCAGCGAGGTCTCCGTGACGGCCGAGGTCTCCATCGGCCAGGACGAGACCGGCTTCGGCCTGGCCGTCACGCTGCGCGTCGAGCTGCCGGAGGCGCTGGCCGGCGAGACCGGCGAGCTGCTGGTCAAGCAGGCCCACCAGGTCTGCCCCTACTCCAAGGCCACCCGCGGCAACATCGAGGTCGAGCTCGTCGTCGAGTAGCCGACCCCGCCCGTGGCCCCGCACGCCACGACGCCCGAGGGCCCGACCACCAGGTGGTCGGGCCCTCGGGCGTTTCGGGTGGCCGGGCGTTTCGCGCAGCCCGGCCTTTCAGGTGGCCGGCCGGCGCGGCCGCGCGGTCACAGCGGCAGCAGGTCCGGGCGCTTCGCCTCGACGTTGTCGCCGGAGGACTCGCCGCGCAGCCGGCGGCCCACCCACGGGATCAGGAAGCTGCGCGCCCACTGGAGGTTCTCCCGGCGCAGCTCGGCGGGGGTCGGCACGGCGACGGTCGGCCACGGCGCCTCCGGGTCGCCGGCGCCGGACAGCCTGAGCGCGCGGGCGGCCAGCAGGGCCACCCGCTGGTGGCCCTCGGGGGACAGGTGCAGCCGGTCGTCGCTCCAGGCCCGGCGGTCGTGCACCGAGCGCAGCGACCACAGGTCGGCCACCACGCAGTCGTTGCGGTCGGCGATCGCCCGCAGGTGCGCGTTGTACGTGGCGATCTTGCCGCGCAGGTGCCGCAGCACCGGCACGTCCCGGGTGTCGAAGCCGGTGCAGACCAGCACCGTGCCCGCGCTGCGCCCGAGTTCGACGACCGCGCGCTCGAACCGCTCGGCGACCTCGTCCGGGTCGCTGCCGGGGCGCAGGATGTCGTTGCCGCCGGCGCAGAAGGTCACCAGGTCGGGCCGGATCCGGTGGACCTGCGGCACCTGCTCGGCGACGATCTGGTCCAGCAGCCGGCCGCGGACGGCCAGGTTGGCGTACCGGAACCCGCCGCCGGGCTGCCGGTCGGCGAGCATCCCGGCCAGTCGGTCGGCCCAGCCCGCGAAGTGGCCGTCGGGGCCCGGGTCGTTCAGGCCTTCGGTGAAGGAGTCGCCGAGGGCGACGTACGAGTGGAGGTCAGGGGTCTCCTGAAGATCGGCCATGAAGTGAATAGTTCACCTCATCAAGTGACCTACGCCACCGTAGGTGACCCGAAGCGGAGGGTGATCTCCGCCACGGTGCCCGGGGCGGCCGTCGCGGCGGGGTCGGCGGACCCGGGATGGTGCGACCGCACAGGCGGCCCCGGTGGTTCGTGCCCGGGGTGTGGAGGATCGCCCGTTGTGTCCGGATCCGCGCCGAACGGAGCATGAACGGATGGTGCGGCCCGGCCGCCCTGCCCAGCCGGCGGCACTCCCCGCACCGCCGCACGGAACACCTGGAAGACGATGCCGCAGCCCCACGCCCCGTCCCCCGCCACCGGCCACGCCCTGATCGAGCAGCACGGCGTGGACACCATCCCGGAGGCCGAGCGGACCAGCACCCCGCGCGACGTGCTCAGCATCCTGGTCGGCTCCAACCTCGCGTTCGGCGTGGTGGTCTTCGGCTGGCTCCCGGTCTCCTTCGGGCTCTCCTTCTGGGCCGCCACCACCTCGGTCGTGCTCGGCACCGTGCTCGGCATCGCGCTGACCGCGCCGCTCGCGCTGGTGTCGCTGCGCACCGCCACCAACCTGTCCACCAGCTCCGGCGCCGTCTTCGGGGTGCGCGGGCGGCTGATCGGCTCGGTGGTCGGCCTGCTGCTCTCGCTCGGCTACACCGCGCTGTCGCTCTGGGTCGGCGGCGACGTCGTGGTCGGCGCGCTCAACCGGCTCCTCGGGCTGCCCGCGCACGGCCCCGCGTACGTGGCCACCTACACCGTGCTCGCCGCGCTCAGCGCCACCGCCGCGGTCTTCGGCTACCGGCTGCTGCTGCGGCTGGAGAAGGTGCTGATGTGGGCGATGGGCGGGCTGCTGCTGGCCGGGCTGGTCGCCTTCGCGCCGCACTTCGACGCCTCCGCGCACGGCGCGTACCTGCTCGGCGGGTTCTGGCCGACCTGGCTGCTGTCGGTGGTCGCGGCCGGGATCAGCGGCCCGATCGCGTTCATCACGCTGCTCGGCGACTACACCCGGTACGTCTCGCCCACCCGGCACTCCGGGCGCACGGTGCTCCGCTCGACCGTGCTCGGCCTGTTCGTCGGCCTGCTGATCCCGCAGCTGTTCGGCACCTTCACCGCCGTGGCCACCGGCGCAGGCCAGGACTACGTGGGCGGGCTGATCGCCGCCGCCCCGGTCTGGTTCCTGGCACCGCTGCTGCTCAACGGCCTGCTCGGCAGCGCGGGCAACACCGGGTTGATGCTCTACAGCATGGGCCTGGACCTGGACGCCATCCTGCCCCGCGCCACCCGCCGGCAGGCCACCTACGTGGTGGCCGGCCTGGGCGCGGTGCTGGTCTTCCTCGGGCACTTCGTGTGGAACGCGCAGTCCGCCGTGACCTCGTTCGTGCTGGTGCTCACGGCGATCGGCGCGCCCTGGGCGGTGATCACCCTGATCGGCCACGTGCGCTGCCGCGGCGACTACGACCGGCAGTCCCTCCAGGTCTACAACCGGGGCACCCGCGGCGGCGTCTACTGGTACCGCGCGGGCTGGAACGTCCCCGCCACGGTGGCCTGGGCGGCCGGCAGCGCGGTCGGGCTGTGCGCGGTCGACACGCCGGTCTACCGGGGTCCGGTGCTGTCGCTCACCGGCGGGGTGGACGTCAGCTTCCTGCTCTCCGGCGCGGTGGCGGCGCTGCTGTACCTGCTGCTCTCCCGCCGGCAGCGCGGGTTGGCCGGCCCCGACCGGGTCCGGGCCGAGGGCGCCGTCGAGCTGCCGGCCGGGGCGCCGGGGGCCTGACCGGGCACCTGACCCGGGGGCGCCGGCCGGGGTCCTGGTCCGGGGCACGGCCCGCGCCGCTCAGAGCGGGGTGGCCGCCTTCAGCAGCAGGAGCAGGGCGACCGCGGCGTTCAGCGAGGACATCGCGGAGGCCGCGGTGCCGGCCGCCGCGACCACCGTGGCCAGCCCCGTCCGGCTGTGCACCGGTGGCCAGCCACTGGTGTACGGACCGGGGGTGAGCAGGGCGGCCACCCGGCGGGGCACCGGCCCGGGTGCGGCGAAGGCGGCCAGCCCGGCGCCGTGCGGGCCGGCGCCCGGCGCCGCGGAGATCAGCGCCGCCCGGGCGACCGCGCGGGCGGTGAGCCGCCGGTCGCCGACCCGCTGCGCGGCCTCCTCGTCGGCCCAGCGCTCGGTGCTGTACGCGACGGCCTGGCGCAGCGGGCGCAGGCACGGGTTGACGCAGGCGGCCAGCTGGGTGGCCAGCAGGTACCGGTGGTGGCGGTGGGTCAGGTGGGCCCGTTCGTGCGCCAGCAGGACGCGCTGCTCCTCCGGCGTGAGGCCCGCCAGCATGCCGGTGGAGACCACCACCCGGCCGGGCGCGCCGGGCAGCGCGTAGGCGTACGGGCGTTCGTCCGGCAGGACGGCGACCGCCTCCCCGGCCGGCAGCCCGCGCAGCGCCTCGCGGCTGTGCGCCCGCACCCGCAGGTGGCGGCGGACGGTCCGGGCGCAGGCGACGAGCACCGCCAGCAGGGCGACGATCGCGGCGCTGCCGACCGTGCGGTGGTACGGGACGGCGTCCCGGACCTCGGGGTCGGACCAGGTGTCCGGCAGCGGGTTGCCGGCCAGGTGCGCGGTGCCGACCACGAACAGCAGGCACAGGCTGATCGCGCAGCTGGCCGCCATCACGGCGGCGATCGCGGTGAGCAGGCGGGCGGCGGTCCGGGGGTGCAGGTGCTGCTCGGCGAGGCGGGCGACGGGCAGGGCGGTGAGCGGCAGGACGAGCGGGAGGAAGACGAACACGCCCACGGCTCAGGCCTCGGATCCGTCCGTCGCGCTGTCGAGCAGGGCCCGCAGGAGCTCCTCGTCCTGCGGGAGCAGGGCGCTGACGAAGCTGGCCAGCACCGCGTCCCGGTCGGCCTGGGTGTCGAGCACCCGGCGCATCCGCAGGGCGGCCAGCCCGGCCGCGTCGGAGGCGGCCAGCCAGTGGTAGGAGCGGCCCGTCCGGCTGCGGGAGACCGCCTTCTTGGCGTGCAGCCGGGACAGGATGGTCATCACGGTGGTGTAGGCGAGGCCGCCCTCCAGCTGCTGCTGCACCCAGCCGGCGGTGACCGGGCCGGAGGCCGTCCGCAGCACCGCGAGCACCTGGGCCTCCAGCTCGCCCTGGCCGCGCCGGCGCACCCGTGGGAAGGCCACGGCCGTGGCCGGTCCCTGGTCTGTGCCGGTGTCGTGCACGGCGTCTGCTCCCTCCGGTCCCGCGGCTCCGGGCTGCCGGGGCGCTTCGTCATCCTACTGAGGGCCCGTGAGGTGCGGTGCCGGGCGCTGCCGCCACGGTGGCCGGGCGGGGTCACGGCGGGGAGAGATGTCTGAGTTGACCGGGTATGCTCCCAAATGGTCTCGGCCCGGCCCGTCCGGCCCGTCCGGCCCGTCCGGCCCGTCCGGCCCGGCCGGCGCGGTTCGTCTCGTGTGCTCGTCTCGACCGCTCGTCTCGGTGTGCTCGGCACTGCTCGGCTCGGCTCGGCGTGGTTCGGTGAAGGGGTGGGCGGATGGTGGGGCGGGGCAGCCGTCGCAAGCTGGTGCTCTGGGCCGTGGCCGGCGCGCTCACGCTGGTGCTGCTGGCCGGCGTGCTGGTCTACCACCGGCTCAACGGGAACCTGCGGATCTTCGACAGCGGCGCGCTGAGCAGCGACCGGCCGGCCCCGACCGCGCCGGACGCGCAGGGCCGGGTCCCGGTCAACGTACTGCTGATCGGCTCGGACTCCCGGCTGGGCGCCAATCGGGAGCTCGGCGGCGGCGAGGAGGGCGGCGCCCGCTCGGACACCACGATCCTGCTGCACGTGTACGCCGACCACCGGCACGCCGTGGGGGTGTCCGTCCCGCGCGACTCGCTGGTCGACATCCCGCCCTGCCGGCTGCCGGACGGCACCTGGACCAAGCTGCGGACGGGGGCGACCTTCAACAGCGCCTTCGAGGTCGGCGGGGGCGACAACGGCGACCCGGCCTGCACCCAGAACACCGTGGAGCGGCTGACCGGCCTGCGGATCGACCACACCGTCGTGGTCAACTTCGCCGGGTTCGCCGCGATGACGAAGGCGGTCGGCGGGGTCGAGGTCTGCCTGCCCAACGCCGTCCACGAGGGCGACCTCAACCCGAACCTCGGCCAGCCCGGGCGGCTGCTCTTCCCGAAGGGCAAACAGCGGGTGCAGGGGCAGTCCGCCCTGGACTACGTCCGGCTGCGGCACGGCATCGGCGACGGCTCGGACATCGGCCGCACCAAGCGGCAACAGGCCTTCCTGGGCGCGCTGTTGAGGGAGGTCAAGGGCGCCGGGATGAACCCGGCGGCGCTGCTGCCGCTGGCCGACGCCGCCACCGGCGCGCTGGTGGTGGACCCGGGTCTGGGCTCCGCCGCCAAGCTGCTCTCCTTCGCGCTGTCGCTGCGCGAGATCGGGCTCGCCGACGCCCGGTTCCTCACCGTGCCCTGGCGCTACCAGGGTTCACGGGTGGCGCTGGTCCAGCCGGACGCCGGACTGCTCTGGGCGGCGCTGCGTGCGGACCGCCCGCTGGACGGGCCGGACGGTGCGCTCGGCCCCTCCGCGAGCGCCTCGCCGACCCCGCGCGGGATCGCGGTCGAGGTCCGCGACGGCCTCGGCGGCGCCCCTGTCGGCGGCCTGGGCGGCTCGGCCGGGGCGCTGGTGGCACGGGCGGTCGACGCGCTGGCCGCGCAGGGGTACAGCGTCTCGCGGCCGGTGGCGGGCGCCGCCCCGGAGGCGGCCAGAACGGCCACCGCCGTCCGGTACGGCCCCGGGCAGGCGGCGGCCGCCCGGTCGGTGGCGGCGCTCTTCCCGGGGGCCGTCCTGGAGGCCGCGCCGCAGCCGGGCGTGGTGCTGGTGCTGGGACGGGACGCGGTGACCGTCACCCCGCTCGGCGGCGCGCCGTCCGCCTCGCCCGGACTGCTCGGCCGGCCGGGCGGCGGCACGCTGGGCACCATCCGGTCCGCCGCCGACGACTCGTGCACGGACCTCTCGTACGGCTGAGCGCGGACGCCCGGCCGGCCGGAGGGGGCCTGACGGCACACCAGCGGCCCGGCCGGTCAGGTCGATTCACGCACGATCTACAGTGCTGTAGATTCAGCACTGCGCGAGATCGAGGGTGCCGGGCGTGCGCTGCCCGGCACGAGGAAGCAGGAGGACACCATGGGAGTCACGCTCGCCAAGGGCGGCAACGTCTCGCTGACCAAGGAGGCCCCCGGGCTGACCGCGGTCGTCGTCGGCCTCGGCTGGGACGTCCGGGGCACGACGGGCGCCGACTTCGACCTCGACGCCAGCGCGCTGCTGTGCAACGAGAGCGGCCGGGTGCTCGGCGACCAGCACTTCGTCTTCTACAACAACCTGCGCAGCCCGGACGGTTCGGTCGAGCACAGCGGTGACAACCTCACCGGTGGCGGCGACGGCGACGACGAGCAGATCAAGGTCGACCTGGCGGCGGTCCCGCCCGGCGTGGTCAAGGTGGTCTTCCCGGTGTCGATCTACGACGCCGAGGCCCGCCGGCAGAGCTTCGGCCAGGTGCGCAACGCCTTCATCCGGGTGGTCAACCAGGCCGACGGCAGCGAGGTCGCCCGCTACGACCTCACCGAGGACGCCTCCACCGAGACCGCCATGGTGTTCGGCGAGCTCTACCGGTACGGCAACGAGTGGAAGTTCCGCGCCATCGGCCAGGGTTACGCCTCCGGCCTGCGTGGCATCGCGCTCGACTACGGCGTCAACGTCTGACCGCTGCGGGCATCCGGGCCGCGGCCCCGGAGCGAGCGACCGGCACCCGCCGGCCCGCCGCTCCGGGGCCGCCGTCCTACCCGGCCGGTGCCCTCTGGTAGACCTGACTCGACCAGGTCGGCAGCGGTGGAGGGGGATCACAATGACGACCGAACGGATCGGGCCGCCCCTGACCGGCGGTGAGCGGGAGACGCTGCGCGCCTTCCTCGACTACCACCGCGCCACGCTGGCGATGAAGTGCGACGGCCTCGACGACGAGCAGCTGCGCCGACAGGCCAGCCCGCCGTCCACGCTCTCGCTGCTCGGCCTGGTGCGGCACATGGCCGAGGTGGAGCGCACCTGGTTCCGGCGGGTGATCAACGGTGAGTCGATCCCGCTGGTCCACTCCGACCAGGACGACTACCAGGTCGCCTACGACGCGAGCACGGCCACCCGCGCCGAGGCGTTCGCCGCCTGGCAGGCCGAGGTGGAGCACTCCCGCCGGATCGAGCGGGAGGCCGCGTCGCTGGACGTGCTCGGCCACCAGGCCCGGTGGGGCGAGGACGTGTCGCTGCGCCTGGTGATGCTGCACCTGATCCACGAGTACGCCCGGCACAACGGCCACGCCGACCTGCTGCGCGAGGCCGTCGACGGCACCACCGGCGCCTGATCCCGCCGCCGCCGTCCAGGGCGGCGGGGGGAATCAGGGCCGCGCGGCCAGGTGCCGCCCGAGCCGGTCGGCGGCGGCCGCGAGCAGCAGGTCCAGGGCGAGCGGGTAGCCGCTGCGGCGCATGTCGGTGACCAGCAGCCGGGCGGTGGCCGCGATGTGGGGATGGGTCTCGGGGGACAGCCGGGCGTAGTGCCGGCGCCAGACGTCGAGGTCGGCCGCGCGGGCGGCGTCCGGCAGGGCGGCGGCGGCCGCGTCCTGGGCGGCGAAGGCCAGGCCCTGGTCGACGAAGGCGTGGTAGATCGCCACCGCCTCCTGGTCCGGGAAGCCCGCGCCGCGCAGGATGCCGAGGATGGTCTCCACCGCCCGGGTCTCGTTCGCCCGGCCCGTCGTGCGGTACGCGGCGAGCAGCGCGGCCTGCGGGTGCGCCTGGTAGGCGGCGTGCAGGCACAGGCCGATCCCGCGCAGGTCGGACTGCCAGTCGCCGGTGGCCCGCCAGTCGCGCTGGGCGTGGCCGATCAGCTCGTCCGCGATCGCCAGCAGCAGGTCGTCGGTGCTGTGGAAGTACCGGTAGATCGCGCTCGGGTCGGCGCCCAGCGCGGCCCCGAGCCGGCGCACGGTGAGCGCCTCCGAGCCGTGCTGGTGCAGCAGCCGCAGCGCGGTGGAGACGATCACCTCGGCGGAGAGCACCGTGCCCTGCTTGGTGGGGCGGCGCCGGCGGCGCTCGGGTTCCGGGACGACTCGGTCGTTCATCGCGCTGCGCTCCTGGGGTCGGTGCGGCTGCCTGGGCACTTCCGGTCGCGTCACCTTATGACAACGCCATTGACCGGAAAAGGCCCCCAGGAGTTTCATGGCCAGCCACCGGGGCCCGACGCGGCCCCCACGGTCAAGGCGGTGGTCCGTTGGCAGCAGTGGCGAAGGACGAGGCGAGAGCCGGCGCGGGACAGGGCGCCGGGCAGGGCGGCGACGTGCGGCACACCACGATGCGCAAGTCGCTCGGCGTCATGGACGGGGTGGCGATCGCCGCCTCGAGCACGGCCGCCACCTCCAGCATCGGGATCGGCCTGGGGCTGACCGCGGCGGTGGTCGGGCTGCACCTGCCGGCCATCATGCTGCTGGCCTTCCTCCCGGTGCTCGGCATCGCGGGGGCGTACGGCCGGCTCAACCTGGTCGAGCCCAACGCGGGCAACTCGTACACCTGGGTCGGCCGCACGCTCAGCCCCTGGCTGGGCTTCCTCACCGGCTGGGTGAACACCGTGGGCACCATCGTGTTCATGGCCTACACCACGGCCGTCACCGGCTCCGCGCTGATCCAGCTGGCCGGCGAGGCCGGCCTGCACAGCCTCTTCGGCCTGGCGCTGGACCCGGACTCCAACCTGCAGACCACCCTGATCGGCCTGGTGGTGCTGGCGGTCGTCACCGCCGTCGCGATCCGGGGCCTCGGCCTCGCCGCCCGGCTCCAGAAGTACCTGCTGGTCTTCGAGTACCTGGTCCTGCTCGGCTTCTGCGGCTACGGCCTGTTCGCCGGCGACCAGCCCTTCTCCTGGTCCTGGTACAACCCGTTCGACATCCCCTCGATGGGCGCGCTGGCCCAGGGCATGGTGCTCGCGGTGTTCTGCTACTGGGGCTTCGAGTCGGTGTTCAGCGTCGGCGAGGAGGTGCGCGAACCGAAGGACGCCTCCCGCGGCGGCATGATCGCCCTGGTCACCATGCTGCTGCTGTTCCTGCTCGCCGGCACCGCCTTCCAGCGCGTGCTGCCGCTGGACGAGCTGGCCGACAACGGCGCCCAGGGGCTCACCTACTTCGGCAACAAGCTGGCCCACCAGCCGCTCGCCGCCCTGCCGCTGATCGCGCTGACCTTCTCCGCGGTCGCCTCGCTGCAGGCCAACGTCATCCCGACCGCCCGCGGCACCTACGCGATGGGCCGCGACGGCACCCTCGGCGCGGTCTGGACCAGGATCCACCCGCGCTACGCCACCCCCGTCACCGGCACCGTGCTGATCACCGCGATCGCCTCCGTCGTCGCGGTGGCCTCGCTGGTCATCCCGACCGTCACCGACCTGATCAACGCCGCCGTCAACGCCATCGGCATCGTGGTCGCGCTGTACTACGCGCTCACCGCCGTCGCCGCCGCCGTCCGCTTCCGGCACCTGCTCCGCGGCCCGCTCGGCGAGGCGCTGCGCGCGGTGGTCGGACCGCTGCTCGGCGCGGTGGTGCTGCTCGCCGTCGGCGGCTACCTGGCCTGGAGCCTGTACGACTCCGCCGACCACTTCGAACTCAACGCCGACAACGGCTGGTTCCAGCTGCTGGTCCCCGTCCTGATGATCGGCAGCGGGCTGCCGGTCGCCGCCTGGGCCCGCTGGGGACGCCGCTCGGCGTTCTTCCGCACCGGCGCCGGCAGCGACGGCGAAGCGCCCGGCCCGATCCTGTAGTCACCCGTCCCACCGCACCGTTGGAGCCCCACCATGACCCACGCCGATCTGGTCCTCACCGGCGGCCCGATCTTCACCGCCGACCCGGCCCGGACCAGGGCCACCAGCCTCGCCGTCACCGGCGAGCGGATCACCGCCGTCGGCCACGACGAGGTGCGCGAACTGATCGGCCCGCGCACCGAGGTGGTGGACCTGGCCGGCCGGATGCTGGTGCCCGGCTTCCAGGACGCCCACCTGCACGCCGTGTACGGCGGCACCGAGCTGGGCGAGTGCGACCTGAGCGGCACGGTCGGGGCGGCCGAGTACCTGCCGCTGATCCGGGCCTTCGCCGAGGCCCACCCGGACCGGGCCTGGATCACCGGCAGCGGCTGGTCGATGGAGAGCTTCGAGGGCGGCCGGCCCACCCGGCAGCTGCTCGACTCGGTCGTCCCCGACCGGCCGGTCTACCTGCTCAACCGCGACCACCACGGCGCCTGGGCCAACACCCGCGCGCTGGAGCTGGCCGGCCTCACCCGGGAGACCCCGGACCCGGCGGACGGCCGGATCGAGCGGGAGCCGGACGGCACGCCGTCCGGCATGCTC
Organism: Kitasatospora sp. NPDC094015; assembly: GCF_040304075.1. Classification (NCBI taxonomy): domain Bacteria; kingdom Bacillati; phylum Actinomycetota; class Actinomycetes; order Kitasatosporales; family Streptomycetaceae; genus Kitasatospora; species Kitasatospora sp. NPDC094015. The sequence continues at coordinate 56,447 of NZ_JBEOUL010000036.1, forward strand.
CAGGAGGGCGCCACCGGCCTGGTCGCCCGGCTGGTCCCGCCGACCACCGCCGCCGACCGGCTGGCCGGCCTGCTGCGGGCCCAGCAGCTGCTGCACTCGCTGGGCGTGACCGGCTGGCAGGACGCCCTGCTCGGGGTCTTCAACGGCCAGCCCGACCCCAGCGACGCCTACCTGGCCGCCGCCCGGGCCGGCACCCTGACCGCCCGGGTCACCGGCGCCCTGTGGTGGGAGCGCGAACGCGGCGCCGAGCAGATCCCGGAGCTGGTCGCCCGCCGGGCCGAGGCCACCCACGGCCGGTTCCGCAGCACCTCGGTGAAGATCATGCAGGACGGCATCGCCGAGAACTTCACCGCCGCCCTCACCGCCCCCTACCTGGACGGCTGCGGCTGCGCCACCGCCAACAGCGGCCTCAGCTTCGTCGACCCGGTCGCACTGCGCTCGTACGTCACCGAACTGGACGCGCTCGGCTTCCAGGTGCACTTCCACGCCCTCGGCGACCGCGCGGTGCGCGAGGCGCTCGACGCGGTCGAGGCCGCCCGGGCCGCCAACGGGCGCCGGGCGACCCGGCACCACCTGGCCCACCTGCAGGTGGTCCACCCGCAGGACGTCCCCCGGTTCGCGGCGCTCGGCGCGATCGCCAACATCCAGCCGCTGTGGGCGGCGCACGAACCGCAGATGGACGAGCTGACCATCCCGTTCCTCGGCCCCGAGCGGGCGGGCTGGCAGTACCCCTTCGGCGACCTGCTGCGCTCCGGCGCCACCCTGGCGGCCGGCAGCGACTGGCCGGTCAGCAGCCCCGATCCGATCGCCGGCATCCACGTCGCGGTCAACCGGATGGAGCCCGGCGCCACCGACGGCCGGGTCTTCCTCCCGGAGCAGCGGCTCGACCTCGGCACCGCGCTCACCGCCTACACGGCCGGATCCGCGCACGTCAACGGCCACGACGACGCCGGCACCCTGCGGGCGGGCGCGCTGGCCGACCTGGTGCTGCTGGACCGCGACCCGTTCGCCGGGCGGGCCGAGGAGATCGCCGCGACCCGGGTGCTGCGCACCTGGGTGGGCGGGGAGCTGGTGCACGCCGCCGGCTGACGGGTGGCGGGTGACGGCCGGCGGCTTGCCGCTGGCGGCGCGAGCGGCGGTGAGCGGTACCGGATCGGCCCCGGTACCGGTCACCGCCGTTCCGGCGTTCGCCGCTCCCGAGCGACTTTCGGGGCCCGTCCTCGTTGTGCTGGCAGACGTCCGACGCCCTGGAGGTACCCGTGCACACCACCACCGCCGCCGACACCCCGGCCACCGAACTGCTGCTGACCGCACACGACTTCACCTCCGCACGGCATGTGGTGGACGTGCTCGGCGGTGCCGGTGCGCTGCTCGCCGCGGTCCTGGCCGAGCACCCGCAGGCCCTCGGCACGCTGTTCGACCTGCCCCTGGTCATCGACGGCGCGGGGGAGCCGCTCCGGGCCGCCGGCGTCGACCGGCGCTGCGCCCTGATCGGCGGCGATGCGGCCGAGCACGTCCCGCTCGGCGCCGACGTCTACCTGCTCGGCCGGGTGCCGCAGGACGCCGAGGTGGCGCTGCGGGTGCTGCGGACCCTCCGGACGGCGATGACCACCCCGGCCGCCCGGCTCCTGGTCCTCGCGCCGACCGCCGAGGTCGCCACGCTCACCCCGCTGCTCGCCGAGGCCGGCCTGCACCGGTGCGAGCTGCCGCGTCGCGCCGGGGAACTCTCCATCCTGGTTCTCTCGTCCGGGAGTTGAGGCAGCCGGGCACCCCTGCCCGGCCGGCCATCGGCGGCCCCTCGCGCGGGTGATCCCGCCAGCCCGGCGCTCTCGTCCGGGAGTTGGGGCTGCCGAGCGCCGGTCAGTAGTCGGCGGGCGGTTGCGCCAGCGCGGGGCCGCCGGTGTGCGGCTCGGCGAGGTGGCCGGCGGGCGGCGTGGGCAGCGCCGCCACGCACGCGGCCGAGCAGGCGTTCACCAGCAGCGGCAGCACATCGGTGGCCACCCGTAGCGAGACCCACACCTGCCGGACCTCCGAGCCGTCCAGCGGCCGGTCGCAGACGCTGCAAGCGCGCAGCGCGCCGCCGCCCCATACCCCCGGATCGACCTCGCCGACCGGGTGCGGCCCACCGCGCAGCGCGGGGAAGGGCGGGCGGACCTTCTCGTTGCCGTACAGCGCCCGGGTGCTCACCGTGCTCGACCGCAGCAGCGTGCACCGGGTCAGCTCGTACGGGAACCAGTGCAGCCGGTACGAGGTGTACGGGACGAACTCGCGCAGCGCGGTCATCGCGCCGATCTCCGGCGGGATCCGGACCAGCCGGCTGCCGTACAGGTTGAGGGTGCGCACCGCGGTCAGGCGGGCGATGGTCGGCGGCAGTGTGACGATCTGCTCCCGCTCCTGCGGGTCGAGCCCGGCCAGTGGCCGGAAGACCTCCCGGCCGTCGGTGGCGGCTTCCTCGATCAGGTCGAGCAGGCGCAGCCAGCCCGGCGCGGAGGTGTCCTGCTGCTCGGGGTGGAAGCGGACCCGCCGTCGGCGGCCCGGCTCGAACTGGTCGAAGCAGGTGCAGGTCCGCGGGCCGGGGGAGGTGGTTGCGGGGTGCGTGCGCAGGGGATCCGTCACCGGCCCCACCGTAGTCGGCCGATTCCCGGGCGGGCGAGGGGATTGACGCCGGGTCGGCCCAGTGGTTCAGTGGCTCAGCCACTGAATCATGGGAACGGGAGAGTTCGATGAAGACGCTGCCCCGGCGCGGCACGGCGTTCGACGAGCGGATGGTGGGGACCGTACGGCTCGCGGGCGAGGCCGGGGTACGTGCGGTCCGGCTCGACCTCACCGTCCGGGCCGACCGGGTGTTGCTGCCGCACCGCACCACCGAGGCCCGGTTGCACGGTCGGGCACGGATCGACGGAATGGCCGACGACCCGGCAGCGGCAGGGGAGTTGGAGATCTCCCCGGTGGCCCGGCGGCGGATCCGCTACCGGCTGGAGTTCGCCGCCGAAGGCCGCCGGCTCACCCTGGACGGCTGGAAGTCGGTCAGTCCGTACCGGCCGCTGACCTCGATGACCGTCCTGCCCTTCACCCTGGCCGAGGACGGCCGCGAGGTCGGCCGCGGCACCCTGCGCTTCCCGCTCACCGCCCTGCTCCCGTTCCTGCGCAGCTGGCGCTTCGCCCGGCCCGACCTGCCGGAGACCGATCTCGCACCGCGCTGGGACGGCACCCCCGGCCGCACCGAGGTCTGGTACACCACCCTCACCGACCCGGCGAGCGGCACCGGCCTGTGGCTGCACCACGAACTGACCGCCCCCGCCGACGGATCGCCCGTCCGCAGCCACGGCTGGATCGCCCACTTCCCGCCCGGCGCCGAGCCCGGACATGCCCGCTACACCGCGCCCCCCGACTCCGCGTCCCCCGACTCCGCCGCCGACCGCCTGCGCGGCAAGGCCGGCCCGTACAGCTGGGACCTGACCGAGCGTTTCACCGGCCCGCCGCTGCACACCTTCCCGCGCTGGGCCTGGCGGCGGCCGCTGCTGCCCGCCGCGCACATGCTCCCCGCCGCCACCTCCCGCTACACCGGCACCGTGACCCACCCGGGCGGCGAACTCCGGCTGGACGAAGCCCCCGGCGCCACCGCCCGGATCTACGGCCACGGCAACGCGCGGCGCTGGGCCTGGCTGCACGCCGACCTCGGCGGCGGCGACGTCCTCGAGGTGGTGGCCGCCGTCGCCAACCGGCCCGGCCTGCGCCGGCTGCCGCCCCTGGTCTTCCTCCGGCTGCTCCGCAACGGCCGCAGCTGGCCGCGGCGCGGCACCGGTTCCGCGCTCGGCGCCTTCCGGGCCAGGATCGGACTCCCCGGGTGGAGCGTCACCGGCCGCACCGCACTGCGCCGCATCACCGTCACCGTCCGCCAGCCCGAGGACCGCACCGTCACCCTCGAGTACACCGACCCGGACGGCAGCAAGGCCGTGTGCCGCAACAGCGAGGCGGCCGACGCCCGGATCACCGTCGAACGCTGGTGGGGCCGCTGGCACCCGGACGGCGAGTGGACCCTGGACGGCACCGCGCACGCGGAGGTGGGCACCCGATGAGCCCCCGCCGCCGTACCCGGACCGGCAGCCGTACGCGCGCGGGCAGCCGCAGCCGGCGGGGCCTGGTCGCCGCCCTGCTCGCCGACGACGGCCGCCAGCCCTGGCCCGCCGCCACCGCCGACCGCCTCGACAGCCTGCTCGACGCGCTGCCCGCCCCCGCCCGCGCCGGGCTCGGCGCCGCGGCCACCGCACTCGACACCTACGCGCTGCTGCGCACCGGCGCCCGGCTGGACCGCCTCCCGGAACCGCGCCGCGAGGCCGTCCTCGCCTCGCTGACCGCCCGCCCGACCCTGCTGCCGCTGCTCGACGTGCTCAAGGTGCCGGTCCTGCTGGCCGCCGGCACCGAACGGATGCTGCACCACCGGCCGCCGGCACCGATCACCACCGCGCCCGCGGACCCACCGCTGGACTGCCTGCCGTCCGCCGAGTGGCCCGACCGCGCCACCGCCGACGCCGTGGTGATCGGCTCCGGCGCGGGCGGCGCCGTCGCGGCCCGGACCCTCGCCCGGGGCGGCCTGCGGGTCCTGGTCCTGGAGGAGGGCCGGCACCACACCACCGCCGAATTCGGCCGCCGCGCCCCGCTGGACCGCTTCGCCGAGCTGTACCGCGACGGCGGCGCCACCGTCCTCGCCGGCAACCCGCCCGTCCTGCTCCCCACCGGCCGCGCCGTCGGCGGCACCACCGTCGTCAACTCCGGCACCTGCTACCGCACTCCGGACCACGTCCTGGACCGCTGGCGGTCCCGGCACGGACTCGACCTCGCCGACCGGGCGGCCTTCGGCGCCGACCTGGACGAGATCGAACGCACCCTGCGGGTGGCCACCCAGCCGCTCGGCGTCCTCGGCCGCAACGGCCTGCTCACCCTCCACGGCGCCGAGCGACTCGGCTGGCGGGCCGGCCCGCTGCGCCGCAACGCCCCCGGCTGCAAGGGTTCCTGCCAGTGCGTGGTGGGCTGCCCGGCCGGTGCCAAGCAGAGCGTCCAGCTGTCCGTGCTGCCCGACGCCTGCGCCGCCGGAGCCCGGATCATCACCTCCGCCCGGGTGGTACGGATCCTGGTCGACCCGGACCGGCCCGGCGGCCCCCGCGCCGCCGGCGTCGCCGTCCGGCGCCCGGACGGCAGCATCTTCGAGATCCTCGCGCCGCTGGTGGTGGTGGCCGCCGGCGCCCTGGAATCCCCTGCACTGCTGCGCCGTTCGGGCCTGGGCGGGCACCCGATGGCCGGGCGCAACCTCGCGGTCCACCCGGCGACCAGCGTGGCCGGGCGGTTCGCGGAGCCGGTAGCCGCCGGGCCCGCCGTGCTGCAGAGCGCCGGGGTCGAGGAGTTCCACGAGCAGGGCATCCTGATCGAGGCGACCGCCCCGCCACCCGGCATGGGCTCCTTCGTCCTGCCCGGCCTCGGGCGGGAGTTGCGCGCCGAGCTGGAGTCGGCCGACCGGCTGGCCACGCTCGGCGCGATGATCGCCGACCGCCCGGGCGGCCGGGTACGCGGCGGCCGGCGCCCCCTGCTGACGTACCGGCTGGACCCGGCCGACGGCCGCACCCTGCTGCGCGCGGTCGCCGCGATGGGTCAACTGCTGTTCGCCGCAGGGGCCGAGGAGGTGCTCACCGGCCTGCCGCGCACGCCCAGGGCCCGCAGTACCGGCGAGCTGGACCGGCTGCTGGCCGGAACCACCGCACGGGACCTGCACCTCTCGGCCTTCCACCCGAGCGGCACCGTGGCGCTCGGCGCCGACCCCACGATCGCCCCGGCGGACCGGCTCGGCCGGCTGCGCGGGGTCCGGGGCGTCCTGGTCGCGGACGCCTCGGGACTCCCCGGCTGCCCGGGGGTCAACCCGCAACTCACGATCATGGCACTGTCGTCGGCGGTCTCCCGGGCCGCCGTCGAGCGCGGCTGACGTGCGCTATTGATGCCGTGTCATGTACGCGGTTCACTGAGCGGGACGCTGCCGGACCACGGCGGCGCCCTCCCCCCACCGATCAGGAGATCCCCATGTCCCTTGCCCGGCGCGGCACCTTAACGGTCGCCGTCCTCTCCCTGCTCACCCTCGCCGCGGGTCAGGCCGCGGCCGCCCCCGTCCACGCCCCCGCCCCGGCCGCGACCGCCGCCCAGGGGGCCAAGGTCACCCGGATCGAGCAGCAGGTCGCGCAGGACCTCGCCCGCTCGCTCAGCGACACCGGGTGGCGCTCCCAGGTCCGCGCCGGGGTCTCCACCGGCGCGGTGGAGCTGAGCCCGCTCGCCGGCCGCGCCACCGCCCCGGCCGCCCGGCAACTGGCCGCCACCGTCGCCGAGGCCGACCGCCGGATAGCCGGCGCCAAGGGTCTCGGCCTGGACCTCGGCCCGCTGCTGCGGGTCCAGTTGGCCGACCCGTCGATGCGGGCCGCGCTGGACGCGGGCGCCGAACCGCTGGTCGCGGCCGCCGTCGGCGACGACCACGCCGCCACGGTCACCGCCTACGACCGGGCCGGCCGCACCCACACCCTGGACGCCCGGACCCTCCCCGCGCAGCCGGTCTACCTGGTGGACCTCGACTCGGCCCGGACCACGGCCGCCGGGCTCAAGCTGATCGGTGACGAACTGGCCCGCAAGGGCCTCAACACCCCGGCCGCGCAGACCTCCCCGGCCGGGCAGACCTCCACGGCCGCCGCGGGCTGGTGGGCCACCAAGGTCGACTCGATCGAGGTCTCGGACGACGAGGAGCCCTGGTTCAAGGGCGGCGCCGAGATGTTCGCCCTGGTGACCGGCTTCGGCCAGGACGGCAAGGCCCGGGTCGACTCCGTCACCATGCCCTACCTCGACTACGACGGCACGGTCTACTACCCCAACCAGATCCTGGTGAACTGGTCGAACTACAAGTACAACCTGGCCGACGTCGTGCTGATGGAGGACGACGGCGACACCAACTACCTGGCGCTGGCCCAGGCGATCACCGCCGTCCTGCTCACCATCGCCGACCAGGGCACCTACATCCCGCTGGTGAACGCCGTCCTGGCCGCGCTGCCCAGCTCCTGGTGGACCGACGACCCGGACTACGTCGACTCCTGGTACACCCTGGCCAAGAACAGCTCCGGGCGGTTGAACGGGGCGGCGGCGAACGGCTGGATGAGCGTCTCGCCGTACTTCGTCCAGCAGTTCTGAGCGCCGGCCGGCCGGTCCGGCGGGACCGGTTGGTCCGCGTGGCCGTGGGGCCGTGGGGTCTTGGAGTCTTAGGGCCGCAGGGTCTTGGGGCCGCTGGTCGTCGGGGCCGGCGGTCGTCGTGACTGAGGGTTCGACGGCTCGTCGTCCGATGGCTTGACGGGGGCTCGGCCACCCGGTTGACTCCGGTCACCGGGTGGCTGAGCCACTCCGGTAGTCCAGCGCAGCCGAGGAGACCCGCCCGTGCCCCCCGAGATCATCGCCCGCCGGTCCGTCGTCGACGTACTGGAACTCCGGCTGCGCGAGGACATCCTGGACGGTACCCACGGGCCCGGCGAGCTCTTGCCGCCCGAGCGCGAGCTGGCGGCCGGCTACGGCGTCACCCGCACCACCCTCAAGCACGCGCTCTCCCGGCTGGAGCAGGCCGGACTGCTCAGCACCCGGCACGGCATCGGCACCCGGGTCCGGGACTTCCTGCGGGTCGGCGGCGCGGACCTGCTGCCGATGCTCGCCTCCCGCGACAGCGGCTGGCTGACCGAGATCTTCGAGGTGCGCCGGCACATCGGTGCCCTGATCGCCCGCCGCGCGGCCGTCCGGCGCACCGCCCGGCAGGCCGCCCGCCTGGCGGAACTGCTCGACGCGGTGGCCGCGGCCCCCGACGGCGACGCGGCCCAGCTCGCCGACATCGAGGTCCACCGGGAACTCGCCCGGGCCACCGGGAATCGGGTCTACCTGCTGCTCACCAACACCCTCTTCAACGCCTACCTCCCGGTCCGCGGCGCCCTGCGCGGCCCCTTCGAGGACCCGGCCGAAGCAGCGGCCCGGCTCGCCCCGGTGGTCCGGGCGGTGGCGGACGGCTCGGCCGAGGAGGCGGAGGCGGCCGCCGAACGCTACCTGCGGGCCACCGAGAAGCTGATGCTGGGCGCGCTGCCCGCGGCCCGCGACGCCTGACGAACGGTCCTCCCGCCCCCACCCCGGGAACGGGGTGAGGGCCCGTCCCCGGGGTGGGGGCGGGCCCTGCGTGGTGCTGCTGGGTGGTGCGGGGGTGGTGCTTACTTGGTGAGGCCG
>NZ_JBEOUL010000037.1:0-61028 GCF_040304075.1 Kitasatospora sp. NPDC094015
GTCAGCCACACGGTGGCGCCGCGCTCGCAGCTGGCGGCCGAGGAGGCCGCCACTGCGGGGCCCCCGGCGGCCAGGGTGTCGGCTGTCGTCACGGTCAACTCCGGTGAGGGGAAAGCTTCGTGGGGGGTTCAAGGGCATGCCGACGCCGGGCCGCGCGCGCCAGAAGGGGACGCGCGGGCCCGCGGTTCGACGGTTCGGCACCCGGGCCGAGCGGCCGGCCGCCCGGCCCGCCGGACGGCGGTGGGCACGCCGACGGCCCCGGCCTCGCGGCGGGGTCGGCCTCGCGCCGGTCGGGCCGGTCAGTACCGCCCTGGGTGCAGGTGAGCGACGGCGACGCCCGGGTGCGGCAGGCCGCTCCCGGCGGCTCCGCCGCTCCGTCTTCGCCCGTGCACGATGAATCCCCGCCCGCAGATCTGGCGCATGGCGCTCCGTCCGGTTCGAGCTGTCCCGAGCGGTGACGACCGCGATCGTCCGCCCGCACCGAATCCTGAGGCTGCGGTTGCCCTGGACCGGTCCGTGGGGGCCCGGCGATCAGGGATCAGAGTTCGTCGTGGGGGCGGCCGAGCGAGGCTGCGACACCGAGCTCGTCGAGGTGAACTACCGCCGGGGGACTGCCGGTTCACTCTCACGAGTGGGGTGGCGACCAGCTCTCCTCGTATGCCAGGAGGGCACGCTACCGGATCGTACGATCGTGGAAAAGGGGGTCGGCGCGCAGCTGGAGCGGGCCCGGAACACGGCCGGAATCCAGGCGATTTCCCTTGCAGATCCATTGACATGTACGCGCGGTCCGGGTTTAACCTGACTGTCCTTACTGCTCGGTAGTTTTCAGGTTGGACCGGATCGCGGGATGGCGCCATGCCCCTCCCCCCGCCGCTGAAGGAACACACCCTTGCCTGCCACCCCGCTCGCCCTCACCCTGGCCAATCTGCTGCTCCGACCGGGCTTCGGCGCCCGGCGCGACCCCGACCGGGCGTTCGACCGGCTCGTCGCGGCGACGCCGCAGGCCGACGGCGACCGCGCGTTCGCCGACGACTTCCGGCCGCTGCTGCGCGACTGGTCGAAGGAGGCCGACCTCACCCCGGTCGGCTGGGCGTCCGGACAGGCCCACGTCCGCAGGCAGCTCCGCAACCGGGCCCGGATCCGCGGGCTGCTCGCCCGGCACCCCGCGATCGAGCAGGAACCCATCGAGCGGCCGGTGTTCGTGGTGGGCCTGCCGCGCACGGCGACCACACTGACCCACGGCGTGCTGTCCCTCGCGGCCGAGCACCGCTGCCCCCGGCTGTGGGAACTGCTCACGCCCGACCTGGAGCCGACGGCCGCCGAGCGGGCGAAGGCCGTCACCGCCGCCCGCCGGATGGTCGGCGCGATCGACCTGTTCGCCCCGGGCTTCCGCGACATCCACCCGCTCGACCCCGAGGGCCCCGACGAGTGCACCTTCGCCCTCCCGCACACCGTCATGCCGCTGTCCCAGGTCCGCATCGCCGGCTTCCCGGCCCGGCACCACGAACGGGACTTCGTCCCCGACTACCGCTATCTCAAGCAGGTCTTCCAGGTCCTCCAGTACGGTCGCCCGCGCCGCCGATGGGTGCTCAAGTCGCCCATGCACCTGGAGAACCTGGACGCGCTGCGCACCGTCTTCCCGGACGCCACCGTCGTGTGGACGCACCGTGACCCGGTGGCCGCCGTGGCGTCCTTCTGCAGCCTGGTCGAACACAGCATGGCGATCACCGTCCGTCCGCTCGACCTGCACGGCATCGGTGCCACCTGGCTCGACGTGCTGAGCCGCGCGATGGCACGCGGTCTCGCGGCCCGGGACGCGATCCCCGCCGAAGCCCTGGTGGACGTCCCGTACTCCTGGCTCGGATCCGACCCCGCCACCGGCGCCCCCGAACTGTACGCAGCCATCGGCGCCCGCTGGACGAGCGACACCGCCGCCCGCCTCCCCGCGGTCACCGCCCGCCCCAAGGGCACCCGACCGCACCGCTACGACCTCGCCCGCTACGGCCTGACCCGCGCCGGCGTCGAATCGGCGTTCGCCGAGTACCACGACCTGCTCGCCGAGGTCGACCGGCTCTGACCCCCCGGACGGCCCCGGCACCGACCCCGCCTTCGATCGGCTCAGGCTCCGATGGGCCGATCGGGCGAAGGCGTGTAAGGCTGGCATAAAGGCCTGAGTTCAGGCGGCCGACAGGTCAGGAGGCCGAGATGGCCAGCAACGTCAACGAACCGCGGGCGGGCACCGCCCAGGAGTCACGGCACCCCTTCCGGTCCGGCTGGACCGTGCTCGCCGCCGTTCTGATGATCTTCGGCGGCGCCATGGCGATCTTCGAGGGGATCGCCGCCATCGCCAAGGACGATCTCTTCGTCAAGACCAGCAACTACGCCTTCCGGTTCTCCGTGAACGGCTGGGGCTGGATCCACCTGATCCTCGGCATCGTGATCGTGCTGGCCGGGTTCGCGCTGTTCACCGGTGCGATCTGGGCCCGGGCGGTCGGCGTGGTGCTCGCGGGGCTGGCCGCCATCGCCAACTTCCTCTGGCTGCCGTACTACCCGTTCTGGGCCGTGGTACTGATCGCGATCAACATCTTCATCATCTGGGCGCTGTGCGCCGGGGCGAACCGGGACACCTGGTAGCCGCGGCCGGATCCGCCGCCGTCACGGGCCGGTCGGCCCGGGAGCGGCGGCACCGGCAGCGCCCGGCGCCGCCCCCGCGTCCGGCCCGGGCGCCGGGGCCGGCGCCAGCCGCAGCGTCACGAAGTACGAGACCACCACCGCGACGATCACCAGCGGCATCACCGCGAGGCCGTCGGTGCCCAGCAGCAGGGTGGCCAGCAGCACCGCGGTCATCGGCAGCCGCAGCATCGACACGCACATCGCGCCGATCCCCATCGCGAAGCCGGCCGTGTCCGGCAGACCGGGCAGGTGCGAGAGGGCGAGGCCGCCGGCCGCCCCGACGAACATCGACGGGAACACCGGACCGCCGCGGAACCCGGCCAGCGACACGCTGTACGCCAGCGACTTGCAGGCGACCAGCAGCACCAGCGCCCCCACCGAGTACTCGGCGCGGTCGCCCAGCAGCGGGTTCAGCGCGCTCTGGCCCGAGTAGAGCACCTCGGTGGCGGACTTGCCGGTGGCCTCCGCGTAGATCAGCGCCAGCAGGCCGACCGCCAGGCCGAGCAGCGCCGTACCCAGCACCATCCGCCGCTCCACCCGGGGTTCCAGGTACAGCCCGAGCCGGCGGATCCCGGTACCGGCGAGCGCCGCGAGCACCCCGATGCCCAGGGCCCAGGCGAAGCCGCCGTAGGTCGGTGTCCCGGCCGGCGGCACGTTGTGGATGGCCAGCGAGTAGGTGCCGAGCCCGGTCCAGGAGCCCAGGCCGACGAAGATCAGCGAGCCGACACCCGCGGCGAGCAGGCCGGGCACCAGCACCACGCCCATCAGCGGTCCGCCCAGCCCGGACGCCTCCATCAGCAGGAACGCCCCGAGCAGCGGTGAGCCGAGCAGGGTGGAGACGGCCGCGAAGCTGCCGGACGCCCCGACCACCGCGACGGCCTGCGGCGGCAGATCCCGTCGCGACAGTTGTACGGCGGCGACGGCGAGTCCGCTGCCGAGTGCGATCAGGGGTGCCTCGGGGCCGATCACGGCGCCGGCGCCGAGCGAGGCGAGGGCGGCGAGCGCGACGCCGGGAATGTCGACCGGACGGGTCGCGCCGGTGGTGCTCAGGCCGTGCGCGGGCTTGTGGCCTGCAGTGCCGGGCAGGTAGCGGATGGTCAGCCCGACCAGCACACCCGCCACCACCAGCAGCGGGATGGCCCACCAGGACGGGGTGCCGTGGAAGCCCAGCCCCTTCGGCAGGTCGTTCCAGAGCAGCGACTGGAGCTCGTTGACCAGAGCCAGGAAGCCGAACGCGGCGGCCGAGATCGGCGCGCCCAACACAGCTGCCACCAGCAGCAGGCCGGCGTACCCGCGGGTACGGACGAGCGCGAGCGGATCCGCCGGAGCCTTCCCGGCTCCGGCGGTGGGCTTGGCCGACATGCTCATGGTCTCCTCGGCGCCGGAACCGTCTGGAGCGCTGCCCCCAGAGGCGTTCCTGCCGTCGTACCACGGAGCGCGGACCGGCCCCCGCCGCGACAGGCGGCGGGGGCCGGTTGTCATACCGGTGGCGCAACGGGCCTCAGGTGGCGGCCAGCTGCTCGGCCTGCACCCGGCCGCTGCGGACGGCGTCCACCAGCGCTTGGTGGTCGCGCTCGTTCTGGTCGGCGTAGTCCTCCGCGAAGAGCTGCACCGCGCGGTCGAAGGCGTCGCCGCGGCCCAGGTAGGAGGCGATCGCGATCCGGTCGCCCGAGCGGGCGTGCGCACGGGCCAGGGTGGCGCCGCAGAGCTGGCCGAAGGCCTCCAGGCCGGCCGGGATCATCTGCTCCGGCTCGACGATGCCCTTCCAGTCGCGCAGCTGGCGGATGTAGAAGTCGCGCCGGCGGCCGTCGATGCCGTCCACCCGCTCCCAGCCGAGGAAGATGTCGCTGGCGGCCTGCATCAGCCGCTGCCCGGCGACCACCCGCTCGCCCTGGTTCTGGTACTCGCTGGCGCCCGCGAAGGGGGCCAGCACCGAGGTGTCGGCCTCCTTGGCCTGGAGGAACAGCGGGTCCTCGCCGTCGCGGCCGAGCATCAGGACGATCCAGCAGCGGGTGCCGACGCTGCCCACGCCGACCACCTTGCGGGCCACGTCCACCAGGTGGAACTGCTCCAGCAGGTTGCGCCGGTCGGTCGGCAGGGTGCGGCCGTACCGTCCGATCAGCTTGCGGAACTCACGCTGGAACGTGTCCCGTTCGACGCCACCGAGGATCTGGTCGACCGGGACCACGAGCGGCGGGTCGGCGGCGATCCGCCGCTCGCCGTCGACCAGTTCGGTGAGCTTGTCGAAGGCCTGCATGGTGTCCCGGCCCCGGGCCTTCTCGGCGGCGCGGGCCAGCTTCTTGCGGCCCCGCTTCTGCAACCGGCCCTCCGCCAGGTCCTGGAGGTGCTCCACGTCGACCTTGGTGTACCAGACGTCGAGGTTGCGCATGGCGGAGAACCGGCTCATCCATTCGCGGTACGAGCGCACGGTGGCCAGCACGATCCCGGCGCACTCGGACTCGGAGAACTCGTTCGCCCGGCTGGCGATGACCATACTGGTGGTCAGCCGCTTGACGTCCCACTCCCACGGGCCCGGCAGGGTCTCGTCGAAGTCGTTGATGTCGAACAGCAGGTGACGCTCCGGCGAGGCCAGCATCCGGAAGTTCAACAGGTGTGCGTCGCCGCACAGTTGGGCTCTGATCCCGGAGTGCGGGGTGCCCGCCAGGTCGGTCGCCATGATCGCGGCCGCGCCCCGGTAGAAGCGGAACGGCGACTCGATCATCCGGCCGTAGCGGACCGGGACGAGTTCCGGTACCCGGACCGCCGACTGGGCCTCCAGGATGTCGACCGGATCGGGCCGGTCCTCGGCCGGCTCGAAGCCGGCGTGGCTCGAACGCGGGGTGTGGCCACGGGCGGCCTTGCCGCGGGCGGCCCGCTCCGCGGGCGTCAGGTGCGGGGCGCCGCCCGCCGCCTTGCTCTGCTTGGTGGCCATGGGCCCTCCTGCCTCGTCGCGGTCGCGGCGATGCCCGGCAGCCGGACAGCACCGCGACCCCGTCTCCAGTGTGTGCGGTCCCGGCGCGGCTGTCGCCCGGGACCGGACCGCCCTCAGCGCTCGGCGCGCCGCCCGACCCGCCGCCAGATCGCCCGTTGCCACCTGAGCGTGACGGCGCCCACCACGACCAGCGTCACCAGGTTGACCAGCAGTTGCACCAGCGACCCGCGCGCCTCGCTCCAGCTGCCGAACGCCGCGCTCACACCGATGTCCGCCGCCGCGGGGATCGTGGTGACCGAGATGAACACGCCCAGCAGCGCCGCCGTCCTGGCCTCGGTCAGCGAGACGATCCCGACCACCCCGGCCAGGGTGGCGACCGCCACCGAGAAGAAGTCCGGCGTGTCGATCAGGCTGGACACCGGCCGCAGGCCCGCCTCGAACGCACGGGACTGGAAGCCGCAGCCGCGGATCAGCAGGCTGAACAGGAACGTGCCGGCGACCGCCAGCGTGAAGCCCCCGGTCAGTGCCCGCAGCCCCGCCAGCACCCGGCCGCGCTCGCGCCGGTCGATGCCCAGCGCCACGCTGACCACGGCGCCGTACTCGGGGCCGACCACCATGGCCGCGACGATCAGGATCTGCGAGTTGGTGACGATCCCCACCGAGCCGATCAGCCCCGCGACGACCAGGTACAGGTAGAAGCTCGGCGGGTACCGCCCCTCGGCCCGGATCCGCGCCTCGACCTGCGCCCAGACGGGCGAGCGGCCCAGCGGCCCGAGCCCGCGCAGCGCGGCCTCGGCGGCGGGCCCGGCGAAGCCGATGTCGACCGGCATGACGACGATCGAGCCCAGCTGGTCGAGCCTCAACTCCCTGAGGCCGCCCAGGATCCCGTTGGCCGCGCCGGTCAGCACCTCGCAGGTGATGGCGTCGCCGTCCGGGTGGCGTACCGTCCCGCGCCCGACGACCAGGTTGAGCACGCCCGGGTCCGCGGCCAGCAGCGCGACGGCGGCCGCGGTCAGGTCGGGCGGGCTCACCACCCGGACGTGCAGCAGGTCCATGCCCCCAGTAACACCGCCCGTGCGGCGCCGGGCAATCGCACCGTCACCGCACCGCCGCGCAGAGTCCGAGAGGCGTCACCCGGACGGCGGGCGGATAGTGGGCCTGTAGGGATCCGCCCGAGATTGGATGGGCCATGGACCGATACCCCCCGATCGCCGACCACGGCCTGGTGGGCGATCTGCAGACGGCGGCCCTGGTTTCCGACCAGGGTGTGGTGAACTGGTTCTGCTCCCCCAGGTTCGACTCCCCCAGCATCTTCGCCTCGCTGCTCGACCACGACCGCGGCGGGTACTTCCTGCTCGCACCGGAGCACGCCGAGGTCACCTGCAAGCAGCTCTACTATCCGGACACCGGGGTCCTGGTCACCCGCTTCCTGTCGCCCGACGGGGTCGGCGAGGTGATCGACTGGATGAACGCCAACACCGGCACGGCCCCGACCGACCGCCACACCGTGATGCGGATGGCCCGCGCCGTGCGTGGCACCGTCCGGTTCACGCTGGAGTGCCGGCCGCGCTTCGACTACGGCCGCGCCACCCACGAGCTCGACCTGCGGCCGGAGGGCGCGCGGTTCACCGCCCCGGGCATCACCGGGTACCTGCGCAGCAGCATGCCGCTGGAGATGGACGGCGACGACGTCCGGGGTGCGATCACGCTGCGCAACGGCGAGTCGGCGACGGCCTCGTTCACCGCCTGCGCCGCGGGCGGCCCGCCCCCGCCGCCGATGAGCGTCGAGGAGGCCGAGCAGGAGCTGTGGGCGGCCGTCGACTTCTGGCAGGGCTGGCTGCACACCTCGCGCTACCGGGGCCGCTGGGCCGAAATGGTGAACCGGTCCGCCATCACCCTCAAGCTGCTCACGTACGCCCCCACCGGCGCACCGGTGGCCGCCGCCACCATGGGCCTGCCGGAGCAGGTCGGCGGCGAACGCAACTGGGACTACCGCTACAGCTGGGTGCGCGACGGCGCGCTGTCGGTGCGTGCGCTGCTGGACCTCGGGTTCGTCGAGGAGGCCACCGCGTTCACGCACTGGCTCGGCGACCGGCTGCGCGACCGCGCCGAGATCCCCGGCGAACGCCTGCAGATCATGTACCGGGTGGACGGCGACCCGTACCTCACCGAGGAGACCCTGGACCACCTGGAGGGCTACCGCGGGTCCCGTCCGGTGCGGGCCGGCAACGCCGCCGCCGACCAACTCCAGCTCGACATCTACGGCGAGGCGATGTACGCGCTGGCCGAGAGCATGGAGGTCGGGATCCAGACCGGCTACCACGGCTGGAAGGGCCTGGCCAAGCTGATGGACTGGCTCTGCGACAACTGGGACCGGCCGGACGAGGGCGTCTGGGAGACCCGCGGCGGCCGCAAGGACTTCACCTACAGCCGGGTGATGTGCTGGGTCGCCTTCGACCGTGCGCTGCGGCTGGCCGCCGACCTGAGCCGGCCGGCCGACACCGCACGCTGGACCAAGGCCCGCGACACCATCCTCGACCAGGTGATGGACAAGGGCTGGAGCGCGAAGGAGAAGGCGCTGGTCCAGCACTACGGCGGCGACGTGCTGGACGCCTCGCTGCTGCTGATCCCCCGGGTCCGCTTCCTGTCGCCGAAGGGCCCCGGCTGGCTCGACACCCTGGACGCGATGGAGCGCAAGCTGGTCTCGGACAGCCTGGTGTACCGCTACGACCCGGCCGCCTCCCCGGACGGGCTGCGCGGCTCGGAGGGCACGTTCAGCCTGTGCACCTACCTCTACGTGGACGCGCTGGCCCGCGCCGGACGGCTGCGCAACGCGCGCTACACCTTCGAGAAGATGCACACCTACGCCAACCACGTCGGCCTGTTCGCCGAGGAGATCGGCCCGAGCGGCGAGCAACTGGGCAACTTCCCGCAGGCGTTCACCCACATGTCGCTGATCATGGCCGCCAGCACGCTCGACGAGGCGCTGGAAGAGCGACGGCGGCACTGAGCCGCCGGGACCGCCGCCGATGGACACCGCGACCGGCCCCGTGCCCCGCCGGCAGAGCCTGGCGGAGTTCCGCGCCCTCCACCGCGAGCTCGCCGGCACCGCCGCCGGCGGGCCGCGGGGAGCCCTGGCCCACCTCACCGAGGCCACCGTCCGGGCGGCCGCCCGGGAGGTCCGGCTCGGGCGCAGCGTCTCGCTGGCCGCGCCGGTCGAGACCGAGCCCGGCCCCGACAACCCGCAGCCCGCCGGCCACCGGGTCACCAGCCCGCCGGAGCACCGGCCGCCCGAGCCGGGCCTGCACTTCGCCACCGACCGGTTCTCGATGAACGTGCACGGGGACGCCGACAGCCATCTGGACGCGCTGTGCCACGTGGTCTACGACGGCACGCTGTACGGCGGGGTGCCGGCCGGCACGGTGACCCCGGCCGGCGCGACCGAGCTGGCGGTGGAGCTGGCCCACCCGGGGATCGTGGGCCGCGGCGTGCTGCTGGACGTCCCGCGGCTGCGCGGGGTGCGCTGGCTGGAGCCGGGCGACGGGGTGACCTCGGCGGACCTGCTCGGCGCCGAACGGGCGCAGGGCGTCCGGGTCGGCCCGGGCGACCTGCTGTTCGTCCGGGTCGGGCACCGGCTGCGGCGGACCGTGACCGGCGCCTGGGAGGCGGCCGGCGCCCGGGTCGGCCTGGACCCGGACGCGGTGCGCTTCCTGGCGGAGCGCCGGGTGGCGCTGCTGGGCGGCGACGGCAACAACGACACCGCGCCCAGCCCGACCGAGGGCGTCGACTTCCCCGTGCACGTCCTGGCGGTGCACGCGCTCGGCGTCCACCTGCTCGACTACCTCCAGTTCGAGGACCTGGTACCGCTGTGCGAACAGCAGGCCCGCTGGTCGTTCCTGTGCGTGGTCGCCCCGCTGCGGCTGCCGCAGGCCACCGGGTCCCCCGTCAACCCGATCGCGATCCTGTGACCCGTGACAACCCGCGAGGACGGTGCACCATGGCCGAGGACCAGCACTACGACGTCGTCATCATCGGAACGGGCGCGGGTGGCGGCACCCTCGCGCACCGGCTCGCCCCCACCGGCAAGCGGATCCTGATCCTGGAGCGCGGCGGCCACCTACCCCGGGAGCGGGACAACTGGGAGTCGACCGCCGTCTTCGTGAAGTCCAGGTACCGGGCCCCGGAGTTCTGGTACGACCGGCACGGCAACCCGTTCCCGCCCGAGGTCAACTACTACGTCGGCGGCAACACCAAGTTCTACGGCGCGGCGCTGTTCCGGCTGCGCCCGGAGGACTTCGGGGAGTTGCGCCACCACGGCGGCATCTCGCCCGCCTGGCCGATCCGGTACGAGGACCTGGAGCCGTACTACACCCAGGCCGAGCACCTCTACCTGGTGCACGGGCGGCACGGCGAGGACCCGGGCGAGGGGCCGGTCAGCGCGCAGTACGCCCACCCGCCGGTGCGGCACGAGCCGCGGATCCAGCAGCTCAGCGACGACCTGGAGAAGCACGGCCTGCACCCCTTCCACCTGCCGATCGGGGTCAACCTCACGCAGGACGCCACCGGCGGCGCGACCCACGCCAGCGTGTGCATCCGCTGCAACCGGGTGGACGGGTTCCCGTGCCTGGTGCGGGGCAAGGCCGACGCCGAGGTGATCTGCGTCGAGCCGGCGCTGGAGCACGACAACGTCACGCTGGTCACCGGGGCCCACGTCCGCACGCTGGAGACGGACGGCACCGGGCGCACGGTGTCCGCGGTGGTCGCGGAACTGGCGGACGGCTCGACCGCCCGGTTCGCCGGCGACCTGGTGGTGGTCGCCTGCGGTGCGGTCAACTCCGCTGCGCTGCTGCTGCGTTCGGCGAACGACCGGCATCCGGGCGGGCTGGCGAACAGTTCCGACACGGTCGGGCGGCACTACATGCGGCACAACAACCTGGCGCTGATGGCGGTCTCCAAGGAGCCGAACGACACCCAGTTCCAGAAGACCCTGGCGATGAACGACTGGTACCTGGGCTCGGACGACTGGGAGTACCCGCTCGGCGGGATCCAGATGCTGGGCAAGTCGGACGCCGACCAGATCAGGGGCGAGGCACCGCGGTGGGCCGGGCTGGCCTCCCCCGACATGCCGTTCGAGGTGCTGGCGCACCACGCGGTGGACTTCTGGCTGTGCGGGGAGGACCTCCCCCACCCCGACAACCGGGTCACCCTGGACGGCAACGGCGACATCCACCTCGCGCTGGACGAGAAGAACAACATCGAGGGGCTGAACCGGCTCCAGCACCGGCTCCAGGGCATGCTCGGCAAGCTCGGCATGCACCCGCACCACCTGCTGCCGCACAGCCTGTACCTGCACAAGGGGATGCCGATCGGCGCCACCGCGCACCAGGCGGGCACCGTGCGGTTCGGCACCGACCCCAAGTCCTCGGCCCTGGACGTCAATTGCCGGGCCCATGACCTGGACAACCTCTACGTGGTGGACACCAGCTTCTTCCCGAGCATCGGTGCGGTGAACCCGTCGCTGACCGCGATCGCCAACGCGCTGCGGGTCGGTGACCACCTCACGGAGCGTCTGGGCTGAGGTCCGGTTCGGTCTGCGGGCTCAGCAGTACGGCGACGTCGCCCGGGCGGGGCACCGGGGTGTCCGTCCGGGTGACGGCCGCCAGCCGGCCGTCCGGGCGGACCAGGAAGAGGAGTTCGTGGCCGGCCGGGATGGTGCCGTCGACCCGGTGGGTGACGATCCGAGCGCCGCGGGCGTACCGGTGCTTCAGGGCCGGCCGGTCGAGCCCGGCGCCGAACAGCGCCCCGTCACCGGCGTACGGGGCGACCACGCCCTGGCTGCCGGCCGGCGGGCCGAGGCGGTGGACCGGGCCCTCGACGTTCTCCTTGAGCGTCATCGAGGCCAGCGCGTTGAAGTCGTCCTCGTCGGTGAGCAGCAACACGCCGGTGATGCCCTCGAGTTCGGCGCCGGCGCCGGTGGCCGCGGCGAGCAGCTCGCCGGGGGCGAGGTTCAGCCCGGCCGCCCGGATGCTGCGGCGCTGCCGGTCGCCGCCCGCCCACATCAGCACGTCCAGGCCGGCCGAGCTCAGCGCCCGGCCGAGGTCGACCACCCAGGGCGCGCCGCCGACCAGCAGCGGGCGGGAGCGGGCCGAGCGCAGCGCGCCGAGCCACCGGGCCACCGGCAGTGCGGTCAGCCCGTAGACCATGACGGTGGCCACGATCACCACGAAAGTGGCGGGCAGGATCCGCTGGGCGCCGCCGATCCCGGCCTGCACCAGGGAGCTCGCGAAGGTCGAGGCGGTGGCGGCGGCGACGATGCCGCGCGGCGCCATCCAGCCGACGAACCACCGCTCGCCGCGGTCCACGTCGGTACCGGCGCAGGCGAGCTGTGCCACCAGCGGCCGGACCACCAGGACCAGCAGGGCCACCAGGCCGAGGGTGGGCAGCACGACGTGCCGCAGCGACTGCGGGGTGACGGTGGCGGAGATGGAGATGAAGAGCAGGCCGATGGTGAGCGAGACCAGGGTCTCCAGGAACGGGCGGCGGACCGGGATGTCCAGGTCGGGCCGGTTGGCCAGGGCGATCCCCATCACCACGGCGGAGATCAGCCCGGTGTCGTCCCGGAACGCGTCGCAGCCGGCCGCCACGCCGACCACGGCGGCCAACTGCACGGTGGTGCCGAGGACTTCGCCGAGTGCCAGGTGGCGCAGCACCAGCCAGAGCAGCGCCGCGCCGGCGGCTCCGGCGGCCAGGCCGACCGCGGCGCTGGCGAGGAACTTGCCCAGCTGGCGGGGGAGGCCGTCCTCGCCGGTGGCGAGCACGCCGTGGAAGACCAGCGCGCCCAGGATGCCGCCGATCGGGTCGATCAGCGAGCCCTCCCAGACCAGGATCCGCTGGAGCCGTTCGGTCGGCCGGACGTAGGACAGCAGCGGGCCGACCACGGTGGGGCCGCTCACCACCAGGATCGCGCCCAGCATCACGGCGGCCGGCAGCGACAGGTCGAGCAGCGGGACGGCGATCAGGGCGGCGGAACCCCAGGTGACCAGGGCGCCGAGGCACAGCAGCCGGACCACCACCCGTCGGGTGTGGCCGCGGAGCCGGTGCAGGTCGAGGCCGAGCCCGGCGTCGTAGAGGATCACGGCGACGGCGAGCGAGACCAGCGGGGAGAAGGCGTCGCCGAGCAGTTGCTCGGGGTTGACCTCGTCGGTGAGGGCGCCCGCGGCGAATCCGACCGGCAGCAGCACCAGGATGGCCGGGATCCGCAGCAGGCTCGCCAGCAGCTGGGAGGCGACGGCGAGCACCACGATCAGTCCGATCCCGACCAGGATCTCGCTCTGCGTCACGCGGTCGCCTCCCGGGCGTTCACTCGGGCCGGCCGCCCCGGCCCGGGGCGAGGTCCTCGTCGGTCAGCGGCTCCAGCACGCCGTGGGTGTCGAGGCGGTACAGCACCACCAGGGCCGGGCCGATCAGCACCAGCGCGACCAGGGTGACGATCAGCAGCCAGGTCAGCGGGGCGGACGCGCCGGCCGCCTGCTGCACCGTGAGCGAGGTCGGCACCAGGTAGGGGCGCTGGGCGACGCCCCAGGCGCCGACCAGGGCCGCGACGGCGGCCACCGAGGTGTAGCGGGCCCAGCCGAGGGCCGGGCCGGAGACCAGCCAGGCGGTCACCGCCACGGCGGCGGCCGAGGCGATGACCAGGGCGAGGCCCGCGCCGTGGGTGAGCCCGTGGTAGACGTACGAGGTGTGCTCGTGGGTGACGGCGAGTCCGATCAGGGCGAGCACCGCGGCCAGGGCGACGCTCGCCCACACCCGCAGCCGGAAGTAGCGCACCAGGTCGTCGGCGCCGAACCGGCGGGCGTCCGCGGTGAGGAAGACCGCGCCCAGGAAGGCGGTCGCGGCGACGGTCAGCAGGCCGGCCATCACCGAGGTGGTGTTGGCCCAGGCGTCCGCGGAGGCGGTGGTGCCGGGCGCGACCCGGCCGGAGGCGACACCGCCGACGGCGGCGCCCAGGAAGAACGGGGTGACCACCGAGGAGATGGCGAACAGCCCCCCGTAGATCCGGCGCTGGGCCAGCTTGCGGGTGGGCTTGCGCAGTGCGAAGCCGGCCCCGCGCAGCACCATGCCGACGGCGGCCAGGGCGAGCGGCAGCCACATGGCGGTGAAGACGGTCTGGAAGAAGACCGGGAAGCCGGTCCACATGATGATCAGGATGAAGATCAGCCAGACGTTGTTGACCTCCCAGACCGGTGCCATGGCGTGGTCGATCAGCCAGCGCGGGCGCCGGCCGCGTTCCGCGCCGCCGGCCAGCAGGTCCCAGAACCCGGCGCCGTAGTCGACGCCACCACCGCAGGCGTACGCGGCCACGGCGGCCAGCAGGATCCAGGCGACGACGTCGGCGGTCATCCGGTGCCCCCGCCCGCCGGACCGGCGCCCGCCCGCTCGGGGCGCGGCCCGTACGGGGTGTCGGTCTCCGGGTCGTCGGTGCCGGGCCCGGTGCCGGCCAGCCGCCAGCGGTCCCGCATCTTCAGCAGGACCACCAGGAACGCGCCGAACAGCAGCACGTACACGGTGACGACGATGCCGAACATGGTCCACAGCGAGGGGGCGCCGGTCGGGGTGACCGCCTCCGAGACCCGCATGTTCTGGTAGACGATCCAGGGCTGGCGGCCGACCTCGGTGGTGATCCAGCCGCACTCCACCGTCACCACGCTGGCGACCCCGGCGACGGCCGCGCAGCGGAAGAACCACACGGAGCGGGGCAGGTCGCGGCGGCGCAGCCAGCACCAGCCGTACCAGAGGGCGAGCAGGATCAGCACGCTGCCGATCAGCGCCATGATGTCGAAGGCCCAGTGGACGATGGTCGCCTGGAGGGCGGTGGGCCGGTCGTCGGCGGCCACCGTACTGAGCCCGGTGACCTGGGTGTCGGGGCTGAACCCGGCCAGCACGGAGTCGAGTTGGGGGATCTTCAGACCGCCCTTGACGGTGCCGTCCTCCTGCAGCCGGCCGAACAGGTACTCGGGCACGTGGGTGTCGGTGTCCCAGACCAGTTCGGCCGCGGCGAACTTGATCGGCTGCTTCTGGAAGATCTGCCGGGCGATGTTGTCACCGAGGAAGAACTGCACCGGGGTGAGGATCGCCGCCAGGGTGAACGGCACGGTGAAGCCGAGCCGGTGGTAGTGGTCCCGGCGGCCGCGCAGCCAGCCGACCGCGTAGACGCCGGCCACCACGTAGCCGGCGGTCAGGAACATCGCCACCGCGAAGTGCCAGTACTGCGGGCCGAACATCGGGGAGAAGATGGCCTGGCGGACGCTGACGTCGACCGGGTTGCCGTCGGCGTCCAGGGTGAAGCCCTGCGGCGTGTTCATCCAGGAGTTGGCCGCGATGATGCCGAACGCGCCCATCAGCGCGGCCAGCGGCAGCGGGACGGCGAGCCAGAAGTGCGTCCAGGGCTTCAGCCGGCGCCAGCCGTACAGGTAGACGGCGATCAGGATCGCCTCCAGGAAGAACGCCCACGCCTCCACGCCGAAGCCGAGGCCGAACACGTCACCCCAGCGGCCCATCATGCCGGGCCAGAGCAGGCCGAACTCGAAGGACAGCACCGTGCCGGTGACGATCCCGACCGCGAACTGGACGGCCATCACGGCCGACCAGCGCCGGGCCAGCAGGAGCGCGACCGGGTCGTTGCGGCGCAGGCCGCGGTGGTGCATCAGCAGGGTGACGAGCGGCAGCGCCACCCCCAGCGGGACCAGGATGATGTGGGTGGCGAGGGTGAACGCCATCAGCTCGCGGGCGGGCAGCAGCTGCGCCGGGGTGCCGGCCAGCAGTGAGGTCGCGGTGGTCATCCGGCGGGTCAGCCTCCGGTGGCGAAGCCGGGGAAGAGCGTCATGCCGCCGTCGACGTAGATCGTGCTGCCGACCACGTAGTCCATCAGGTCGGAGGCGAGCACGGTGACCGCGTCGGCGATGTCCTGCGGGTCGCCGACCCGGCGGTAGGGGATCAGTCCGAGCAGGGCCTGTTCGGCCTCCGGGGTCTCCCAGGCGCTGCGGTTGATCGGGGTGCGGATGGCGCCCGGGGCGACCGCGTTGACCCGGATCCGCTGCGGGGCGAGCTCCTGCGCCAGGGTCTGCATCATCATCAGGACGCCGCCCTTGGAGGCCGCGTAGTTGACGTGCCCGGCCCACGGGATGATCTGGTGCACCGAGCTCATGCAGATGATCTTGCCGGCGGCCCGGGACACCTCCGGGACCACGCCTCGGCGGACGAACTCCTTGGCCGCCTCCCGGGCGCACAGGAACTGTCCGGTGAGGTTGACGCCCAGCACCGTGTTCCACTGCTTCAGCGTCATCTCGGTGCTCGCCGCGTCGCGCTGGAGGCCGGCGTTGGCCACCAGGACGTCGACGGTGCCGAACTGCTCGACCATCGTGGCGAACATCCGGACGACCTGGTCCTCCTGGGAGACGTCCGCCTCGTGGGCGTAGGCCCGGACGCCGAAGGACTCGATCTCCCGCACCACCTCCTCGGCGGCGTCCCGGTCCGACACGTAGTTCACCACCACGTCGGCACCGGCCCGGCCGAGGCCGATCGCGGTGGCCTTGCCGATGCCCGAGTTGGCCCCGGTCACCAGGGCCTTCTGCCCCCGCAGGAGCTGGGCCGCAGCCGCCCCCCGGTTCGCGTCCACAGGTGAGGTCACCGCTGTCTCCCGTTCGTTCGCCGCCGGATTGTCACCGGCACTACCTTCCCCGGCGGCGGCCCGGCAGGGCGGCGCGGCTCACGCCGCTCGCCCGGCCGGAGCAGCCGCGTCCCCCGGACGGAGCAACCCGGGGCGGCCGGGGCGGCCACGCGGGCGGGTCGGGCTCGGTCGCGGGCCGGTCGGGCTCGGTCGCGAGCAGGGTCGGGCCCTGCGGCGAGGGCGGGCTGCGCGGGCGGGGCGTGGTCAGGCGCCCGGGGCGACCACCACGTTGTCCAGGCGCTCGCCCGCGAGGAAGCGGTTGAGCTGGGTGCGGATCAGGCGGTGGGCGCGCGGCAGGAAGGCGGAGCTGTTGCCGCCGGTGTGCGGGCTGATCAGGGTGTTCGGCGCCCGCCAGAGCGGGTGCCCGGGCGGCAGCGGCTCCGGGTCCGTGACGTCGAGCGCGGCCGACAGCCGCCCGCCGCGCACCTCCGCCAGCAGCGCGTCGGTGTCGACCACCGCGCCCCGGCCCACGTTCACCAGCAGGGCGCCGTCCTTCAGGGCGGCCAGGAAGCGGGCGTCGACCAGGCCCCGGGTGGCCTCGGTGAGCGGCACGGTGAGCACCACCACGTCCGCCCGGCGCAGCAGCCCCGGCAGGTCGGCGAGCGGGTGCACCGGTCCGCGCGGGGCGGTGCGGGCGGTCCTGGCCACCCGCAGCACCTCGCACTCGAAGGGCAGCAGGCGCTCCTCGACGGCCGCGCCGATCGAGCCGTACCCGACCACCAGGACGGTGCGGTCGGCGAGCGAGGCGGCCACCCCGGCGCGCCACACCCCGGCGTCCTGGGCCCGGACGAACTCCGGCACCCCGCGCAGCGAGGCCAGCACCAGGGTGACCGCGAGTTCGGCGGTGCTGGTGTCGTGCACGCCCCTGGCGTTGCACAGCGTCACCCCCGGCGGCAGGAACGGCACCACGTTCTCCACCCCCGCCGACAGGCTCTGCACCACCCGCAGCCGGGGCATCCGGTCGAGCAGCGGCAGCGCCGCCGCGGTGTGCAGGTAGGGCAGGACGAAGAACTCCACCCCGGCCAGCACCGGCGCCGGTGGCGGCTCGTCCCGGCCGTCCCACACGGCGGCCGGCAGCTCCGGCAGGCGGCCGATCTGCTCGGGCGGGTACGGGAGCAGGATCCTGACCGGTGGCCGGGCCGGCCCGGCGGCTGAAGAGCTCATGGAGGGATCTCAGCAGCGAACGGCCCGGGCGGCGAGCACGGCTCGCCGGGGCCATCCGGGTAAGTCCGGTCCGCCGCCCGGCGGCGCGGCCGTGCGGCGGCGGGCCCCGGCGCGCAGCATGTCCGGCAGGGGTGCCCGACACCGTGCCGCAGCAGGGAGAGCCACCGTGGAGACAGCCGTACCGGCGCCGACGGTCGTGGTGGTGATGGGTGTCTCGGGCGCCGGCAAGAGCACCGCGGCCCGGCTGCTGGCCGAGCGCCGGGAGGTGCCGTTCGTGGAGGGCGACCTGCTGCACCCGGCCACCAACATCGCCAGGATGGCGGCCGGGCACCCGCTCGACGACGCGGACCGCGAACCGTGGCTGCGGGCGCTGGACGGCCGGATCCGGGACGCCACCCGTACCGGGCGCGGCGCGGTGCTCTCCTGCTCCGCGCTCAAGCGCGCCTACCGGGACCGGCTACGGGCGGCCGGCCCCGGTGTCTGGTTCCTGTACCTGGCGCTCGACCGGGAGACCGCGCGGCGCCGGGTCGCCCACCGCCACGGGCACTTCATGCCGGCCGCACTGCTGGACTCGCAGTTCGCCGCGCTGGACCCGCTGGCACCGGACGAGCCCGGTCTGACCGTCGACGCGGCCGAGGGCACCCCGGCCGCGCTCGATCGGGCCGAGGCCGCGCTCGAACGGTTCGAGGCCGGCCGGCGCGGCTGAGGGCGCACCGAGATGCGTGCCGATGCCCGCGCTGCTGCAATGACTGGGGTGGCGGCCCATCGCCGCACGTGTCCGACCAGCGGAGGAGTCGACGTGAGCACAGAGCCCAACGAGCCGGGACCGATCGACTACCTCGTGGTCGAGTTCCCCGGCAGCCGGATGACCGGGGAAGGACTGCCGCTGCTGGTCGACCTGGTCGACCGGGGCATCATCCGGATCCTGGACCTGGTCTTCGTGAAGAAGGAGCAGGACGGGACGGTGGTCGGCATCGAGCTGACCGACCTGGACGGGGACGGCCGGCTGGACCTGGCCGTGTTCGAGGGCGTCTCCTCCGGCCTGCTCGGCCAGGACGACATCGACGAGGTCGGCACGGTGCTCGAACCGGGCAGCTCGGCGGGCGTCCTGGTCTACGAGAACGTGTGGGCCGGGCCGTTCGCGGCCGCGCTGCGGCGCGGCGGGGCCCGGCTGGTGGCCAACGGGCGGATCCCGGTCGAGGCGGTCCTCGCCTCGCTGGACGCCGCCGAGACCGGGGCCTGAGCGCCGGGGCCCGTCCGAACGAGGGAAGGAAGCACGTCATGCCAGGACTACTCCGCGGGGTCGCCCGCACCGCCGTCGTCGCCGGGACCGCCACCGCGGTCTCCAACCGGGTCTCCCGGCGGCAGGCCGGCCGCTGGGCCGAGCAGGACGCCCAGCAGGCGCCGCCGCAGCAGGCCTACGAATCGCAGCCGGTCTACCAGACCCCGCCGCCGGCCGCCGCACCGGGCGACGACATGAGCAGCAAGATCGCCCAGCTCAAGGACCTGGGTGAGCTGAAGAGCCAAGGGGTGCTCACCGAGGCCGAGTTCGAGGCGCAGAAGGCGCGACTGCTCGCCTCCTGACCGGCCGGACCGAGCGCCGCGGGGCCTTCCCGCGGCGCTCCGGCGTGCCCGGGGTGGGGTCGCTCCGGGGTGCGCGGCGTGGGGCCGCCCCGGCGTGGTCGGGGTGCCCAGGTGCTCACTTGGTCGGCACGCCGCCGAGGAAGTCCTTGATCCGGTCCCAGACCGTCCGCCGGTCGGGCGGGAAGCGGCGCAGCGCCTTGGCGCGCTTGGCCGAGCCCTCCGGGTAGCGCCAGCGGGCCCACGGGGAATCCGGTTTGGCCAGCCGGATCGCGGCGACGACCGCGATCACCGGCACCAGGATGCCGAACAGTCCGGTGGCGATCTTGCCCTTGAGCAGGGCGACCACCGAGAAGGCCAGGTTGATCAGCAGGATCGCGGCGATCACCGGTGCGCTGTCGCCGCCGCCGGAGCTGTCGTCGGTGGCGAACGGGTTGGCGCCGAGCAGCACCAGGATCCCGATGACGGCGGCGATCAGCACCGCGTCCACCGACTTGCGCCCGTCCGCCGACCAGTAGACGTCGTCCAGGTGGAACCAGAGCGCGAACTCGTCCAGCGTCAGCGCCGCCCCCGCGCCGAACATCGCCGCCAGCACCGCCCGCCAGACCGGCCCCGGCTGGTACGCGAACTCGGCGGCGCCGGCGACCAGCATCAGGAAGATGCCGTAGACCTGGTGGTGGACGTGCAGGCCGCCGACCGAGACGTCCCGGAACGGGCCCTTGCCGGCCCGGATCATCCTGGTGATGATCCGGGTGAGCAGGAAGGTCACGATGAACGCGCCGACCATCCAGCCGATGCCGTTGCGCAGCGGGGTGCTGTTGGTGTCGATCTGCACGGTGACCCCGGCGAGGTGGGTGCGGGCGAGGTGGGCGGCGGCGGGGTGGGCGGCGGCGGGGTGGGCCCCGGTGGTGGCGAGGTCAACCATCGGTGCCGCGGGAGGCCGGTGGGGCGGGTGCGGCCGGCGGGGTTCCGGGGGCCGCCGGGGCGGCCGGCGGTGGGCCCGGTGGGGTGCCCGGCGGAGTGCCCGGCGGTCGGCCCGGTGGGGCGGTCGGCGGGGGCGCGTCCGGCGGGGTGGTGGGCGGGGGCGGCCGGTGCCGGCGGCTGAACAACGCGGGCAGGCTCGGGGTCTCCAGGAACCCCTCCGCGCGGGCCGAGGCCATCGCGATCCGCGGCAGCTCGCCGCCCTTGCGGAAGCAGAGGTAGCGCGGCTCCCAGACCGGCCGGTACTTGGCGTTGGCCCGGTACAGCGACTCGATCTGCCACCAGCGCGAGAAGAACGACAGCACGGCCTTCCACAGCCGCAGCACCGGCCCGGCGCCCAGCCGGGAGCCGCGCTCGAAGACCGCGCGGAACATCGCGAAGTTCAGCGAGATCCGGACCACGCCGTGCTGCTCGGCCGCGCCGATCAGGTCCAGGACCATGAACTCCAGCAGCCCGTTGTCCGCCTCGCGGTCACGGCGCATCAGGTCGAGCGAGAGCCCGTCGCTCCCCCACGGCGCGAAGGACAGCAGGGCGCGCAGGGTGCCGTCGGCGTCCGTGCACTCGACCATCAGGCACTGGCCGTCCTCGGGGTCGCCGAGCCGGCCGAGCGCCATCGAGAAGCCGCGCTCGGTCTGGCCGCCGCGCCAGTGGTCGGCCAGCCGGACCAGGGCGTCCATCTCCTGTTCCGGGATTTCGGCGTGGCGGCGGATCCGGGTGGTGTACCCGGCCCGCTGGACCCGGTTGTAGGCCTGCCGGAGCCCGCGCATCGTCCGGCCCTCCAGGCTGAACTCGGCCACCTCGACGATCGCCTCGTCGCCGAGTTCCAGGGCGTCCAGACCGTGCCGGCCGTAGACCGTGCCGGCCTCCTGTCCCGCGCCGATCACGGCGGGCACCCAGGCGTTGGCGCGGGCCTGCGCCAGCCACGGTTCGATGGCGCCCGGCCAGGCCTCCGGGTCGCCGATCGGGTCGCCGGAGGCGAGCGAGACCCCGCCCACCACCCGGTAGGCGATCGCCGCCTTGCCGGACGGCGACCAGGCCACCGACTTGTCCCGGCGCAGCGCGAAGTAGGCCAGCGAGTCGCGCTCGCCCCAGCGGTCCAGCAGCGCCCGCATCCGGGCCTCGTCGTCGGCGGTCAGCCACTCGCGGTTCTTGGGCGAGCGGAACAGCACGTACAGGACGAGCAGGAAGAGCAGCACGCCGGCGATGTTGACCACCACGTCCACCCAGCGCGGCACGTCGACCCCGGTCACGTCGACGTCGCCGGACAGGGTGAGCACCCGGGCCAGCGCGTACCCCAGGTCGGCGGCCCAACCGCCGTTCGCGTCACGGTCGGTGGCCTCCACCAGCACGGCGCCGCCGGCCACCACCAGGATCAGCCCGACCACGGCGGTGACCGCCGCCAGCCGGGCGTTGCCCCGGGCGCCGCGGCCGCGGAAGCGGGAGCGGCCCAGGAAGAGCGCCACCGTGATCAGGCAGGTGATGGCGGTGGAGAACCAGTTCACGACGTGCGAGCGGAACACCGCCTGGCCGAGTGCGGCCACGAACAGCAGCGAGAACGGCACGAACAGGATCACCGCGAACCACCAGGCGGCGCGCTTGCCCCGGCCGAGCATCACCGCCAGGAAGGTGGCCAGCGCCAGCGAGGTGAAGCCGGTGGTGAGCGGGAACGGCGGGTACAGGTCGCCGGTGTCGATCCGCTTGAACTGGGCGCGCAGCGGCGCCAGCACCACGGCGAGCAGGATCAGCGCGGCGACCACCCTGAGGTAGCCCACCACCAGCCCCGCGGCGAACCCGGCCAGCCGGGTCTCCTCGGCCCGCTCCTGCGGCTGTGACATGCGCAGCGCACCGCCTTCACCCGTGTCCGCTGCCCCCGACGGTCGGCCACGGCGCCTGGACGGGGGCAGGGCGGATCCCTGCTCAAGCATCGGGCGGGCGGCCGGGGGCGGCCACCGCTGGCGCCCGGACGGGCGAGCGGGACGCGTGCGGGCGCGGCGGGTCCGCGGCGGGTCGGCCGGCTCGGCGCCGGGAAAACCAGATGCCCGTCGCCGGCCGGGCCGTCACCATGCGTACCGGGAGTGGGGCGCACCGGCGTCCGGCCCCGCCCGCAGGAGGTGCACCACCATCAGCAGTGCTCGACAACGCCCCGGCCGGGCGGACACGGCCGCCGACGGGCTGAAGCTGCACCGGCGGGTGCGGCGGCTGGACGGCCGCCCGTACACGGTGCTGGGGCTGCGGCCCGGGACGGCGGCGCGGTTCGCCACCAACCACTACCACCAGACCTGGCACGTCCTTTCGGACCCTTCCGGGGCGCGGCTGCTGGCCCGGCTGCTGTGGGGCCTGTCCTACCAGCGGCACCCCGGCACGCTGGTGGTGATCGACCGGCCGTTCCTCGACCCGACCCCGTTCGAGGGCGAGCCGAGCGACCCGGTGGTGCTGGTGCCCCGGGACCTCACCCCGCTGGACGAGGGCGCCGCGCGGGCGCTGCGGCGGGCGCTGCCGCTCGGCACGGCGCCGGACGGGACGGTGCGCTGGCGCACCGGCGGGCTGGACCGGGCGCTGGCCGATCCCGAGGGGTGGCGCGAGCAGGTGCGGCGCGCGTACCGGGACGGCGGCGACTTCCGGCACCTGGTGACCCGGCGGGGCGGGCTGGTGATGGTGTCGGCGGCGCCGTGGCAGCTGCGGGAGTGGGCCGTGGACACCGCGGGCCTCGGCGGGCGCGGGCCGTACGACAGCGGCCACACGTTCCTCGGTGAGGGCTGTGTGGCGCCGGGCGAGGTGCAGACCTTCCGGCGCTACCGGGCGATGGTGTCCAGCGCGGTGGTGGCCCGCCGGGAGGTGCTGGCCGAGGACACCGGCCTGGACCTGCCGCAGAGCGTGCGGGAGCGGATCTGGCGGCGCTCCGCCGAGGTCCGGCGCCGCACCGCCCCCGCACCGGTGGTCGGCGCGGGGGCGGCGGAGTGAGGCGCGGTCAGCCGACCAGGCGGTACTTGGTGGACGGCACGCCACTGGTGTAGCTGCAGTCGTACGTGCTGGTGGTGGCCGAGTACGACCAGCCGGCCGGCGCCCAGCAGGCCCACAGGCCGTTCACCGGCTGCTTGATCCGGTAGGTGGTGGCCGGCACGCCCTGGACGGTGCCGCAGGCGGTGGTGTAGGTGATCAGGTCGTAGGTCCAGCCCGGCTTCACCGAGCAGGCCGTCAGGCCGTCGACCGGGGTGCGCAGGCGGTAGCTGGTGGCCTGCGAGCCGATCTGGGCGCAGGCGCTGCCGAACACCACGGAGTCGTAGACGAAGCCGTCGACCGGGGTGCAGGACAGCACGCCCTCGGCGGGCGTGCGCAGGCGGAACACGGTGGACGTCCAGCTCGCGCCGCCGCTGCACTGGCGGGTCTGCTGGACCTGGTCGTAGGTGTAGCCGGCCGGGACGCTGCACGCCCAGGTGCCGTCGAGGCCGGCGGCGCTCGCCGGGGCGGCGGGCACCGCGGCGAGCGAGGCGAACAGCAGGGCGGCGGCGGCCGAGAGCGCGAGGGCCACGCGCGAGGCGAGGCGGCCGATGCGGCGCAGTGGGCTCATGAAGGACATGGGTCCCCCCAGGAAGCACGGTCGGTGTGGTGGCGACCGTGGTGACTGAATCATGCGGTCACATGATCGCCGCAGTTATAGCACCGACCCTTCACGTCCTGACAGGCCGTCATTCCATCTCCCTCGCACCCCTGTCCGAATCTCATGCCCGCCCCACCAGCCACATCCGCCACATCTCCGGCCCGACCGGGCCCGAGGTGCCCGGGGAGATTGGCCGAGATGCGATCGGTCCCGTCGGGTAGGTTCGGTGGTCATGGGTGATCTTGGGGTGTTGCCGGTGGGGCCGCTCGTGGTGGCGGCCGGGCAGGCGGGGTGTGTCGGGCTGGACGTGGGGGCGAACGTGGCTGCCGCCGCGGGGCTGGTGCGGCGGGCGGCCGGGGCGGGGGCCGGGGTGCTGGTGCTGCCGGAACTGTTCCTGACCGGGTACGAGTTGGCGGGGATCGTGGCCGATCCGCGGGGGTGCACGGTGGCACCCGGGGACGCCCGGCTGGATCCGCTGGCCGCCGCGTGCGCCGAGACCGGGACGGCCGTGGTGGCCGGGGCGCCGGTGCGGGACGCCGGGACGGGGGCGCTGCACATCGCGGCGATCGTGCTCGGCCGGGACGGGCGGTTCGCGGCGCGGTACGACAAGCAGCACGTCACCCCGGCCGAGCGGGCCGCCGGCTTCACGCCCGGCTCCCGGGGCTGCACCGTCGAACTGGACGGCTGGCGGCTCGGCCTCGGCATCTGCTGGGACTCGGGCTTCCCCGAGCACGCCCGGGCCGCCGCACTGGACGGCTGCCACGCCTACCTGGTCGGCGCGATGTTCGGCCGGGGCGCCGGGGCCCGCCAGCTGGCGACGGTGTTCCCGGCCCGGGCGCTGGACAACACCGGTTACGTGCTGCTGGCCAACCACAACGGCCCGAGCGGCCCGTACCACGGCTGCGGTGGCAGTGCGGTGTGGAACCCGGACGGCACGGTGCTGGCCCAGGCCGGACCGGCGGACGCCGCGCTCGCAGTGGCCCGGCTCGATCCGGCGGTGCTGGCGCACGCCCGGGCCGAGGACCCGGTGCTGGTCGACCCGTCGCTGACCGCTCCGGCGCGCCCCCGGGACGGCGTCCGGCTGTGAGCGACGGCCCGCCTTCAGGTGCCGAGGATGCGGGCCTTCGCCGCGGCCAACTCCTGGTCGGAGAGTACGCCTTGCTGGTGCAGCGCGCCCAACCGCTCCAGGCTGCTGATGTCCTCCTCGGTGAGCCCGCCGGCCGCGGCCGCCTGGGCCGGGGCGGGCTGCTGCGGCGGTGGCGCCTGGGCCGCGGCGCGCTCGTCCTGGCGCCGGGAGACCCGGCCGGAGACGGCGGTCGCGGTGCCGGCGACCACCGCGGTACGGGCGGCCGTGCCGAGCACGCCCGGGCGGCCCGCCCGGCGTACGGAGCGTCCCAACATCGGGGTGTTCCTTCCTGCTCCGGGCCACCGGCTCAGCCGGCGGCCTCCAGTGCCTGCTCGACCACGGGGGCGGGGATGCGTTCGTGCTCCAGCAGCACCCCGCCGGCCCGCCGGACGGCGCCGGCGACCGCGGCGGCCCAGCTGTTCTCCCAGATCAGCAGGGCGGCCGAGGAGTCGGGCACCAGCGCCTCGGCGATCTGGGCGAGGTCCTCCTCGCTGAACAGGCCGTCGATCTCCCCGTCGATGTCCCGGAAGACGATCGCCTCGTCCGGCTCCAGCGCCTCCAGCTCCAGGTAGCTGACCGCACCCGTGGCGTCCTTCTTGATGAAGGTCAGGTCGAGGATCCGGACGGTGCCGTTCTGGACCAGCCGTTGCAGCTCGGGGGCGATCTCGCCGTTGAAACGGTTGCCGGGGAAGGCGATCACGACGTACTCCACCGGACCCATGTCCATCGCGCAACTCCCTTCTCAGCCCAGCACCTTGGCCTTGGCCTGCTGGTACTCCTGCTCGGTCAGGTCACCGCGCCCGCGCAGATCGGCCAGTTTGGCCAGCTGATCGGCGTGGTTCCCGCCGCCGCCGTCGCCCGCGGTCTCCCGGACGTACGAGCGGAACTCCTCGTCGCGCTTGCGCGCCGCCTTGGCGCTGCGCTCCCCCATCCCCTTCCCCCGCACGATCAGGTAGATGAAGATGCCGAGGAACGGCAGCAGCACGACCACGATCGCCCAGGCCGCCTTGGCGCCGCCGCCGATCGAGTCGTCCCGGAAGATGTCGTCGATGACGCGGATCAGCAGGAAGATCCACAGGATCCAGAGGAAGATCTCCGCGATCGTCCAGAAGAGGCTGAGCAGGGGATAGTCGCTGGCCAGTGACGTGGCGATCATGTGTGTGCCTCCCTCGGGCGGCGCCGCTCCGGCCGGGTTGCCCCGCGGCCGCAGGTGCTCCGCGGGTCGTGGCGAGCCGCGGCTCGCGGGCGGCCCGGGCGCACGGTCGCACCGGTTCCAGCATGCGCCCGTCCTCACCCGCCCGCTTCACCCGCGGCGGGTGAGGCGGGGCCGTCCGGGTCACCGACCGCAGGGAGACGGGCCTGCTGCGCCGCCACCCGGGCCGACCTGGGGGCCAGCAGGGCGGTCAGCGCAGGGTCGGCCGCCGCCGCCAGCCGCCGCAGCAGCGCCCGGAGCCGGTCGAGCACCATCGGCGACCGGGCGGCGGCGACGATCACCTCGTCCAGTCCGGTGCGCAGGAACTCCTCGGCGGTCGGCAGCGGGACCACCAGCCGCAGCGCGCGTTCGGCGTCGGTGAACCGCAGCACCCGGGCCGGCCCGTGCACCGCCAGGCCGAGCAGGTCCTCCAGGTCCTCCAGCGCCTGCACGGCGGTGGCCGGATCGTTCACCGCCGGGGAGAGCGCCCGCAGCGCGATGTCGGCGAGCAGCCGGAAGGCGAGCAACGGGTCCTGGTCGAAGGTCCGCTCCTGACCGGTGCGCAGTCCGGCGAGCACCGCCGCGTCGAGCCCTGCGGTGTCCGGAGGGCCGGCACCGGCGGCGCCGCGCAGGTCGGCCACCGGGGCGCCGCGCCGCAGGGTGGCACCGGGCAGGGCCCGCAGTACCAGGACCCCGCCGGCCGCCCGGGCGGCCGCCACCAGGCGGTCCGCGTCGACCTGCTGGAGCGCCACCGGCGGGCCCGGCCAGCGGACCGTCGACCACCGCTCCGGGCCCGCCGCCGGGTCGGACGGCTCCGGCGGCGGAGCCGCGTACAGGGTGGCCAGCACCGCCCGGCCGCGGACCGCCACCGAGTCGAGCACCGGCGCCAGCTGGATCGCGGCGAAGGCCTTCAGCTGGAGCGTCCTGAGCAGCACCAGCATGGCGAGCAGCAGGAGCAGCGTCACCGCCGGCACCACCACGGAGACGTCGGTGCGGTTGCCGATAGCCATCGCCGCGGTGACCCCGAAGACCGCCAGGCCGACCGAGAAGGCGAAGGTGCGCCAGACGATCGGCGCGTCCCGGAAGAGCGTCAGGCGCGGGGTGAAGGTGGTGGCCGCCCACTGCAGCACCAGGAACAGCAGCGAGAACACCACCGTGACGGCGCCCAGCACGCCGAGTCCGAGCCCGAGCAGCAGTTCGGCGGTGGGACGGGCCGGCACGGTGGGGCCGGCCGTCGCCCTCGGCACCAGCAGCCCGAGGCCGAACCCGGCCAGCGCGCCCAGCAGTTGGGCCAGCCCGGCCCGCAGCCGCCGCCGGCGGGCCGGCAGGGCGTGAGTCGGGCGGACCCGCGCCGCCCTCATCCGACCGCCGGGGGCCGGGGCGCGCCCGGGTGCCGGCGCGGGTCGGCGGCGCGCAGCCGCCGCGAGATCTTCATCGGACCTCCGCCCGTACCGGGCCGGCCGCCGCCGCGGGGCCGCTCCTCGCCCGTACAGGTCGAGCGTGGGTGCGGGGCGGCGGCCCGCGCATCACCCGGGGCGGGTGATGCGAGTGGCGACCGGGGCCGGGCGGCGGTTCAGTGGAGGGGTCGCCCGATCGCCGACCGACCTGACGCGAACCGCGGTGAGCCCATGTTCGATCCCGCCCGCCCCGACTCCCCCGCCGAGCCGCCCGCAGAGCCGGCCACCGGCCGTACGGCGCCGGGGGGCGACCCGATCCTGGCGGCGCGGTTCGCCGTCCCGGCCCTGCCCCGGGCCCTGGTGCACCGCCCCGCCCTGCTGGAACGGCTCGCCGCGGGCGTCCGCGGGCCGCTCACCTTCGTCAACGGACCGGCCGGCGCGGGCAAGAGCGTGCTCGCCGCGCACTGGCTCGCCAGCCACCGGCCCGGCACGGCCGCCTGGCTGACCCTCGAACCCGGGGACACCCCGGACACCTTCTGGGCGTACGTGCTCGCGGCGCTGCGCCGCCAGGGCGTCCCGGTCCCGGAGCGGGTCCCGGAGCGGGTGCCGGAGCGGGAGCCGGATCGCGTGCCGGGCACGGGCGGCGCGGACCGGCGGCTGCTGGCCCGGCTGGCCGCGGGCCTGGCCCGCGCGCCGAGGCCGGTGGTGCTGGTGCTCGACCAGGTCGACGCGGTGCCCTCGCGGGAGGTCGCCGACGGTCTCGCGTTCGTGCTGCGCTGCGGCGCGCCCTCGCTGCGGCTGGTGCTGCTCGGCCGCAGCGAGCCGCTGCTGCCCCTGCACCGCTACCGGGCCGCCGGGGAGATCACCGAGATCCGCAACGACGAGCTGCGCTTCTGCGCCGCCGACGCCGACACCCTGCTGCGCGACCACGGCCTGGCGGTGTCCGAGGCGACCCTGCGGCTGCTGGTCGACCGCACCGAGGGCTGGGCGGCGGGGCTGCGGCTGTGCGCGCTGGCCATGCAGCGGTCCGGCGACGCGGAGGCCTTCGTGCACGGGTTCGCCGCCGACCGGACCAGCGTCGCCGACTACCTGCTCGGCGAGGTGCTGGAGGCCCAACCGCCCGCCACCCAGGACCTGCTGCTGCGTTCGGCCGTGACCGCCCGGATCCACCCCGACCTGGCGGACGCCCTGACCGGGCGGCAGGACGGCGCCTGGACGCTCGCCCGGCTGGCCCGGGCCAACGCCTTCCTGGAACCGGTGGACGGCTCCGCCTGGTACCGGCTGCACCCGCTGTTCGCCGAGGTGCTGCGCGCGCACCTGCGGCACCGTCAGCCGGGCGCGGAGCCGCGCCTGCGCCGCCGGGCGGCCCGCTGGTTCGCCGGGCAGGGGCTGCTCGCCGAGGCGGTCGGGCAGGCGGCGGCCGCCGGTGCCTGGCAGCTCGGTGCGGAGCTGGTGGTCGGCGAGCTGGCGCTCGGCCGGCTGGTCGCCGGCGCCGCGCCGGACCGGTTGGACGGGCTGGACGGACTGGACGGGCTGCTCGCCGGCCTGCCACCGGGTACGGCGGGCGCGGCGCCGGCGCTGGTCGAGGCGGCCGGGCGGCTCGCCGAGCACGACCTCGCGGGCTTCGCCGCGGCGCTGCGGCGGGCCGAGGACCTGCTCGACGGGGCCGCCGACCCGGCGGCCCGGCTCGGCGCCGCGTACCTGGCCGTGCTCGGCGGACGCCTCGCCGGTGACCCCGCGGCGACCGGGCGGGCGGCGGCAGCGGCGGACCGGTGGCTGCCCCGGGTCGCGCCGGCCGTGCTCGCCCGGCACCCGGAGATCCGGGCCGCGGTGCTGGCCGGGCACGGCGCGGCGGAGCTCGGCGGCGGACGGCCGGCGGCGGCGCGGGCCTTCCTGACGGCCGCGCCGGGGCTCTGCGGGGCACCAGGGGCGGAGTACGCGGCAGGTGACCGCCTAGCGTTGCTGGCCCTGGCCGAGCTGCTGCTCGGACGGCTGCGCGCGGCACGGACGCACGCACAGGACGCGCTCGCGCAGGCAGAACCCCATGGCCGCCCGGCCGCGCTGGCCCGGCTGGTGCTGGCCGGGGTCGCGGTCGAACGGTCCGAGCCGGCCACCGCGCGGGAGCACCTCGCCCACGCCGGCGCCGCCCTCGCCGCGGAGCCGGCCGCGGCGGTGGCGGCGGCCGTGATCGGCGCCCGGCTGGCGCTGGCCACCGGCGATCCGGCGGCTGCCCTGGCCGGCCTCCGGGCGGCCGCGGCCCGGCTCGGCGCGCCGGCCGGGTGGGCCGGTGCGGAGCTGGCGATCGCCGCATCCGCCGCGCAGCTGGCCGGCGCCGATCCGGACGCCGCGCTGGCGGCCCTGGCGGAAGCCGACCCGGCCCACCCGGGCACCGCCCCGGCCCTGGCCCGGGCACTGCTCGCGGCGGGGGACGATCCGGCGGCAGCCGCCGTACTGGCCGACCTGGCTCCGGAGGCCGACCCGGGGGACGGTGACGACATCGGCATCGTCGGCCCGGTCGAGCTCTGCCTGGTGCGGGCGCAGGCCGCCGAGCGGCGCGGGGACGCCGGGTCCGCGCAGCGACTGCTGGGCCGAGCGCTGGCGCCGGCCGGGCCGGAGGAGCTGCGCCGGCCGTTCGCCGAGGCCGGCCCCTGGCTGGCGCAGGTGCTGCGGCGCGTCCCGCGGACGGCGTACGCGTGGCTGCCCGGGCCGGCGGCCCGCCCGTACGGTGCTGCGGACGGAGGGTTGGCTGTGCCGGTCGAGGCGCTGAGCGCGCGGGAGCGGGAGGTACTGGGCCAGGCCGCGCAGTTGCTGTCCACCGAGGAGATCGCGGCCGAGCTCTACGTGTCGGCCAACACCGTGAAGACCCACCTGCGCAGCGCGTTCCGCAAGCTCGGCGTCAATCGCCGCAGCGAGGCCGTCCGCCGCGCCCGCGAACTCGGCCAGCTCTGACACCGGCCGTACGGGACGGGGGCGCCTCGCCCGGTGCGGGCGATGCCGGGGCGGCGGGCCGGGCGGAGGATGGAAGGGACCGCACCGGTGGCGGCCGGAAGGGATGGGATCGCATGCGCTACGAGTTCCGCGTCGCCGGACTGGTCTCCCCCGCGCTGGCCGAGGCGTTCCCCGAGCTGGCCCGGGCGTCCGTCCCGGAGCAGAGCCTGTTCCACGGGGCGGTGACCGACGAGGCCCACCTGTACGGGCTGCTGCTGCGCTTCCAGTCCGTGGGCCTGCGGGTGGTCGAGCTGCGGCAGCTGCCGGACCCGGCGAGCGGGGGCGGTGGTGGCTGAGCCGCGCGGATGGGCCCGGTGCGCGTACGGCGGGCGCCGGGCGGGCCCGCTGCCGGCCGAGGAGCGCCGGCGCCGGTACGTCGTGCGGCGGGGCCGGCGGCGGCTCTGCCCGCCGTACCGGCCACGCTACCGGATCCGCTCCTGCCGCTGGGGATCCGGCGCCGGCCGGGCCCGCTGAGCCGGCGGCGAGCGGTCAGTGGTCAGCGGTCAGCGGCGGTCAGGTCGTGGTGATCAGCCCGCCGTCGATGACGAACTCGGCGCCGGTGACGTTGCCCGCGCGCCCGCCCGCCAGCAGCACGACCAGGTCGGCCACCTCCTCCGGGCGGGTGAAGCGCCCGGTCACCGACTGGGCGGCGGCGCCGCGGACCACGTCCTCCGGCTTGGCCCCGCCGGCCTTGGCGACGGTCGCCGCGACCCCGTCCTCGGACAGCCAGAGGGCCGTCTCGACCGGCCCGGGGCTCACCGTGTTGACCCGGACGCCCTGCGGCCCGACCTCCTTGGAGAGGGCCTTGCAGAAGTTGGTCAGCGCCGCCTTGGCCGCGCTGTAGTCGATGACGCCCGGATCCGGGAGGGAGGCGTTCACCGAGCCGACCGTGACGATCGAACCCGCCCCGGCCGCGATCAGGTGCGGCAGCGCCGCCCGGGTGGTGCGCACCGCGGACAGGAAGTTGACCGTCAGCGACCAGGTCCAGTCCTCGTCGGTGACCGAGCCGAAGCCGCCGGTGCGCGGCCGGACCGCCCCGACGTTGTTGACCAGGACGTCCAGCCGGTCGAACCGGGCGAGCGCCTCGGCGACCAGCCGGGCCGGACCGTCCGGCTCGGTGAGGTCGACCGCGACCGGGTGCACCGGCGCCGACCGGGCCATCCCGGCGAGCTCCTCGGTGATGCCCCGGGCGGCGGCCACCACGCTGGCCCCCTCGTCGACCAGCGCCCGGGTGACGGCCAGACCGATCCCGCGGCTCGCGCCGGTCACCAAGGCCACCCGACCGGACAGTTGAAGGTCCATCACACGCTCCCTCACGAGACACGGGCCCAGCGGTCCCCCTGGCACGATCCCAGCAAAGAACCCCCGGCGCACCTTACGATCGGGGCATGTCGAAGCATTCCGGCTCGTCGCTGTCGCTCTGGTCCGAGGATTCCGTGCTGTCGATCGGTTCGATCGGCTCCGCGCTCTCGATCGGCTCGGTCGGCTCGGTGCTGTCCATCGGCTCGGTCGGCAGCGCGCTGTCGGTCGGCTCGATCGGCTCCGCGGCCTCGCTGCTGTCCGCCGGCTCCTGGCTGAGCCTCGGTTCGGTGCTCTCCGAACGCTCCCGCTGGTCGGTGCTGTCCTCGCGCTGCTCCGGCGGCCTGCTGACCGCCGGGCTGGTGGCCGCGGCGGCCGGGACGGCGCTGCTGGCCGCGGGCCGGGGCCCGCGCCACGGCGGCCGGTGACCCCGCCGGGCCCCGGCGGTGCCCGGTAGCGGCGGCGCGCCGGCGGGAGCGGTCGTACGCTGCCAACAGGCGCGCCCGCACCCGAGCGGGCCGGGCCGCGACGGCCCGCACGCCGCAGCAGGGAGGTACCCCGAATGGCCGAGGAACTGATCCCGGGAATCGACCCCACCGCGCAGCCGAGCGGCGAGGGCTGTGCCGACTGCCTGGCGGCCGGCGGCTGGTGGCTGCACCTGCGGCGCTGCGCGGCCTGCGGGCGGATCGGCTGCTGCGACTCCTCGCCGGCCCAGCACGCGAGCGCGCACGCCCGGTCGGAAGGGCACCCGTTCATCACCAGCTTCGAGCCCGGTGAGG
Organism: Kitasatospora sp. NPDC094015; assembly: GCF_040304075.1. Classification (NCBI taxonomy): domain Bacteria; kingdom Bacillati; phylum Actinomycetota; class Actinomycetes; order Kitasatosporales; family Streptomycetaceae; genus Kitasatospora; species Kitasatospora sp. NPDC094015. The sequence goes on from NZ_JBEOUL010000037.1 coordinate 32,437, forward strand.
ACTGGTTCTGGAACGTCGAGACCGAGGAGTACTACGAGGGGCCGGAGCTGGCCGGGCCGCAGGCGCACCCGGTCTCCCAGCCGACCCCCGGGCCCGGCGGCAGCGTCCCCGCCGACTGGCGCGAGCACCTGCACTGAGGGGCCGCGCGCCGGGCGGGGGCCGCCGCACGGCACAATCGCTGCCATGCAGCAGATCCTCGTCATCGGCATCGGCGCGGGCGACCCCGACCACCTGACCCTGCAGGCGGCCAAGGCCCTCGCCCGGACCGACGTCTTCTTCATCCTCGACAAGAACGAGGAACGCCAGGACATGATCCGGCTGCGCCGGCAGATCCTGGCCGAGCACGCCAAGCCGGGCCACCGCGTGGTCGGCGTCCCGGACGCCGAGCGGGACCGCACCACGCCGGCCTACACCGCGGCCGTGGACGACTGGCGCCGGCGCCGCGCGGACCTGGTCGAAGGGCTGCTGGCCGAGCACCTCGGCCCCGGGGAGACCGGCGCCTTCCTGGTCTGGGGCGACCCGAGCCTGTACGACAGCGTGATCGCGGTGGTGGAGGAGGTGCTGGCCCGCGGCGCCGCCTTCACGTACGAGGTGATCCCGGGCATCAGCAGCGTCTCGGCGCTGGCCGCCCGGCACCGCACCACGCTGACCCGGGTCGGCCGGCCGGTCCAGATCACCACCGGGCGCCGGCTGGCCCAGGGGTTCCCGGCGGGCGTGGACGACGTGGTGGTGATGCTGGACGGGCGGGCCGCGTTCACCGAGATCGACCCCGAGGGCCTGGAGATCTTCTACGGCGCCTACCTCGGCACCCCGGACGAGATCCTGGCCGCCGGTCCGCTCGCCGAGGCCGCGCCGCGGATCCGGGAGCTGCGCGAGGAGGCCAGGGAGCGCAAGGGCTGGATCATGGACAGCTATCTGCTGCGGCGCTCGGAGAGCTGAGGCACCGGGCCCGCCGGCTCTGCCGAGCCGGCGGACGGGGTCGAAAGGTCCTGCGCCAGCGAGTCGTTGAGCCTGGCGAGCAGGAGCTGGAAGGCGGCGGTGTCGTGGTCGGTGAGCTGGTCCCGTGCGGGGTTCGACTGAGGCATGCGGGGAACGCTAGAGGGCCGCTCTCAACGACGGATAAATGAGATCCGGCCACGCGCGGCGCACCGCGGCGGTCCGGCCGCCACGGCCAACCCGGGGGCCGGGGGCGGTCGTTGACAGCCGGTCCGGCAACCGATCTAATGCGGTCGTCACAGCGCGCCGGGAGAGTGCAGGTAGCCATGGGTACGGAGACCGATCCGGCGGCACTCAGCGCCTCCCGCGCCAAGGCCCTGTACGACCGGGATCCGGTCTGCCGATCGCTCGGGATCACGCTCGGCGAGGTCGGGCCCGGGCGGGCCACCGTCCGGCTGCAGCTCACCGGGGACATGGTCAACGGGCACGGCATCGCGCACGGGGGCTTCCTCTTCCTGCTCGCCGACGCGGCGTTCTCCTTCGCCTGCAACACCCACGGACCGGTCACGGTGGCGCAGGGTGCGCAGGTCAGCTTCCTGCGGCCGGCCGCCGCCGGCGACGAGCTGGTCGCCGAGGCGGTGGAGCGGGTCAGGTCCGGACGGCACGGGGTGTACGACGTGACGGTGCGCCAGGACGACGGCACGGTGGTGGCCGAATTCCGCGGGCAGAGCGTGATGCTCTCCGGGGAGCTGCGGGCGGGCTGAGCCGGCCCCGGGCCCTGACGGGCGTTCAGCCGCCGCCGGGGTGGTGGGCGGCCCACCAGTCGCGGCCCGCGGCGGGCAGCGTGGAGATCGGGTCGTAGCAGGGGTAGCGCCGGCCGGTGGCCTCGGCCGGATCGGTGGCGGCGCGGGTCTCGGGCGCGGTGCGGTAGCTCTTGGTCCAGTACGAGATGCCGCGCTCGCGGTCGTAGTCGACGGCCTGGTGCACCCAGCGCTTGCCCAGGTCCGGCACGTCGACGACGATCCGCGGGGTGGCGTACCCGGGGAGGTACCCCATGATGTCCTCCTGGAGCCGCTGGGCCTCGTGGACGGCGACCCGCCAGTGCTCGGCGTTGGGGATCATGTCGCACAGGTAGAAGTAGTACGGCAGGATGTTGGCCTCGCCCTGGAGCGCGAAGCACAGGTCCAGCAGGTCGCCCGCGGTGGCGTTCACCCCCCGCATCAGCACCCCCTGGTTGCGCACGTCCCGGACGCCCGCGTCCAGCAGGGCCCGGGCCGCCTCGGCGACCAGCGGGGTGACCGACCGGACGTGGTTGGCGTGGGTGTGCACGGCCAGGTTGACCGAGCGCCGGGCCGCCACCGCGGCGACCCTGGCCATCCCCGCCAGCACCTCGGGCTGCAGCCAGTGCTGCGGCAGGCCGACCAGCGCCTTGCTGGCGAGCCGGATGTCCCGGACCGACCCCAGCTCCAGCAGCCGCAGCAGGAAGCCCTCCAGCCGCGGCCAGGGCACGTTGGCCAGGTCGCCGCCGGAGACCACCACGTCGCGCACCTGGGGCGTGCGCTTGAGGTAGTCGAGCATCTGCTCCTGGCGGTCGGCCGGGCGCAGCACCAGCCGCGCCTTGGTGACCTGCGGGACGGAGTTGCCCACCAGGTCCATCCGGGTGCAGTGCCCGCAGTACTGCGGGCAGGTGGAGACCAGTTCGGCCAGCACCTTGGTCGGGTAGCGGTGGGTGAGGCCCTCGACCACCCACATCCCGGCCTCGTGCAGCGAGTCGCGCTCGGCCAGCGGGTGGCTGGGCCGGTCCTGCTCCCGGTCGGAGCGGACCGGGAGCAGGTAGCGGCGCAGCGGGTCGGCCAGGAAGGCGTCGGTGAACGCCGCCGGCCGGCCCGGTGCGTCCGGGGCCATCGTGTTCAGCATCTGCGGCGGGACCAGCAGCGACATGGTGGCGAACTGCTGCCGGTCGGCCTCCAGTTCGCGGTAGAAGCGGTCCTCCAGGAGGTCGCCGACCACGGCCCGCAGCTGCCGGGCGTTCTTCACGCAGTGCGCCCGCTGCCACCGGGCGTCGCGCCACTGGGCGGCGGTGACCTCCCGCCAGCCCGGCAGCCGTCGCCAGTCCGGTTCGGCCAGTGCGGTACGGACGTAGTGGTACGGCTGCCGGGCGGTGTCCTCGCTCATCGGTCCGGGCTGTCCGGAGCGCCGGTGAGCAGGGCGGCGTGGCGGGTGCGCAGCTCGCGCTTGAGCACCTTGCCGGTGGGGCCGAGCGGGAAGTCGCCGCTCTCCCGGGCGATCCGCACCGCGGCCAGGCCCGGCAGGCCGGCGCCGGCCAGCGCCTTGTCCGCGGCCTCCCGGACGCTCTGCGCGGTGGCCCCCGCGGCGTCCGCCTCGGCCTGCAACTTGACCACGGCGATGGGGAGTTGCCCGGTGCCGGCCGGGCCGGGCACGCCGATGACCGAGCAGTCCTGGACCAGCTCGGCGCAGTCGGCGAGCAGCACCTCCTCGACCGGCAGGCTGTAGAGCGGGCCGTCGACGGTGTCGATCACGTCCACCGTGCGGTCCAGGTGGTAGAACCGGCCGTCGGCGTCGCGGCGGGCCACGTCGCCGGTGAGCCAGTAGCCGGCCAGCTCGAAGCTGCTGGTCAGCCGGGGGTTGTTCCAATAGCCGGGGGTGCGGGAGGGGGTGATCACCCCGAGCAGGCCGACCTCGCCGTCGGGCAGTTCGGTGCCGTCCTCGGCGAGCACGGCGGCCCGGTGGACCACCTCGAGCGGCCTGCCGACGCAGCGGTCGTCGCGCTCGGTCTCCGGGGTGGTGACCTGTCCGAACAGGGCCATGCCCATCTCCGAGGAGCCCAGGCCGTCGATGAACTGCGAGCCGGGCAGGGCCGGTTGCTCCTCGCGCTGCTGCGGCAGCAGCCAGGGCTCGATCAGCCCGGCCGGGCGCTCGCCGAGCTGCACCAGCCGCCGGATGTGGCCGTGGTGGGCGCTGTCGCCGGTGTTGAACCAGGAGTGCACCTTGGCGGCGCCGGCGACCGGGAGTTCACCGGTGGCCAGCTCGACGAAGGTGCGCGGGAAGGAGGCCACCATGGTCGGCCGGAAGGCCTCCATCACGGGCTCCACGACGGCGCGCCGCCAGTCGCCCATCACCACGGTCGGCAGGCCGAGCAGGGTGGCGGTGAGGAAGTAGCTGAGCCCGCCCGCGTGGGTGTGCGGCATCAGCGACATCAGCCGGTCGTACGGCTCGGCCGGGAAGCGGACCATCCGCGGCTGCTTGCCGTCCCAGAACTGGCGGTGGGCGAGCATGGTGGACTTGGGCGTGCCGGTGGTGCCGGAGGAGTGGATCAGCGCCACCACGTCGTCGGCGGCGTGCTGGTACGGGTAGACGTCCGGCAGCGCGGTCGAGGACGCGTCGAAGGCCTGCACCTCGGCGGTGAGCGCGATGAACCGGGGCCGGCGCCGCGGGTCGGCCCGGTAGGCCGCGGCCAGCCGGGTCGGGTCGTCGGCGACGATGCCGACCACGCCGACGTGGTCGAGGTAGCGGACCATCACGTCGGGTCGCATGGCGTCGTTGACCAGGGCCGGTACGGCGCCCAGCGCGGTCAGCGCGAGGAAGTGCAGCAGCGGTTCCAGGCCTTCGGCGACCACGATGCCGACCGGTTCGCCGGGCCGCACGCCGTTGGCGTGGTACCACCGGGCGTAGCCGTCCCGCAGGGCGGCGAGGTCGAGCAGGCTGTGGCCGCGCAGCACGACCTCGCCGCGGTGGTCGGTGTGGTGGGTGAAGGCGAAGGGGACGGCCCGGTTCGGGTTGACCGCGAGGGCGTGGTCCAGGAAGTTGCCGGCGCCGAGGGCCGGTTCGGTCATCAGGTGCTGTCGTGCGGCGAGCGGGGCGATCGGACTGGTCTCGTGCATCGCTGTCTCCCAACCGGACTGACTGTGAGGGTGGTTCGGAACGGGTGCGGGTGCTGCTCGTACGGGGTGGCGCGGCCGATCGGGGTGCCGGGGAGCTACCGGGCCAGGAGTTCGGCCGCGACCCGGTGGCCCGAGCGGACCGCGCCTTCCATCAGGCCGAAGAACTCGGTGCTGGTCTCGGTGCCGGCCCAGTGCACCCGCTGCTGCGGGGCGGCAAGGCGCGGGCCGAGCTCGGTCCAGTCGCCGGGGCCGAGCAGGGCCGCGTAACAGCCCCGGCTGTACGGGTCGTTGACCCAGTCGGTGATGTGGCAGGCGATCGGCGGCGGGAGCTGCGGGAACAGCCGGGCCGCCTGGGCGACGGCCTCGGCGCGCTGCCGGGCGGGGTCGAGGGCGGCGAAGCGGTGCGCCTCGGCGCCGGTGACGAAGCCGGTGAGCACGCCGGCCCCGCCGCCGGGCGGGGAGTCGTCCACGGTGGACAGCAGCGGGCCCTCGGCGTTGACCGACCAGCCGGACAGGCCGTGCGCCCGCCAGTACGGCTCGGGGTGGACCAGCTGGACCTTGACCGCGCAGCCCCGGGCGGTCCGCGGGCCGCTGCGCGGGGCGAGCGGGCCCGGCCGGTACTCCAGCGCGTCGGCCAGCAGCGGGGGCAGCGCGACCACCACGGCGTCGGCCCGGGTGGCGCCGCGCGCGGAGTGGACGGTGACGCCGGCGGCGTCCTGGTCGACGGCGTGCGCCGGGTCGGACAGCCGTACCCGGCCGTCCAGGTGTTCCGCGAGCCGCTCGCAGAGCTGGTGGGCGCCGCCGGCCACCCGGTCCTGCTGGGCGCCGCCCTCGAAGGCGTTGAGGTAGCGGATGCCGCCGCCGGAGCGCAGGTAGAAGGCCAGGTGCAGGACGGAGACGTCGGCCGGGTCGGCGGCCATCATCTCGCCCAGGAAGAGCGGGAAGAACAGCCGGGCGTCGGGGTGGGTGAGGTGGCGCGCGGCCCATTCGGCGGCGGTCAGCGCGTCCAGCTCGGCGGCGCCGGGGGTCAGCCAGGGGGCGTCCGCCCGGACGGTGGCGGTGAGATCGGCCAGCAGGTCGAACATCCCGCCCAGGGCGACGGCGTCCAGCGGCGGGAAGCGGCCGGCCCGGGTGCCGTCGGCGGCGGCGCCGAGCGCGAACCGGCTGTCGCCGACCAGTTCGGTCGGGGCGGTCTTCAGGCCCGTCTCCGCGAGCAGCGCCAGCAGTTCGGTGTGCCGGTCGCCGAGGTAGGCGGCGCCCGCGTCGACCCAGGCGCCGGGGGCGACCTCGATCCCGTGGGTGCGGCCGCCGACCCGGTCCCGGGCCTCCAGGACGGTGACCTCCACCCCGGCGCGGGCGAGGTCGACGGCGGCGGTGAGCCCGGCGAGGCCCGCACCGACCACGGCCACCTTCATCGGGCGGCCCCCGCGATCTTCTTGGCGAGCGACTCGGGGGTGGGGGCGGCCAGGAAGTCCTCGAAGGACAGCTCGACGCCGGACTCGCGGGCGACGGCGCTGAGCACCCGGGTCGCGATCAGCGAATCGCCGCCGAGCGCGAAGAAGTCGGAGTCGGGGGTGATGCCGCCCGTCTCCAGCACCCGGCCGAAGACGGCCATCACCGTGTCCACGCTCATCGAAGGCCTCCTTGACCCTGTTCGGTGTGCTGTTGCCCGGCGGGCTGCGGTCCGGCGTAGCGGCGGTGGGACGCCGCCCGGTCGACCTTGCCGCTGGCCGTCCGGGCCAGGCCGGGCACGATCTCGATCCGGCCGGGGACCAGGTGCGCGGGCACCCGGGCCAGCAGGTGGCCGCGCAACCGGGCGGCCAGGCCGGCGGTGTCGGTGCGCGGGTGCGCCACCACGTACGCCACCAGGGCGGTGCGGCCGGCGAGTTCGGCCGCGGCCACCGCCACCTCCGCGACCTCGGGGTGGCCGGTGAGGTGGGTCTCGACCTCGGCCGGGTCGACCCGGACGCCGCGGACCTTCACCTCGCCGTCCAGCCGGCCGAGGTGGAGCAGCAGTCCGTCCGGGCGGCGCTCGACCCGGTCGCCGGTACGGAACCAGCGCTCCGCTCCCCCGGCGAACCGCGCCTCGGTGGCCTCCCGCCGCCCGGGGTAGCCGGTTGCCAGCGCCGGGCCGCCGATCAGCAACTCGCCGTCCTCGCCGATCCGTTCGCGGACGTGCGGCAGCGCGCGGCCGATCGGCACCCGTTCGGCCGACCGCCAGGGCCGGTCGAACCGGGGCGCCAGGGGGCCGTGCAGGTCGACGGCGTGGGTCACCAGCGTGGTCTCGGTGCTGCCGTAGGTGTTGACCAGGCGGATGCCGGCGGTCGCCAGCTCGCACCAGTCGGCCAGCCGGGCGGGCGCGGCGGCCTCCCCGCCGATCACCACCAGCCGTACGCAGGGCGGCAGCGCGGCCCGCTCCTCGGCGAGGTGGCGGACCAGTTCGTGCCAGTAGGCCGTGGGCAGGTCGAGCACGGTGATCCGGCGGCGTTCCAGCATCCGCAGGAAGCGCGGGAAGGAGCCGCTGTGCGCCTCCTCGTCGAAGACCAGCGCGGCCCCGGCGGTGACCGCGGGCAGGATCTCCTCGAAGCAGGTGTCCCAGTTGAGCGAGGCGAACTGCAGCACCCGGTCGTCCGGCCCGAGTTCGAAGAGCTCGCGCAGCGCCCGGACGGCGACCGTGATCGCCCCGGGCGGGACGGCCACCGGCTTCGGCGCCCCGGTGGAACCGGAGGTGAAGAGGATGTACGCCGACGCTGGATCGTCACCGCCGGGAGCCAGGTCGTGGGCGCCGCTGTCACCACCCGGGGCAGTGTCGGGAACACCACCCTGGTCGGGGCCCGACTCCGAGGGGGGAAACGTTTCTGCATCCACCACCGTGCGGCACCCCGCCGCCGCGACCATGGCCCGCTGCCGGTCGACCGGAAAGGCCGGATCGATCGGGCAGTATGTACCGCCCGCGGCCAGTACCCCGAGCAGCTCGGCGACCAGTCCCGGAGAACGGGAAGTTCGGACACCAACCACGCCTGGTCGATCACCCAGGCGCAAGGCCACCCGGCTGACCAGCTCGTCCAGACCGCGATAGGTCAGCGCGCGGCCGTTGTGCTCCACCGCCACCCGATCGGGGTGGCGCTCGACAATCTGCGTGAACACGTCAATCAAGTCCGGGGTGGCCGGACCGCCGCGAGTCCCTAAAATGACCGATCTCCCAACCGACCATGCAGAACGCACCATTGCGTCCTTGGCAATTCAGGGGGACTGTACCGGCGGGCGGGGGTGGCCACAATGGGTCGCAAGTTGCCAATCACCGGTGAATTCACGTGCCCCGCAAGCACCATGAGCGAATTGCGAAACCGTCCGCCGTCCCTCACTGACGGAGCGTCACATCAGGGGGGCGGGCGTGCTCCCCGGACGCCGGTTCCCGGGCAAACGGTTCGTCACGGTCCGGCCTCGGGCGGCCCAAGACCCGACCCCTGATCCTGAGCCCGGCCCGGCTCCGGTGCCACGCAGAACGCCCCGCCCCCGGGCCGGCCGGGAGCGGGGCGCTGGATGCGCTGACGGGGTGCGGGTCAGGCGGTGCCGGCCTGGACCGGCGCGGCGGGCCGCGGGCCGGTGCCACCGGCCGGGCGCAGGAACAGGAACAGGGTCGGCGCCAGGTAAGCCACCCAGACCAGCGACTGGAGGACCGACGGGTCCGGCTGGAAGTTGAACACGCCCTTCAGCAGGGTGCCGTACCAGCTGTCCTTGGGGATGGTGGAGCTGATGTCGAAGGCCATGCTGTGCAGGCCGGGCAGCCAGCCGGCCTCCTGGAGGTCGTGCACGCCGTAGGCGAGCACCCCGGCGGCCACCACGACCAGCATGGCACCGGTCCAGGTGAAGAACTTGGCCAGGTTGATCTTCAGCGCGCCGCGGTAGAACAGCCAGCCGAGCACGACCGAGGTGAGCAGCCCGAGGACGGCGCCGACCAGCGGGTTCCAGCCGTCGTTGGTGGCCTGCACCGCGGTCCAGATGAACAGCGCGGTCTCCAGGCCCTCCCGGCCGACCGCCAGGAAGGCGGTGGTGACCAGCGCGACGGTGCCCATCGCGAGGGCCGCGTCCAGCTTGCCGTGCAGCTCCGCCTTCAGGTGCCGGGCGGTGCGGCGCATCCAGAAGACCATCCAGGTGACCAGGCCGACCGCGACGATCGACAGCGAGCCGCCGAGCGCCTCCTGCGCCTCGAAGGACATCTGCGTGGAGCCGTACTGCAGCACGGCGCCGAAGGCCATCGAGAGCAGCACCGCGGCCGCGATGCCGGCCCAGACCGGGGCGAGCCGGTCGCGGCGCCCGGTCTTGACCAGGTAGGCGATCAGGATGCAGACGACCAGGCTGGCTTCGAGGCCCTCGCGCAGGCCGATCAGGTAGTTGCCGAACACGGCGGTCTCCTCAAGGGGTTGTACGGGGCGGGGCTCAGCCGAACAGGGCCTGGCCCCACCATTCGCCGGGCTTGCGGATGCCGGGCGGGCAGGCGAAGTGGGCCGAACCGACGTGCTGGATGTACTCGTTCAGCCGGTCGGAGGCGGCCAGCCGCTGCTGGAGCGGCACGAACGCCTTACGGGTGTCGCGCTGGTAGGCGAGGAAGAACAGGCCCGCCTCCAGCCGGCCGAGGCCGTCGGTGCCGTCGGTGAAGGAGAACCCGCGGCGCAGGATCATCAGGCCGTCGTTGCTGTCCGGGTGGGCCAGGCGCACGTGCGAGCCCTCCGGCATCGCGCCGAGGTCCGGGGCGTCCCGCTCCTGCTGCTTGGTGTAGGGGGCGCCCTCGCGCTTGGTGCGGCCGAAGACGTCCTCCTGCTCCTTGAGCGAGGTGCGGTCCCAGGTCTCGATGTGCATCCGGATCCGGCGCGAGACCAGGTACGAGCCGCCGGTCATCCACTCCGGGCCCTCGCCGGGGGCGACCCAGACGTGCTTGCCGAGCGCGTCGGCGTCGGTGCCCGAGATGTTGTGGGTGCCGTCCTTGAAGCCCATCAGGTTGCGCGGGGTCTGCGCCTCGGGGGTGGTGGAGGAGGTCTTGCCGAAACCGAGCTGGGACCAGCGGACGTTCACCACGCCCATGCCGATCCGGGCCAGGTTGCGGATCGCGTGCACGGCGACCTGCGGGTCGTCGGCGCAGGCCTGGACGCAGATGTCGCCGCCGCTGCGGGCCGGGTCGAGGTTGTCGTGCGGGAACTTCGGCAGGTCGATCAGCGCCTCGGGGCGCTTGGCGCGCAGGCCGAAGCGGTCCACGCCGTCCTTCTCGAACAGGGTGGGGCCGAAGCCGACGGTGAGGGTCAGCCGGGAGGACGGCAGACCGAGCGCCTCGCCGGTGTCGTCCGGCGGCGCCTCGGCCAGGCCGGTCGCGCCCGAGCCGACCTCACGGCCGCCGGTCATCACCGCGGCCGCCTTGGTCCAGTCCTTGAGCATCTTCACCAGCGCGTCCCGGTTGCCGGTGGTGACGTCGAAGGCGGCGAAGTGCAGCCGGTCCTGGACCGGGGTGGCGATCCCCGACTGGTGGTCGGAGTAGAACGGGATGTCCACGCTCGGCGCGGCCCCGGGCGCGGAGTCACCGTCACGCAGGGTGGCGGCCGCCACCGAACCGGCCGCCGCGGCGCCGAGTGCGACGCCCGCCCCCGCCCAACCGATCACGGCACGCCGGCTGACACCGCCCTGAGGCTCGCCGCTCGGCGCGGTCGGCTGGCCGGGGTCGGCAGCGCTCGGGGTCTCGGCGTTCATCGCGTGGGGTCCTTCTTCGGTCGGGGGCGGGGACGCTGGTGCCGTGACGGCCGGATCCGGCCGTCACGGCATGCAGGTTACGACGCGGTTCAGTTGACGACCACAGCGGCCGCCAGCTTGGACAGCGGCTCGGCCAGCGCGTTCACCGAATCGGCGAAGGTCTTGCGCTCCGCCTCGGTGACCTTGTCGTAGGAGGTGTAGACGTCGCCCTGCTTGTACTTGGCCAGCAGGGTCTGGATCGCGGCGAACTCGCTGTCCAGGGTCTTCGCCAGCTCGGCGTCCTTCTCCGCGGCGACCGGCTTGAGCAGGTCGTACGCCTTCTTCGCGCCCTCGACGTTGGCGGCGAAGTCGGAGAGGTCGGTGTGGCTGTAGCGGTCCTCCTCGCCGGTGACCTTGCCGGTGGCGACCTCGTCCAGCAGCTCCTTGGCACCGTTGGCCATGCTGGTGGCGGTGATCTCGGCCTGCGGGATCTTCTTCTGCCAGTCGGTCAGGTCGGCGACCAGCTGGTCGGCGAGCTTCTTGTCGGCGTCGGTGATGGCGCCGTCCGCCCAGAGCGACTTCTCCAGCTTGTGCCAGCCGGTCCACTCCTGGCCGGGCTCCAGGCCGTCCTCGCGGGTGTCGGTCTTCGGGTCCACGTCGCCGAAGCTCTCGGCGACCGGCTCGGTGCGCTCCCAGCCCACCCGGGACGGGGCGAACAGGCCCTTGGCCTTCTCCATGTCGCCGGCCTTGATCGCCTCGGCGAACTGGGTCACCACCGGGATGGTGGCGTCGGCCTGCTCCTGGGCGTACTTCTGGTAGGCGGTCACCGCGTCCTGGAGGCGGGTGTCGGCCTTGGCGGTGGCGCCGCCCTCACCGGTGACGGTGATCTTCTGGCGGATGCCGTCACCGGTCATGCCGGGCTTGCAGGCCACCTCGTAGCTGCCGGCCTTGATCTCGGCCGAGATGTCGACGTGGGTGCCGGGGCCGATGTTCTCGCGCTCGGTGACAATCTTGTCACCGGCCGCGTAGACGTAGACCTCGGTGGACTTGGTGCCCTTGTTGTGGACCGACAGCTTGACCTGGCCACCGGGGAACGTGGTCTTGGACAGCTCGCAGGCCGTGTCCGAGGCGTTGACCTGGATCGCGTCTGCGGAGGCCTTGTCGTCCTTCTTCGAGCAGCCGGCCAGGGCGCCGCCTATGACGGCGACGGAGAGCAGGGCGGCTGCGGCGGTACGGCGACGGGCGGACATGAGAACTCCACGGGCGAGGGCCTACAGGGACTGACAGGCACGGGGCATGACAGATACAGGACGTGACAGGTACAGGGCAACAAAAAGGACGACCGGGATCAGGTGCTCGACCCCCCGGTCGTCCAGTTAGCTGAGGCATACCTTAGAAGTCGCCCGCGGCGCCGTCCACACCGCCCCCTGCCCCGGCCGAGGGTTTTACCAATTCGTGGCCCGGCGGCGCCCGGCCCGTCCGGAGCGGTGGGGGCGGCCCGGCGCGGGCCGCCGGGGGCCGCCCACGGGCCGGCCGGTCCAGCGGCGCGCGAGCGGCCTGCGACGGCCGTCACAGCCACCCCGGCCCGGCCGTGCCTAGGCTGGGGCCCGGCAGGCGCGGGCGCGGGGACGAGGAGTCACGGTGACGGCAGTTCAGCTGATCGGACGGATCGTGGACCCGGGCAGCTTCGTGCCCTGGGACGAGCCGCTCGGCGCCCCGCCGGCCGACCCCCGCTACCGGGCGGCGCTGGCCAGGGCCCGGCAGCGCAGCGGCCTCGACGAGGCCGTCACCACCGGGCGGGCCCTGCTGGCGGGCCGTCCGGTGGCGCTGGTGGCCTCGGAGTTCGCCTTCCTCGGCGGCTCGATCGGCGTCGCCACGGCCGAGCGGATCACCCGCGCCGTCGAACGGGCCACCGCCGAGCGCCTCCCGCTGGTCGCGCTGCCGGTCTCCGGCGGCACCCGGATGCAGGAGGGCGCCGCCGCCTTCCTGTGCATGGTCCGGGTCACCGCCGCCGTCCAGGCGCACCAGGCCGCCGGACTGCCCTACCTCACCTACCTGCGCAACCCGACCATGGGCGGGGTGTTCGCCTCCTGGGGCACCCTGGGGCACCTGGTGCTGGCCGAGCCCGGCGCCCGGCTCGGCTTCCTCGGCCCCCGGGTGTACGAGCAGCTGCGCGGCGAGCCGCTCCCCCCGGACGTCCAGCTCGCCGAGACCCTGGCCGCCCGCGGGCTGCTGGACGCCGTGGTGCCGCAGGAACGGCTGCGCGAGGTGCTGCGGCGCGCGCTCGACGTGCTCGGCGAGCCGGCGCCGGCCGCCGCCGTCCCGGCGGTGGCTCCCCCCTCCGGCGCGCCGGCCGATGCCTGGGACTCGGTCCGCCGCACCCGGCGCCCCGACCGCCCGGGCGCCCGGCAGCTACTCCGGCACTGCGCCGACGGTCTGCTGTCGCTGGACGGCGAGGGCGCGCTGGTGCGGGCGCTGGTCCGGTTCGAGGGGCGGCCTGCGGTGGTGGTCGGCCAGCAGCGCCAGCAGGGCGGTGCGGCGCAACCGTTCACGGCGGCCGATCTGCGGCTGGTCCGCCGCTCGGCGCGGCTGGCCGAGCAGCTCGGGCTGCCGCTGGTCACCCTGGTGGACACCGCCGGGGCCGAACTCTCCGCGCAGGCCGAGCTGGACGGGATCGCGATCGAGATCGCCCGCTGCCTGACCACGCTGGTGGCGCTGCGCACGCCGGTGCTCGCGGTGCTGCTCGGCCAGGGGTCCGGCGGCGGGGCGCTGGCCCTGCTGCCCGCCGACCGGGTCCTGGCGGCCGAACACGCCTGGCTGGCCCCGCTGCCGCCGGAGGGCGCCTCCGCCATCGTGCACCGGGACGGCGACCACGCCGCCGAGCTGGCCCGCTCCCAGGGCATCGGTGTCACCGACCTGGCGGCCGCCGGCCTGGTCGACACGGTGATCGCCGAACTCCCGGACGCCGCCGAGGAACCCGCCGCCTTCTGCACCCGCGTCGGCCACGCGATCGCCACCGCCCTGACCGACCTCACCAGCACCCCGCCCCTGGCCCTGCTCGCCGCCCGCGCCCACCGCAACCGCCGCCTGGGCGGCGGGGGTTGAGCGGGAGAACCAGGCGATCAGCCCGACAGCTCCCGGAGTTCGGGGAGGACGCGCGCGACCGTCCCGAAGTTCGGCGGGCGCGAAGGACCTTCGTGTCGTGGTGCACGGCGGTGGCGGGAACCAGCCGGTCCATCACCCCGGCAGAGCGGGTGTGCCGATCATTCGGGTCCGGTACCTGCCCGCTTGCGCGCCGCGTAGGCGCGCGCAGTCGGCTCGAACTCCCCGGCGGCGGCGCGCCGGGACAGCCGAACGAGCGCTTCGAGCCGCTTCGCCCGGTCGGTCGGAACGGCGTCAGCCGCGGGGTTCGGGCGGTTCGCCGCTGAAGGTGACGCGGCCGCGGTCGAGGACGTGGAGCAGGACGCCCGGGCGGGCGAGGGGTGGGGGTAGGGACGGTTCGGCGAGGGCGACGGTGCGGCCTTCGGCGGCCAGGTCCAGCAGGAGGCCGTACAGGCGGGCGACCACGGCGGGGGCCAGGCCGCGGGCCGGCTCGTCCAGCAGCAGCAGGTCGGGGCGGGAGCGCAACGCGCGGGCGAGGGCGACCAGTTGGCGCTGGCCGCCGGAGAGGGTGGCGGCCCGGCGGTGCAGCAGCGGGGCGAGTTCGGGGAACGGCGGGTCGGCGGGGTCGGGGCCGCCGAGGGCCAACTGCTCGGCCACGGTGAGCGATCCGAACACGGCCCGCTCGGCGGGGACCAGGGCGATGCCGAGGCGGGCCCGGCGCCAGGCCTCGGTGGCGGTGATGTCCCGGTCCTGCCAGCGGACCTGCCCGGCGGTGGGGCGCAGGGTGCCGGCCAGCGCGTGCAGCACGGTGCTCCGCCCGGCGCCGTTGCGGCCGAGCAGCACGGTCACCCGGCCGGCCGGGAAGGCCAGGTCGACGCCGTGCAGGGCCTCCAGCAGGCCGTACCGGGCCCGGACCCCGCGCAGTTCGGCGGCGGCGCTCACCGCGCGCCCCACAGTCCGGCCACCCGCTCGTCCGCCAGGACGGTCCGGGCCGGGCCGCTGAGCAACACCTTGCCGGCGGCCAGCACGTAGGCGGTGTCGGCGAGTTCGGCGACCAGCTCGGCGTCGTGCTCGACCAGCAGGACGGCGAGCCCCTCGGCGGCCAGCGCCCGCAGCACGGCGGCCAGGTGGTCGGTCTGCTCGGTGTCGAGGCCGGCGGTGGGTTCGTCCAGCAGCAGCACCCGGGGGTCGGCGGCGAGCGCCCGGGCGAGTTCGAGCAGGCGCAGGGCCCCGGTGGGCAGGTCGGCGGCCGGCCGGTCGCGGACGCCTTCCAGGCCGAGCAGCCGCAGCGCGCGCGTGGTGGCGGTGCGGGCCGCCCCGCGTCCGGCCGCGGGCAGGCCGAGCAGTCCGCGGACGGTGCCGGGGGCGCGCTGCTCGGCGCCGACCCGGACGTTCTCGCCGACCGTCAGGCCGGGGAAGACGGCGGGCTGCTGGAAGGTGCGGGCGAGGCCGAGCCGGGCGCGGGCGTGGTCGGGCAGCCGGGTGATGTCGCGGCCGTCCAGCCGGACCCGGCCGCCGTCGGCGCGGGTGGCGCCGCCGAGGCAGTCGAACAGGGTGCTCTTGCCGGCGCCGTTCGGCCCGACCAGGGCGGTGATCCGGCCGGGTGGCACGGTGAGGTCGACGCCGTCCACGGCGGTGGCGCCGCCGAACCGGCGGACCAGGCCGTGCGCGCTGAGCCCCGCGGCCGTCCCGGTGGTGGCGCCCTCGGTCATCCGGCGCCGCCGCCCGTGAGTCGGGCCCGCACCCGCCGGCCGAGCGGGCCGAGCACCGGCCGGGGCGGCCGGCGGCGGCGCCCGGCGAGGCCGGCCAGCCCACCGGGCAGCCGGCCGATGGCGACCGCGCCCACCCCCACCACGACGGCGGACACCCCTTGGCCGGCCAGCGTGTCGAGGGTGGTCAGGGCAGCCGCGGCGGCCACCGCTCCAGCCGCGCTGTCGACCCCGGCGACCACTGCGGCGGCGAACCAGAGCAGGCCGCGGACCGGGTCGAAGGCGTTCGGGTCGAAGGAGTGCGAGGCCAGCGTGGTGAGGGCGCCGCCGAGCGCCGCCAGCCCGGCCCCGGTCATGAAGAGGAGCAGTTTGAGCCGGGGCACGTCCACGCCGGCGGCCGAGGCGGCGCTCTGCTGGTCGCGCAGCGCGGTCAACGCGCGGCCGAGCCGGCCCCGGTGCAGGTTGCGGACCAGCAGCAGGGCGGCGCCGAGCAGCAGGAGTTCGACGGCGTACAGGCCGCGGTCGCCGCCGGGCAGCGCGGTCCGTCCGAGGTCCAGGCCGGTGGTCGCGTACGGCTGGTCGAACACCAGGCGGCTGAGTGCGGTGCCGACCGCGAGGGTGGTGAGCGCGAGGGCGAGGCCGCGGCGCCGGATCGCGGGCCAGCCGGTGAGCAGGCCGAGCGGCACGGCGGCGGTGACCGCGAGCAGCAGCGCCGGCACCGCCGGGAGCGCGGGCAGTCCCGGCACCCGTCCGGAGACCAGCAGCGCGGTGCCGAGGGCGCCGAGCCCCGCGTACCCGGCCTGGCCGAGCGAGACCTGGCCGCCGTACCCGGTGACCACGACGGTGGAGAGCAGCACCAGGGCGAGTGCCGGCACCGCGAGGGCGTGCCGCAGGTCGTCGGCGCGGAACCAGAGCGGCAGCAGCAGCAGGACCAGGCAGGCGGCCCGGACCCCGGCCGAGGTGGTGCGCCCGTACGGCACCGGCAGGCCGCGGTCGGCGGCGAGCGCGGTGCGCCACGGCAGCAGCGCGGCGACCAGCAGCGCGACCACGAAGAGGTTGGCCTGCAGGGCCTGGGCGAGCGGCAGCAGCTGCCCGGGCGGGCGCCACCGGGTGAGCTCGCTCTGCACCACGCCGAGCGCCAGGCCGGTGGCGACCGCGACGGGCAGGCTGCGCAGCCGGGCGGCGACGGCCACCGCCATGGTCTCCAGCACCAGCAGCGGCAGCCCGTACGGGTCGAGCAGCAGGTAGGGCGCGAGCAGGACGCCGACCAGTCCGGCGGTGAACGAGCCGAACGCCCAGCCGAAGGCCGACACCCGGTCGGCGTCGATGCCGGTCAGGGCGGCCAGCCGCCGGTCGTCGACCACTGCGCGCAGCCGGACGCCGAGGCCGGTGTACCGGTCGGCGAGGCCGATCGCGGCGGTGAGCAGGAGCACGCCGGCGAGCTGGGTGAGGGTGTCCAGCCGCAGCGGGTGCCCGCCGGGGCGGGCCAGCACGGTGGCGGGGGCGAGCGCGGGCGCGTCGCCGAACGGGGTGGTGCCCCAGACCAGCACGGCGGTGCCGATCAGCAGCACGAACACGCCGACCGAGGCGACCAGGGTCTCGGCCGGCCCGGCGCCGCGGCGCAGCAGCGGCCGGAAGACGGCCGCCTCGAGCAGCACGCCGAGCGCGGGGGCGGCGATCAGCAGGCAGCAGACGGCGGCGAGGGCCAGCGGCCAGTGCCGGACCACGACCAGTTCGCGCAGCAGGTAGGCGATCAGCATCGCCTGGGCGCCCTGGGCGAGGTTGAGCACGCCGGTGGCGCGGTGCGTGACGATCAGTCCGACGCCGCTGAGCGCGGCGGCGCTGCCGACGGCGAGGCCGGCGAGCAGCAGGTCGAGGCCGAGTCCGAGGGTGTCCGGCACGGTGTCAGCCGTCCGCGGGCCGTGGGGCTCCGCCGTGCGGCGGCGGGGGCGGGGGTGGGGCTCCGCTTTGCGGCGGCGGGGGCGGCCCGGGGTCGCAGACCGGGCAGGGGGTGAGCGAGCGCTGCCGGGCGTCCGCCGCGTCGACCGGTACGGCCTGCGGCTTGCCGGCCACCAGCGGGCAGTCCCGGCGGTGGTAGAGGGTGCCGGCGGGGACGGCGAGCGGGGGCCCGTCGGCCACGGCCGGCTCGACGGCGGCCGCCTCCGCGGTGAGCAGCGCGTAGAGCTGGTCCACCCGGGGGTCGGTGGGCGCGTCCGGCCGGTCGGCGCCGGATCGGCCGCCGAGCAGCAGGGCGCCGGCGGCGAGCAGGGCGGTGCCGGGGGCGGTGGCGGAGGCGAGGTAGGGCAGCTGGCGGGCGGTGAGCCGTTCACCGGACACGCCGTACCAGCCGAGCAGGCACAGCAGCAGCCCGGCGACGGCCACCGGCCAGCCGGGGCGTGCGCGCAGGGCGCGGGCTGCGGTCCGCAGGTGCTGGCGCGTCATGGGCCCTTCCGTGGGCGGTGCCGGGCGTCCGATTTGAGCCTTATGCTCGCTATGTTGCACATTGTCCGGTGATTTTCCTTCATAGTGTCCCGTGCGGCGTATCCAGCCGCAGCCCGGCCCGTCGGCCGGACAGCCAACCGAGCGACCGGGGCGGACGGGCCATCAGGTCGGGAAGAACGCGGTGAGCGAGCCATGAGCATCAGGCACAGTGACCACCGGACCGGGGCCCTCCCCGGGCCGCACCCCCACCCGGACGGCGGCGCCCGCCGGCCGCGCCGGCCACGGGCGGCCACCGCCCTGGGGCTGACCGGGGCCGTGCTGGCCACGCTGCTGGCGGCGGGGTGCTCCAGCTCGAGCTCGAGTTCGAGCAATCCCTCGGTGTCGGTGTCGGTGTCGGCCCCGGCCTCCGCCTCGGTGTCGATCTCCGTCTCGGGCCCCGCCAGCGCCTCGGCCACCGCTTCGGCGACCGCTTCGGCCACCGGGAGCGCGCCGGCCGACGTGGCCGGAGCGACCGCCCAGGTCACCGCCACCTGGGAGAAGTTCTTCGACCCGGCCACCTCGCTGGCCGACAAGGCGGCGCTGCTGCAGAACGGCCAGCAGCTGGTCCCGGTCCTCCAGGGATTCGCCTCCGACCCCCGGGTCGGCCAGGTGAAGGCCCAGGTCACCTCGGTGGACTTCAACTCGCCGACCACCGCCACGGTGACCTACTCGCTCTCCCTGGAGGGCGCGGTGGTGCAGCCGGACGCCAGCGGCCAGGCGGTGCTGGACAACGGCACCTGGAAGGTGTCCACCTCGACCCTGTGCGGCCTGGTCGCGCTCGCCGGGAACACCGCCACCGCGGTGCCCGGGTGCAGCTGAGCCGGCGCCACCGGACGGCGGCGGGCGGGCGTCGCCCGGCCGCCGCCGTCCTCGCGGCGGTGCTGCTGCTGGCCGCCACCGCCTGCGGCAGCCGGCTGCCGGAGAGCGCGTTCGGCCCCGGCGGCCCGACCCCCGACCTGGCCACCGACACCGGCGTGACGACCCAGGAGATCCGGGTCGGCATCATCACCTCGGTCACCAGCCCGGTCGGCGGGGAGACCTTCACCGGCCCGCGCTACGGCGCCCTCGCCTTCTTCCGCGCCCTCGACGACCGGGGCGGCCTGCACGGGCGGACGGTCAAGGTGGTCACCTGCGACGACGGCGGCAGCGCCATCGGCAACGTGGACTGCGCGCACCGGCTGATCGACCAGGAGCGGGTCTTCGCCCTGGTCGCCGGCAGCGTGCTGGACTACGGCGGCGCCCCGTACGTGGACGCGCACGCGGTACCCGACGTCGGCGGGCAACCGATCGGCACGGCGTACGACCGCTGGCCGCACCTGTTCAGCATCTACGGCTCCTCCGCGCCGCGGGACGGCCGCTCGGTCGGCTGGGACGGCGTGCTGTACCAGAGCACCGAGGTCTACCGCTTCCTCAAGGAGCGGCTCGGCGCCCGCAGCGCGGCGGTGGTCTCGTACAACCAGGCCGACTCCGCCCGCTACGCCCGGCAGTTGGAGGAGGGCCTGCGGTCCGAGGGCTTCCGGGTGCTGAGCCAGAGCGTGGACCTCGCGCTGCCGGGCTTCCAGACCGTGGCGGCCGCGATGAAGGCGGACGGCACCGAGCTGCTCTTCGACGCGATGGACAGCCGGGGCAACGCCGCGCTGTGCCAGGCGCTGGACGCGGCCGGGGTGCGACTGACCGCCAAGGTCACCAACGTGCAGAACTGGTCCGAGACGGTGCGCGAGGACTACCGGGACTCCCCCGGCTGCCGGAACAGCCTGTGGGCGACCTCCGCCTCCCGCAACTACGAGGACACCGGGCAGAGCGCCGTCGCCGACTTCCGCGCGGCGATGGCCCGGTACTACCCGGAACGGGAAGGGCAGCTGTCCGCCTGGGAGTTGGAGGGCTGGGCGGCGGCCCAGTGGCTCACCGACGCGATGGACTCCTGCGGCACCACCCCGACCCGCGCCTGCGTCGAGCGGTTCATGAACCGCAGCGAACCGTACGACGCGCACGGCCTGCTGATCCCGACCGACTTCACCCGCCGGCCGCGCCCCACCGGACCCACCCTCGCCTGCCTGAACGCCGCCCGCTGGCAGGACGACGCCTTCGGCGGGCGCGGTGGCTGGGTCGGCCAGGTCACCGACCCGGCGACCGCCTGTTACGACGTCCCGCAACTCCCCTACCGACCGTGACCACTTGGTCACGATTGCCCAACGGCTCGCCAACATATGGGAGTTCCGTGCGGAAAGCGTGAACAGGCCGGGGTCGCTCCTGGTTGACTCACCGACCTGCCCACCCCCGCGGAACGGAGCCTTCCACAACCATGCCCTCGTCCACCCGCACCGGCCACCGGCGGCTCGCCGGGGCCTGCGGCCTCGTGCTGGCCGCCGCGTTCGCCCTCACCGGCTGCGACCCCTCGGACGGCACCAGCGCGCCGCCGCCGCCCGTCGCCACCAGCGCCACCGCCGCCACCCCGGCCCCCGCCACCACCAGCGCCGATCCGACGCCGAGCCCCACGCCCACACCGACGCCGAGCCCGACCCCGACGGTCGCCGAGGCCGCCGTACCGGTCACCCCGCCGGCCGCGCCGCCGGCCGTCACCACCACCAAGGCGGCGGCGCCGCGGACCACCGCCCCCGCGCCGAAGACCACCACCAGGACCGCCGAGCCGCCGCACACCGACCCGACCACGCCGGCCCCGGCCCCGGCCGGGTGCGAGATCGTGTCCAACGCGGGCAACTGCTACCAGGCCGGCCAGTTCTGCCGCAACGCCGACCTCGGCCGGAGCACCCACGACGCCAACGGCCGGATGATCTACTGCCGGATGGTCAGCGGCAAGCCGCACTGGCAGGCCTGAGGCCCCGCGCCGCCGCGTCCTGGTTCGCCGTCCCGGCGGCCCGTCCCGACCCGTGAGCTGCACCTCGGGCCCGGACGGGCCGCCGTTAGCATGAGGCGGATCGGGTACGGGTGGTTCGTGCGGTGCGGGAGGGGCGTGGGATGCGGTTCGGTCTGCTCGGCCCGGTGACCGCGCACGACGACGCCGGCCACCCGCTGACCCTCGGCGCACCCAAGAACCAGGCCTTGCTGGCGGTCCTGCTGCTCGACCCCGGCCGCACGGTCCCGCTGGACCGGATCAAATCCGCACTGTGGGGCGAGCGACCGCCCGCGAGCGCGACCTCCTCGGTGCACAACCACGTGACCCGGCTGCGCCGCGCCCTCGGGCCGGACGGCGCCCACCGGCTGCGCGCCGCGCCACCCGGCTACCTGATCGAGGTGGGCAGCGGCGAACTCGACGGCGCCGTCCTCGACGACCTGCTCAAGGCGGCCGGCGCCGCCCGGCGCCTCGACGACTGGCCGACCGTCGGCGAACGGGCCCGGGCCGCCCTGGCGCTGTGGCGCGGCGAACCGCTGACCGGGGTGGTGCTGGCCGAGACGGCCGAGGATCTCGCCCGCCCGGCCGTCGAACGCTGGCGCCAGGGACGGCTGCAGGCGCTGGAGTGGCGCTTCGAGGCCGAGCTGCGCGCGGGCGGCCACGCCGCCCTGGTCACCGAACTGGCCGGGCCCGCCGCCGAACACCCGCTCCGGGAGGGGTTCCAGCGGCAGCTGATGCTGGCCCTGCACCGCTGCGGGCGGCAGAGCGAGGCACTGGCGGTCTACCACCGGCTGCGCCGCGGGCTGGCGGAGGAGCTGGGCGTGGATCCGGGCACCGAGGCGCAGGCCGCGTACCGGGAGGTCCTGGCCCAACCTGCGGCCCCCGCCCCGGAGGTCACCCGTCCGCCGGCCCCGCAGGCCTCCCGTCCACCCGCCCCGCAGGCCTTCCGACCGCCCGCCCAACTCCCGCGCGACATACCGGACTTCACCGGACGGCGGGAGCAGGTGCGCCGGCTCCTGGAGCTGCTGACCCCGGCGGCCGGCGGCGGACCGGCGGGCGTGGTGGCCGTCAGCGGCGCCGGCGGCCTCGGCAAGACCACGCTCGCCGTGCACGGCGCCCACCGCGCCGCCGCCGACTTCCCCGACGGCCAGCTGTACATGGACCTGCGCGGGGTCCAGGCCACCCCGGCCACCCCGGGCGACGTCCTCGCCTGCCTGCTGCGCGACCTCGGCGAACCCGAGGAGCGGATCCCCGCCTCCGAGGACTCCCGCGCCGCCCGGTACCGCAGCCTGCTCGCCGACCGCCGGGTGCTGGTCGTGCTCGACAACGCCCGGGACGCCGCCCAGGTCAGACCGCTGCTGCCGGGCTCGGCGGGCAGCGCCGTCCTGGTCACCTCGCGCCGCCGGCTGGGCGGGCTGACCGGCGCCGTCCACCTCGGCCTCGGCACGCTCGCCGAGCCCGAGGCGTACGAGCTGTTCGCCGCCCTCGCCGGCCGCGACCGGGTCGCCGCCGAACCGGCCGCCGCCGCCCGGGTGGTGGCCCACTGCGCCGGATTGCCGCTGGCCCTGCGGATCGCGGCCGCCCGGCTCGCCGGCCGCGCCTCCTGGAGCGTCGCCACCCTGGCCGACCGGCTGGCCGACCACACCCGGCGGCTGGACGAACTCCGGGTCGAGGACCTCGCGGTCCGCGCCACCTTCCGGATGAGCTACGCCCAACTCCCGGAGCCCGAAAGCCCGGAGGGGCTGCACCCGGCCCGCGCCTTCCGGCTGCTCGGGCTCGCACCCGGCCCGGAGACCGGCCTGCGCGCGGCCGCCGCCCTGCTGGACCACCCGGCGGAGCAGGTCGAGGCGGCACTGGAGCAACTCGTCGACGCCTGCCTGCTGGAGAGCCTCGGACCGGACCGCTACCGGCTGCACGACCTGCTCCGGGACTTCGCCGCCGAGCTGGCCGTCGCCGAGGAGCGCCCCGAGGCCCGCCGGGCCGCCGTCGGCCGGGTCACCGCCTGGTACCTGGACAGCCTGGTCGAGGCGGACGCCGTCCTCTTCCCCGGCGCCGGCCGGCCCGACCCGCCGGCCCCGCAACCGGGCCACCGTCCGCACGACTTCCGGCACTTCCAGGACGCCCTGCACTGGTGCGAGGGCGAACGCACCAACCTGGTCCGCGCCGCCGCCGCCGCCACCGAGCACGGCTTCCACCGGACCAGCTGGCTGCTGCCCGGCTTCGCCTGGGCCTACCTCAACCTGGCCGGCCGCTGGCAGGACTGGCTGGACATCACCGAGGCCGGACTGGCCGGCGCCCGCGTCGCCGGTGACCGGGCCGGCGAGGCGACCGTGCTCACCGCCCGGGGCGCCGCGTTCATGCAGCTGGAACGGTGGCCGGAGGCGCTGCGGCTGCTGGAGGCGGCGCTGCGGATCCGCGAGGAGATCGGCGACCTGGCGGGCCGGATGGCCAGCACCTGCACCATCGGCCTGGTGCACCGCCGCGGCGGACAGCTGCGGGAGGCCCGCGGGGCCTTCCTGCGCGCCCTCTCCTTCGTCGGGCCGCCGGAGCTGCGCAAGCGCGAGGTCGCGGTGCTCGCCAACCTGGCCCTCATCGAGCTGGAACTCGGGCAGTACGCCGAGTCGCTGGGCTACAGCGACCGGGCCCTGCGCGCCGGCCGGGAATTCAACGAACTCCCGGCCGACGCCAACATCCTGGCCTGCAAGGGCGCTGCGCTGAGCGGCCTGGGGCGGGACGCCGAGGCGGTCGCGCCGCTCCAGGAGTCCGCGATGCTCGCCCGTTACACCGGCGACCTGTTCTGCGAAGGCATGGCGCTCGCCCGGCTCGCCCTGGCCCTCAACCGGCTGGCCCGGCCCGCCGAAGCCGCGGCGGCCACCGACCAGGCCCGTGCCCTCCTCGACCGGCTCGCCGAACGCTCCGCCGGCTGGCAGACCGACGCCGTCCGGGCCCAGCTCACCGAGGCGACCGCGGCCCGCCCCGGCCTGCCGGCGGCCTGAGGGCGCCGCGCCGAGACCCCCGTCCCCTGCGCGACGCCCCCACCCGGCTCAGGTCCAGATCGAGTCCCCCGCCATGCCGCCACCCCCCGGCATCCCCGTCACCTGCACCATCACGCACCCCTCTCCCGTCCCACCACCCACCGGCGGCTCCCTCCGAGCCTGCGCCGCCCCACCAACGGATCACCAACGGAACACCGTTCGTCGGGTGCCGGCGGGCCGAGCCGGGTACACCGGTCGCCCGAAAACAGACGAGGTGCTGCCGGAACCCCGGAAGGAGTTTCGGCAGCACCCATAGGGGAGGCCTGACTATCCCTAGAACGGCCAAATCGGCAGGACCTCGAGGACAATGACGAGCGCTATCACCCCGACCGCCGAAAAAACCACTCGTCGAGCGCGAGACTCAGGTATCCGCGGAACGTTCTTTTCCCCGGCCGCCAGTCGTGGGGCCAGCAGCTTGACATCCGACCAGAATCCGACAAATACCAACGCCGCGAGAATCAGGACATCCACATAGAGTATGACGATCTCCTTCATGGAATTGCCCCGGATAATTCCGAGAGGAATCAGCCAGGCGCCACCGAGGACAAACGCCTTCGCAGCAGTCAACCGCTGCCTTCGGTCGGAGTAGAGCGCAAGAACGATCCCCGCGTTCACCAGAAGCCCGACCACGGAGAGGCCTATCACCAAGGGGAACGGAGCGGACTCGAAGAATGACTTCACGGCTACCCAAAGAGTGAGGATTTCCCCTGGTCGCGCAGGGGATGCGGATTGATGAAGAGCCCAATGACACCAGCGATCCCAGAGGGAGCGGATCCTACCCCGTTCGCGATCCGATCGTCCACCGTCGGGTCGTACTTGCTCCCGGAGAGCCTCGCAGCCTCCTGGCCGCTGGCTTTGACCTCGCCACCCATTCCGCGAACGAGGAAGCTCACCCCCAACTCCGCTGCCGGCCTCTCTGCCCAGCCTCCCAGCCCGCCGGTCATTACCCCGACCACGGTGACAGCGCCGTTCACTGCGGCGCCCTGGTAGTCACCTCCCACGATGTCGAGGCCGGTCGCCAGGGCACTTGTCCCAGTCGAAATTGCGCCGAGTACCGGAGCTGCGACGTCGACCACTGGAATGAAGGCGGCGACCGCACCAAAAGCGCCGGCCACGGAGCTGATGTCTCCTGACACGTTCGCGCCGATGCGCGCGTAGTGCTGGAGCTTGCACCAGCCGACGCATCGCGGCTCCACCACAACATTCGGCTTGGCGTACTCGGGGTGGAGCCATCCTATGGAGAACGCCGCAGTGATCCTGTCACCGGCGCTGCTGCGGCACTCCTCGGAGCACCGGATGACCCGCTGCTCGCGGTGCTTGCGCATGTCGTACTGATCACCGTAAAACCGGGTCGCGGTGAGAAGCTGCATCCCCTGACGCCTGCGGGCGGCGATTTCCTGGCCTGCCTCGCTCTGGTCTCCCCCACTTCGCTCCTCGTAGGTGCTGCGCGGACGGTCCTCGCCTCGGCAGGTGTCCAGGCACGCAGCCATGAGGCCGCTGGGGTCGCTGTACCGGACCGGGTTGTTGCCGCTGTAGGCGTATCCGTTGATCTGCTGCGGGTTGTTGACGTCGATGAGCGGGTCGGGGCTGATGAATCGGCCGGTGGACGGGTCGTAGTCACGGGCCCCGAGATGGGTCAGTCCCGTGGCGTCCGCGGTGCCCCCGACGAACGAGCGGTCACCGGCCCACGCTCCGGACGTCGTCCCCCGTGCTCCACCGAAGGGCAGGGTGCGACGTTGTGTGACAGCGCCCGTGGTGGCGTCGATATTGAGCTCGGCGGTGTCGTGGTGATCGTTGACCTGAATGGTGACCTTGTTGTCGTCGGTGCGTACCGCGGTCGCCGAGCCGAGCGGGTAGTAGCGGGTGGCTGTGGCCTTGGGAGCGCCCTTGGCCAGGTTGATCTCGGTGTTGCCCAGGTAGAGGGTCCAGTTCTCCGCCGCCGGTGCAGCGGTGTCCGCCGAGTGCGTGAGGAGGCGGGTTCCGTTGGCGTCATACAGGTAGTCCGTGGACTTGGCCGAAGTCGCGGAGCCGGTCTTGACCGTGTCGTCGACCTTGACCAGCTTCCCCTCACTGTTCCAGGTGAGGTTCTGGTCGCTGGTGATGCCGGGTCCTGGAATCAGGTGACGGGCGATTGCATTTCCGGCCGGGTCGTAGGAATAGCTCTGGGCCACCGGGTTGCCGCCACCGGCCGACGTACCGGTGAGGCTGTGCGGCTGAGCCGCGGACGGCACGGGGTAGGTGTAGGTGGTGGTGGTGTCCTGGGTGGTGTTGCCGGTGGTGCTGTGGTCGGTTTCGGTGGCCCGGGTGCCGTTGGTGTTGTAGGTGTAGCTGGTCCAGTAGGGGGCGGGGCCGCCGAGGGTGGCGCCGGTGGGGGTGGTGGGGCAGTTGGTGGCGGTGGGGGTGAAGGCTTCGGTGAGGCGGGTGAGGTAGTCGTACTGGAAGCACTGCCGGTCGGTGCCCGTGCGGGAGGTGTCGGTCAGTGAGGTGACGTTGCCGCTCTGGTCGTAGGTGTAGACGGCGGCTCGGGCGGGGGTGGCGATGCCGTACTGGTCGGTGCGGCTGGAGGCGAGGCGTTGGGTGCCCCACTCGTAGCTGTTGGTGAGGTAGACGTCCTTGCCCGCGGTGCCGTTGTTGAGGGTGGACTGCAGCGGCTTGCCGGTGAGGCTGTAGGTCTGCCCGGTGAGGTAGGTGCTCAAGCCCTGGGCCGCGGTCGCCCGGTGGAGGGCGTCGTAGGTGTAGGCCACCGACTCGGCACCGAGGTTTCCGGCGGCCGGGTAGGAGACCGACTTGGGCTGGCCGTCCAGGCGGTAGATCACACCGGTTGCGTAGGCGCCCGCCAGACCTTCCTGGCCCGGGACCGACGGAACGGTGACGGTCGTCCGGGTGGGCCTGGCCATTGCGTCGAAGAGCGAGTAGGTGGTCTTGTACTGGTAGGTGGTGCCGTTGACCGCGCTGTACCGGATGGCGGTGGACAGCTGGCCCTTACCACCGCTGGGGTCCCAGACCTGGGAGGTCAACAGCGGACCGGTCACGGAGCCGTCGTGTGTCTCGACAGCACGCGAGAGATTGTCGTAGACGGTACTGATCGTCTTTCCTCGGCTGTCGGTCGTGCCGGTGACCTCACCACGGTCGTTGTAGGTCCTGCTGGTCGTCCCGCTGTCGGGGTCGGTCGCCTTGGTCTGACGGCCTTGCTGGTCATACTGCCAGGTCCAGGCGGTGCCGGCGGGGTCGGTGAGTCCGGTCAGGTGGCCGGCGGGGTCGTAGGTGTAGGTGGTGGCGTCGTAGCTGCCGGTGGGCAGGGCGGATTTGTACTGTCGGAGTTCGGTGGTCCTGCCGGCGGCGTTGGTGATGGTGGTGGTGGGGGTGGCGCCGGTGGGCGGGGTGACGGTGACCCGGTCGCCGTTGTACTCGGTGAGGGTGGTGGCGAGCGGGGTGCCGACGCCGTTGCCCGCGAGGACGGTGGATTTGACGGTGCGGCCGAGGCCGTCGAAGGCGGTGGCGGTCTGGGTCTCGACGCCGGTGGCGTCCTCGACCTTGAACAGGGTGGTGGAGGGTGTGCCGGTGGCGTAGTAGGGGGCGTAGGTGAGGGCGGTCTGGCCGCGCTCGTCGTAGAAGGTGTCGGTCAGGATCCGGCCCCCGTTGTCGCCGGGTGACTGGGTCTGACGCGCGCGCCCGAATCCGTCGTACAGCGTGTACGAGGTGTCCGACGAGTTGTCGTCGTTCAGGGTCGCGGTGGCGACGGAGGTGATCCTGCCCTCGGCTATGTCATAGACGTACCGGCTGTTGGGTGGATCGTTGTTGACCTTGGACTTGGTAGGCAACCACACCTTGGATGTCCGGCCCAAGGCGTCGTAGAGGACATCGGTTCGGCGGTTGTTCACGTCGATGACGTCGGTGTTCTGGCCGCGGAGCAGGTCGTAGTCGGTGATGGTGGTCTGTGTGGTGGTGGTGTTGCCGGCGGTTGCCGGTGGGGTGGATTGGGTGGTCTTGGTGGGCCTGCCGGTGGTGGGTGTGTAGGTGGTGGTCGTGGTTCGGGCGTTGGGGGACGGGGTGGTGGTCGGGCCGGTGGTGCCGGTGGTGTCGAAGAGTGTGGTGGAGGCGAGGTCGGTGCTGGTGAGGGGTCGGCCGTAGGTGTCGTAGGTCTTGGCGGTGTCGAGGTAGGTGGCGTTGGTGCCGGTCTGGGATTTCAGGGTTTCGGCGAGGGTGATGTCGCCCTTGGTGGGTGCGGCGCCCCAGGCCTGGCCGTCGTAGCGGGTCCTGGTGTCCGCCAGGACGGCGGAGGTGCCGTCAGGCCGGGTCGCGCGGTCGACCGTTGCGCCGCAGTCGGCGGCGACGATTTCGGTGCGGACGGCGCCGTTGAGGATCCAGGCGGTGGTGTTGTCGGCGTAGGTGGTGCGGGTGCACTTGTCGTCGGTGCCCACGGCGGTGTCGCCGAGGTCCTCGACCTGGGTGGTGCGGCCGTAGGTGTCCTGGGTGGTGTTGGTGCGGGTCTCGCGCCAGCTGGTTCCGGCGCCCTGGTCGAGGGAGGTGAAGGTCCGCGAGGTCTGCGTGCTGGTGAGGTTGGCGGTGGTGGTGCCCCAGTCCCGGACGCGGGTGGCGGTGGTCTTCTTCCAGGGGGTGTTGACGGTCTTGGTGAGGATCTTGCCGCCGGGCTTGTCGTACTGCTCGCTGCGGTACTCGTACCCGGCCCAGGCGTCGTCGTCGGTCAGGGTGGTGCCTTGGCCGTCGGGGACGGTGACGGCACGCTTCTTGGTTTTGTCGGTGGGGTCGTTGCGGTCGCCGTCCATGCCGCGCAGGTAGTAGTGGTCGGCCTGGGTGGACATGGCGGACACCCCGCCGGTCTCGACCCGCACGTGCG
>NZ_JBEOUL010000038.1:0-19030 GCF_040304075.1 Kitasatospora sp. NPDC094015
GTCCTCGTACTGGACGTACTTGGACGTTTCGCCGGTGCGTCCAGCCGGGATGCCCGGCGTCGCGCGCCCGGCGGGAATTGTCAGACAAGCCCTAGGCCCGCACGCCGGAGGCCGGCGCCGGGGATGGTCGCCCCGGCGCCGGCCTCCTCCGGGCGTCGTCAGACGCCGTCCGGAGCTTGCGGCGGCTCCTCGAAGAGTTCCTGGTAGCGGCTCTGTTCGCGCCACCAGCCCCAGGCGGTCACACCTGCCGCCACCAGCGCGGCCAGCGCCACCAGGGAGCCGGCCCGGCGCCGGCGCCGGTGCTTGCGGACCCGCTCGATCTCGGCGGCGTCGATCCGGCCCCGCAGCGCGGCCACCACTGCGGCACTGCGGCCGGGCACCGTACGGGAGGCGGAGACCGCGCCGCTGCGGGCCCGGTCGACGGCGTGGCCGGCGCCGGTGGCGAGCGCGTCGAGGTGCGGCGCGATCCGGTGCCAGGCCAGTTCGGCGCCGTGCACGGCCTGTTCGGCGCCGTGCACGGCCGCCACCCTGGTGCGGTCGAGGTCGGTGTCCAGGACCTCGCGCAGCTTCTCGGTGGCCCGGTGCGGTGCGGTGCTGCGGTTCACGTCAACCTCCAAGTGGGTTCGGCTCGTTCGGCCGCTCGGGCCGGGGTGCGCGGGTGGCCCGGCCTACCAGCGGTACCAGCGGTGGCGACCGCCGGAGGGGTGGGTGCCGCGGGCCACGAACCCGACCACCCAGACCACCAGGACGAGGATCGCCACCCACCAGAGGATCTTGACCGCGAAGCCCACCCCGAACAGGAGCAGTGCCAGCAGGAGCACGAGAAGAAGGGGAACCATGTCAGCCTCCGAAGTCACCGGCAGTGTCGACGCCCGCCTGCCCCGGATCGCGGAAGGCATGCACGACGGGGTCGGACGCCCACTCCGGCCGCGGCGTCAACTCCCCTGCGGACAGGGGCAGCGCGGGCGGTCAGGGCAGCGGATCCTGGCCGCCGTGCTCGATCCGGTGGATGAGGCGCTCGAGCTGGGCGACCTCCTCGCGCAGGGCGCGGTCGCCGGCCGGGGTGAGGGAGAGCCAGGTGCGGGCGAGCCTGCCCTCGTAGCCCTTCTCGACCTCGATCAGTCCGGCCCGCTCCAGCACGGCCAGGGGCTGGCTGAGATTCCCGGCCGTGAGCCCGAGCGCCGTGCGCAGGAACCCGAACTCGACCCGGCGTGCTTGGTGGGCGACGGTCAGGATGCCGAACCGGACGCGCTGGTGGACCACGTCGTCCAGGTCGACGGCCGGATGGGGATCGTCCCAGTCGGTCATGAGGCGTCGCGCCGACCGGCCCGCTCAGCCGGCAGGAAGGCCGAGCCGCCGAGCAGGAGCAGCACGCCGGGCACGCCGAAGCGCGGCAGGGCGGACCAGGGCGAGGTGGCGGGGATCCCGGTGAGCAGGTAGGGCCGGACCGGGGTTCCGACACCGCAGCCACGGGAGCGCCGGTGGTAGAATACCGCCGTCGCGGCGCAGGCGAGGGCGAGGCCGACGGGCCAGTAGAGCGGTGAGCCCTGGCTGACCATGGTGCAGCCGGTGCCCGGCGCGGGGTCGGCGGGCGGGCAGGGCACGGCGGCGACCTCGAAGGTGAGCCGGCCGACCAGGATCCCGCCCAGCGTGAGCAGACCGAGCAGCAGGAGGGGGAACCAGGCCCCGCTCTGCGCGACCCGGACGCGCCGGGTCAACTCGCCGAGGCTGGAGCGGACTTCACGGGGGGCGCCGGCGGCGGGCACCGATGCATCTGCCATACCGTCAGGCCTGCCTCACAAGCCTGTTGCGGCAAGAGACCGGCGCGCATTCCCGAGCCGTCGAGTTGGTTAGGGTAGCCTTACCTCACTGACCGGGTGGCCCGTCCGCCACCGCCCATCGTGGAGATCGAGGCTGCGCATGTCCCGCCCCCGCGCCCAGCGGCCCACCAGCGCCGAACGCGTCCTGTCCGTCCTGACCTCCGCCCACTCGATGACCGTCGTCAGCGACGGCGCGTCCGCCGAGGTGCGCCGCCTGGACGGCACCGGGGTGATCGGCCGGATCCACCTGCACGACCCCGTCCCGCCGTCGGCGCCGGGCCCGGCCGGACGGATCCCGGTCCGACTGGAGTTCACCGACGTGGCCCCGACCGCGGTACGCGACCGGGTGCGCGCCCGCGTCACCGTCACCGGGCTGCTGGCCGTGCCGTACGACCCCGGCGCGGAGAGCACCTGCATGGAGTTCGGACAGGCGGTCGTCGAGGACGCCGACGGCCGCGCGTACGTCACCCTGGACGAGCTCCAGCGCTCCGCCCCCGACCCGCTCGCCTGCTGCGAAGCCGGTCTGCTCACCCATCTGGTCGACGACCACCCCGAACTCGTCCCGCTCCTGCTGCGCCTGGTCACCCCGGGCGGCGGGCTGACCCGCGCGCTGCCGCTGGCCCTGGACCGGTACGGCCTGACGCTCCGGCTGGAGTACCCGCGCACCCACGCGGACGTCCGGCTGCCGTTCGCCACCCCCGTGGCCGGCGCCGACCAGGCCGGCCCGCAGATCCACGCCCTGCTGGCCAAGGCCCGCCGGCTCTCCCACCGCAACCGCCTGCCTGCCTGACCGCTCGATCGCCCCTGTGCGCGGGCCCGGTACGCGGGCCGTCCAGGTGACGGGGGCGGCCCGCCCGGCCGCGTGGCCGAGCCCCCGGGGCGGAACTAAGGTAAGGCTTGGCTGTTACGAAGTCGCCGCCGGCAGGCCCCGGTCGGCGGCGCCCCGTCGCACCCGGGAGCCCCATGCCGACCCCCCGCACCACCCCCGTCGCCGCCCTACCGCTCGCCGCGCTGCTGCTCGCGGCCGCCACCGGCTGTTCCAGCTCCTCGGGTGGCGGCACCTCCAGCGGCACGATCCAGGTCACCACGTCCGACGACGCCTGCCAGATCTCCACCGGCACCGTCCCCGCCGGTCAGGTCGAGCTGCGGATCAAGAACACCGGCTCCAAGGTGACCGAGGTGTACGTCTACGCGCCCGGCGACCGGATCGTCACCGAACGCGAGAACATCGGCCCCGGCACCAGCGCCACGCTCACCGCCGAGATCAAGCCCGGCTCGTACGAGATCGCCTGCAAGCCGGGCATGACCGGCAACGGCATCCGCCAGCAGCTCACCGTGACCGGCGGCTCCGGCTCGGCGGCCGCGGCGGCCGCCGACCCACGGCTGGACGCCGCGGTCGCCGGGTACCGCCAGTACGTGCAGGCGCAGGCCGACGCCACCATCCCCGTGGTGGAGCAGTTCGCCGCCGCGGTGAAGGCCGGGGACGTGGCGCAGGCCAAGGCCCTGTTCGCACCGTCCCGGGTCGGCTGGGAGCGCACCGAGCCGGTCGCCGAGAGCTTCGGCGACATCGACCCGAAGACCGACACCCGGGAGGACGGCGTCGAGGCCGGCCAGCAGTGGACCGGCTGGCACCGGCTGGAGAAGTCGCTCTGGGTGAACGGCACGATCAGCGACGAGGACCGCACCCTCGCCGACCAGCTGGTCACCGACCTGAAGGACTGGCAGACCCGGGTCGGGACCGCCGAGATCACCGCCACCAGCATGGCCAACGGGGCCAAGGAGCTGCTGGACGAGGTCGCCACCGGCAAGGTCACCGGCGAGGAGGACCGCTACAGCCACACCGACCTCTCCGACTTCGCCGCCAACGTCGAGGGCGCCAAGGAGGCGTACGACCTGCTCAAGCCGGTCGTCGCCGAGAAGGACCCGCAGCTGGTGCAGAGCCTGGACGCCGAATTCGCGCAGATCCAGGCCCTGCTCGCCAAGTACAAGCAGCCGGACGGCAGTTACACCCCGTACGACCAGGTCACCGAGGCGGAGCGGAAGACCTTCTCGGACTCGGTGAACGCGCTCGCCGAACCGCTCTCCCGGCTGGCCGCCGCCGTGGCCCCGGCCTCCCCGACCCCGTAGGGCGGTGGGCCCGTGCACCCCGAGGACCCGCAGGACCCGGCTCCCGCGCACCGGAGCGGTGAGCACGGCCGCACCGGCGACGACCGCAGCGGCCGCGGCGACACCGGCCACGGCGACACCCGCCACGGGTCACCGCGCGACCCGCGGACCGGGGTGAGCCGGCGCGCGGTGCTCGGGTGGGCCGGGGCCGGCGCCGCGGTGGGCGCGGCCGGCGCGGCCACCGTGGGGCTGGCGGCGCGCGAGGACCCGACGCCCGCCGGCCGGAGCGGCCTGGTGCCGTTCCACGGCGCGCACCAGGCGGGCATCGCCACCCCGGTCCAGGACCGGCTGCACTTCGCCGCCTTCGACATCACCACCGCCGACCGCGCCGCCCTGGTGCGGATGCTGCGCACCTGGACGGCGGCCGCCGCCGCGATGACCGCCGGCGACCAGGTCGGCTCCGGCGCCACCGGCGACCCGCAGGCGCCGCCCGGCGACACCGGCGAGGCGCTCGGGCTGCCGGCGTCCCGGCTCACCCTGACCGTCGGCTTCGGCCCGGGCCTGTTCACCCGCGACGGCGTCGACCGGTTCGGCCTGGCCGCCCTGCGGCCGGCGCCGCTGATCGACCTGCCCGCCTTCCCCGGCGACCGGCTGGACCCGGCCCGCAGCGGCGGCGACCTGTGCGTGCAGGCCTGCGCGGACGATCCCCAGGTCGCCGTGCACGCCGTCCGCAACCTGGCCCGGCTCGGTTTCGGGACCGCCTCGGTGCGCTGGTCGCAGCTGGGATTCGGCAAGACCTCCTCCACCACGCCGGAGGCGCAGACCCCGCGCAACCTGATGGGCTTCAAGGACGGCACCCGCAACATCGCCGGCACCGACACCGCCGCCCTGGAGCGGTACGTCTGGGTGGCGCCCGCCGACGGCCCGGCCTGGATGGACGGCGGCTCGTACCTGGTGGCGCGCCGGATCCGGATGCACATCGAGACCTGGGACCGCACCCCGCTCGGCGAGCAGGAGTCCATCTTCGGCCGGGCCAAGGGCGAAGGCGCCTCGTTCGGACGCACCCACGAGCACGACCCGCCGGACCTGGCCGCGATGCCCGAGGACGCCCACGTCCGGCTCGCCCATCCCGACTCCAACGACGGCGCGACGATCCTGCGCCGCGGCTACTCCTTCACCGACGGCACCGACGGCCTCGGCCGCCTCGACGCCGGCCTGTTCTTCCTCGCCTACCAGCGCGACACCCGCACCGGTTTCCTCCCCGTCCAGCAGCACCTGGCCGGCACCGAGGCGCTCGGCGAGTACCTCCAGCACGTCGCCTCCGCCCACTTCGCGTGCCCGCCGGGCGTGCGCGGGCCGGACGACTGGTGGGGCAGCACCCTGTTCGGCCCGACCGGGACCTGACCACCTCGAGGAGCGCGCGTGTTCGCCAACTACCTGATCGGCCTGCGCGAAGGGCTGGAGGCCAGCCTGATCGTCTGCATCCTGATCGCGTACCTGGTCAAGACCGGCCGGCGGGACAAGCTGCTCCCGGTCTGGACCGGGATCACCGCCGCGGTGCTGCTCTCGATGGCCTTCGGCGCGATCCTCCAGTACGGCTCCGCCCAGCTGTCCTTCGAGGCGCAGGAGGCGCTCGGCGGCACCCTGTCGATCATCGCGGTCGGCCTGGTCACCTGGATGGTCTTCTGGATGCGCCGCACCGCCCGCCACCTCAAGGCGGAGCTGCAGGGCAGGCTGGACGAGGCGATCGCGCTCGGCACCGTCGCGCTGGTCACCACCGCCTTCCTGGCGGTCGGCCGGGAGGGCCTGGAGACCGCGCTGTTCATCTGGAGCGCCGTGCAGGCCACCGGGGACGGCGTGCGGCCGCTGATCGGCGCCGCGCTCGGGCTGCTGACCGCCGTCGTGCTCGGCTGGCTGTTCTACCGCGGCGCGCTGAAGATCAACCTGGGCACCTTCTTCACCTGGACCGGCGCGCTGCTGATCGTCGTCGCGGCCGGGGTGCTCGCCTACGGAGTGCACGACCTCCAGGAGGCCGGCTGGCTGCCCGGCCTGCACAACCTGGCCTTCGACATCAGTTCCACCATCCCCAAGGACAGCTGGTACGGCACCCTGCTGAAGGGCGTCCTCAACTTCCAGCCGGACCCGACCGTGCTGCAACTCGTCGTCTGGGTCGCCTACCTGGTGCCGGTGCTGGTGCTCTTCCTGCGCCACCCGGCGCCGCGGCCCGCCGCCGCCGCGCAGCCGGCCGAGCACCGCGGCGGCCCGCGGCCCTGAACGGGTGCTGTGGCGGCAGCCACGCCGGTGCGCTCCAATGGGAGGTGCACGCCGCAGGCGCTCCCGGCCTGCCCGGAGCCGCACACCGGCCGCCGCGCCGGAGAGAGCGAGACGTCCGATGGACGGCGACGCCGAGGTCCTCGAGTACCTCAACGAGCAGCTCACCGCCGAGCTGACCGCGATCAACCAGTACTTCCTGCACGCCAAGATGCAGGAGCACCTCGGCTGGCCCAAGTTCGCCGCCCACACCCGGGCGGAGTCCTTCGACGAGATGCGGCACGCCGAGCTCCTCACCGACCGGATCCTGATGCTCGACGGACTGCCCAACTACCAGCGGCTGTTCCACGTGCAGATCGGCCAGACGGTCACCGAGATGCTCACGGTGGACCGCACCGTCGAGGTCGAGGCGATCGACCGGCTGCGCCGCGGCATCGCCGTGATGCGCGCCAAGAACGACGTCACCTCGGCCAACATCTTCGAGGCGATCCTCGCCGACGAGGAGGAGCACATCGACTACCTCGACACCCAGCTGGCCCTGGTGGAGAAGCTCGGCGAGCCGCTGTACATCGCGCAGCTCGTCGAGCAGCCCTCCTCCTGATCCCTCGCAGCGGGTGGCCGGGGCAGCGGGCCGCCCGCGCGGCCGGCCGGGGTGGCCGGTCGTCAGCGCAGCGGTGCGAGCGGTGCCAACTCCCGGCTGAGCCGCCGGACATCCTCGGCGATCCGGGGGTCGGTGCTGCCGCGCGGGGCCGGCACGGGGCGGCCCTCGGGCCCGATCAGCAGCCCGGTCCGGCCGTCGAGCGCCGGGTCGGTGGCCGCCAGGACGGACGGCCGGGCCGCCACCGACGCGGGGCCGGCGGTGGAGCGTTCGAACGTCCGGCGGACCAGCGGCCACATCAGCCGCAGCGCCGGCGAGACGATCTTCGGTGAGGTCATCGTGCCGTTGGTCATCTCGGTCGCGGCGCCGCCCGGGTCGGCGGCGAACACCGAGACGCCGGTGCCGCGCAGGCGCTCCGCCAGGTCCAAGGTGTAGGCGAGGTTGGCGAGTTTGGCCCGGCCGTACCAGTGGAAGCCGTAGTAGCCGCCGGACGGCTCGACGGCCCGGAAGTCGCGCTTGGCCAGCTGGACCGCGCCCGAGCTGACGTTGACGATCCGGCTCGGCCCGGCCGCCGTCAGCCCGTCGAGCAGCAACTCGGTGAGCAGGTACGGCGACAGGTGGTTGACCGCGAAGGTCGCCTCGATGCCGTCGACGGTCCGCCACAGCTCCGGGTACATCGCCCCGACGTTGTTCACCAGGACCTTCAGCGGTCCGTCGGCCGCCAGCCGGGCGGCCAGCGACCGGACCTGCCCGAGCGAGGCCAGATCGGCCTGGACGAACCGGGGTTCGGCACCGGTGGCGACCGACCCGATCCGCTCCAGCGCGCGGACCCCGCGCCCGGCGTCGCGGCCGACCACCGTCACGCCGAACCCGGCGGCCGCCAGCCCCACCGCGGTCTCCAGACCGATCCCCCCGGTCCCCGCCGTCACCACTGCCCGCTGATCCACAGCTCCGCCCTCCACGACTCCACGGCCAGAAACGGATTTCTATCCGTTTCGATGAGAGGACGGTAGCACAATCGGATAGCTATCCGTTTAGCTGTCGCGGGCGCCCCGGGACGGCGGAACCGCCGGGGGCACCGGCTCGGTGGGAGGGGCGATGCCGCGGCGTCAGCGCGGCGGGCGCAGGCCTTCCAGCAGCACACCGAGGTAGACCCCGGCGCGGGCGGAACCATCCGCGCCGGAGCGCACGGCGTGCTCGATCCCGCACAGCAGGCGGCGCACGTCGTCCGCCGCGATGTCGTGCCGGATCGCGCCCGTGCAGCGGGCCCGGTCGAGCAGCTCGGCAACGGCCCGGTCGTACTCGGCCTTCATCGCCGAGGTCCGTGCCTCGGCGTCGCTCGCGGACTCCAGCACGGCGGCGAACCCGGGATCGTGCAACGCCCGGTCGAGCGCGAACCGCAGCAGGCGGTGCAGACCCGCGAGGGCGTCCTCGTCGTCGGCCGCGGCCCGGGCCTCGGCGAGCAGCTCCTGGAACCGCTCGGCCGACAGAGCCTCGCGCAGCGCGTGGCGGTTGGGGAAGTGCCGGTAGACCGTGCCCACGCCCACGCCGGCGAGCCGGGCGATGGCGTTCAGCTGGAGCGAGTCGTCGCCGAGCGCGAGTTGCTCGCGGGCGACCTGCAACACCCGGGCGCGGTTGCGGGCGGCGTCCGCGCGCAGTCCCGTCCCCTGCTCGGCCTTCGGTGTCACGGGGCCAGCATAACGGCCCCGCCCCCGGCCCCGGCGGGCGCCCGGGACCGTACGTGCGTGCGCCGCGCGAACGCGGGCATGCGAGGGGAGCCCCCGGACAGCCCGCGGGGCCGAACGGACGGAAGGACTGCCATGACCATCCTGTGGGCCATCCTCGCGGGCCTGGTGATCGGCCTGCTCGCGAAGCTGCTGCTGCCCGGCCGTCAGGCCGTCCCGCTCTGGCTGACCATCGTGCTGGGCATCGTCGGCGGCCTGATCGGCAACGCCCTGGCCGGCGTGCTCGGCGTGCGCGACACCGGCGGCATCGACTGGATCCGCCACCTGCTCCAGGTCGGCGCCGCCGCCGTGCTGATCGGCCTGGTCAGCCCCGCCTGGTCGCGCCGCGGCCGCTGACCCCGCAGCCCGAGGGGGCGCGCCCCGGCCGTACCCTTCCGTTCCGCCCCTCCCCCGCCCTATCGTCGGCGTTGACCGAGGGCGGTACGGAGGAGCCGATGTCCGAGGACGGATACGAGACGGGGCGCCACGGCGCCACCACCCCGGGGCGGTTGACCGCCCGCCAGGAACGGCGCGGCCGTACCGTCCTGGTCGCCCTGGCCGGCGAACTCGACCTGGACACCCTGGCCCCGGCCGACGAGGTGCTCGGCCAGGCCCTCGCGGCCGGCCCGGCCCGGGTGGTGGTGGACCTGGCCGAGGTCACCTTCTGCGACTCCTCCGGGCTCAACCTGCTGCTGCGCACCAGGCTCGCCGCCCTGGAGGCGAACGTCGAGCTCCGGCTGGCCGCCACGCCCGGCGGCCAGTTCGGCCGCCTGCTGGAACTCACCGGAGCCGGTGCCGTGTTCTCCGTGCACGGCTCGCTCCCCGACGCCCTCTCCGAGACGTGAACGGCGACCGGGCCCGGGGAGCGGCACCCGCCGCCGGCCGACCATGCGCGAACGACCGTGCCGGGGTGACCGGATGACCAGCGCCCACAACGGGGCCGGGGCCGTCGAGCGGCCCCGGTTCGAGCTGCCCGCCGCCGGGCAGCGGCGGATCCTCCGCCTGGCCGGGTTGCCCCGGCAGGTCGTGCTCGGGCGGGACTTCGCCCGCACGGCCCTGACCGACTGGGGGTGGCCCGGTGACGAAGCCGTGGCGGACCTGCTCCTGGTGGTCTCCGAGCTGGTGGCCAACGCGCGGCTGCACGCCGGCGGGGCGCTCCAGCTCGGCCTGCACCTGTCGCCGTCGCGGCTGCGGATCGAGGTGACCGACCCGGCCGCCGCCCCGCCGGTGCTCGGCCTCCCGCACCTGCCCGGCCTGCCGGGCGGCCACGGGCTGCACATCGTCCGGCGGCTCGTGGACACGTGGGGGGTCACCCCGCACGAGCAGGGCAAGACCGTCTGGGCCGAGATCCGGGTGCCGGAGCCGGAGGCCGAGCGGCCCGGCGGCTGAGGAGCCCCCGCAGCGGGGCGGGGCGGGGCGTCGGCGGGCCGTATCGTTCGCCCGCGCGGGCCGTTTGGCCGGGCGCGCGACGGGCAGGCGAGCCGCATGACGCCGCAGCAGGCCACGGGCCGATCCGACAACGTCCCGGACATCGCCTCCCGGCGAGCCGTCGAGGGCCAGTCCGAGAGCACCCGCACGGTGCTGATCGCCACCGCCGCCAACCTGGTGATCGCGGTGGCGAAGCTCTTCGTCGGCCTGATCGGCGGCTCCGCCGCGATGCTCTCCGAGGCCGCCCACTCGGTCGCCGACACCGTCACCGAACTGCTGCTGCTGACCGCGCTGCGCCGGTCCGACCGGCCCGCCGACGAGGACCACCCGTTCGGCTACGGCCACGAGGCGTACTTCTGGGCCTTCCTCGCCGCCCTGGCCACCTTCCTGGCCGGGGCGCTGGTCTCGGTCGTGCACGGCGTGCAGGAGATCACCGGCGGCGAGGAGCCGGGGCACTACCCGCTCTCGTACGCCGTGCTGGCCCTGGCCGCCGTCTGCGAAGGGATCTCCTGGCGGCAGGCGGCGAAGCAGGTCCGCAGCGAGGCGGCCCGCTGGCGGGTGTCCTCGCTGCGGCTGCTGCGGGTCACGCCCGACACCACGGTCAAGGCCGTCGCCCTGGAGGACTCCGCCGCGCTGGTCGGCCTGGCGATCGCGGCGGGCGGCCTGGCCGGCTCCCAGCTGACCGGCTCGGCCGTCTGGGACGGGCTCGCGTCCGTGCTGATCGGCGTCCTGCTGGCGGTGGTGGCCGTGGTGCTGACTCGGTCCAACAAGTCGCTGCTGATCGGCCAGGCGGTGCCGCCCGCGATGCGGGAGGCGCTGCGCGCGGAACTCCAGGCGCTGCCCGAGACCGCCCGGGTGCTCACCCTGTTCACCATGGTGCTGGGGCCGCGCGAGGTCCTGCTCGCGGCCCGGGTGGACTTCCACGACGAGCACGGCTCGGCCGCCGTCGAGGCGGCCTGCGACACGGCGGAACGCCGGATCCGCGAACGCTTCCCCACCGTCTGCCAGGTCTTCATCGACCCCACCCCGCCGTGGTCGCGCGCCGCGGGCGGCGCCGGGCCGCCGGCGGACAGCTGATCCGGTCCGGTGATCCGACCCGGTGATCCGGGCCGGGCGGGTCCCGATACGACGGCGCCCGGCGCGGGGTTCGCGCCGGGCGCCGGGTGTCGTCGGGCCGCTCTGTCGTTCTCTCGTTCTTCCGTCGTTCCGCCGCCGGGTTCAGGAGGCCGGCAGCGCCGGTTCCGGACCGGGCAGCGGGGCCGGCGGCACGGGCGGCCAGGGCTCGGGCTCCGGCGGTGCGGGCACGGGCGGCTCCGGAGCGGGCGGCACCGGGTCGGGGCCGCCCGGACCGGGTCCCGGGCCGGGCAGTGGGCCCGGCCCGGGGCCACCGGGGCCGGGGGCGGGCGTCGGGTTCGGCGGTACGGGCTCGCCGGGACGGCTCATCGTCAACGCTCCTGTCGGTGCGGGCCGGGGTACGGCCGGTGTGCGTCCGGGGGCTGCGTCCGGAGTGTGCGTCCGGGGTTCAGCGACGGCGCCGCAGGACGGCCCAGGCGACCAGCGCGCCCGCCGTCGCCCCCACGGCGATCAGGTACGGGCTCCGCCGGGCCGGCGGCACGGCCGCCCGCCAGTCCTCCTCCACGGCCTCGGGGCCGCTGCGGACCCGCTCGGCGGCGTGCCGGACCTTGTCCAGACCGGCGTCGCCTGCGTGCGCGGCGGCGGCCGTCGCCCGGTGCACCGAGTCGCGGGCCCGGTCCAGCAGGGAGTGCTCGTCGTCGGCGGGCCGGGCCTGCCCGACGCCCAGCAGGTCCTGCGCGGCCAGGGCGTCCCCGAGCAGCACCTCCGGGTCGTCCGGTACGGGGGTGCCGAGCCCCGGGTGCGCGGCGGTGCCGCTCGCCTCGGAGGTGCCGTGGCGGTCGTCGTCTTCGGGTTTCATCGCTACCAGCCTTCGGTCGGTGCGGGACGGGCGGTTCGGGCGCGGTGCGCTCGCACACGGCGCCGCCGCTCGCCTTGCCCCGGAACGCCGCCACAAACCCGTCCGCGCGGGCGGGTTTGATCCCGGCGACAGCGGTGAGACGAGGGTTCGAGGCCGATCCCATCCCCCCGGGTCCCGGCCTCGGCAGCCGGCTCCCGGGCCTGACGACGACCGACGGCCCGGGGGCGGCGCTGCCCCAGCCCGCCGACCGCCCCCGTCGTGCCGGCCGGCCCGCGCACCGGTGGATTCGCCCGGCGGCGCAGGGGTAGTCGAAGCCCATGCTGACCTTCGGAGTCGAGGAAGAGTACCTGCTGATCGACCCTGACACCGGCGTGCCCGTACCGCGCGCCGAGGAGGTCCTGCTGGCCGCCGGACTGCGCCCGGCGCTGCAGCCGAGCGAGGCCCAGCACGAACTGCTGCAGGTGCAGCTGGAGGTCGCCACCCCGGTCTGCGAGGACCTCGCCGCCGGCGCCCGGCACCTGCGCCGGATGCGGGCGGCGCTGAACGCCTCCGCCGCCCAGTGGGGCTGCCGGATCGTCGCGGTCGGCGGTGCGCCGTTCGCCGCCGACGGCCCCGTCCCGGTCACCGACCGCGACCGCTACCGCAGCGCCCACGCGCAGGCCCCGCAGCTGGTCGACGACCTGATGCTGAACGGGATGCACGTGCACGTCGGGGTGGCGGACGAGGACGAGCGGGTGGCCGCGCTCGACCGGATCCGCCCCTGGCTCCCGGTGCTGGTGGCGCTGGCCGGCAACTCGCCGCTGTGGCGCGGCGCCGACACCGAGTTCGCCAGCTGGCGCACCATCCACTTCGACCGCTGGCCGGTCAGCGGCCCGCAGCCGTCCTTCCGGGACGCCGCGGACTACCACCGCCGGGTGCGCGACCTGCTGGCGGCCGGGACGATCCGCGACGCCGGACAGCTCTACTGGATGGCCCGGCTCTCCGAGCGGTACCCGACCATCGAGGTGCGCGCCCCCGACGTGCAGTTGACGGTGGCCGACGCCGAGCTGTTCGCCGGGCTGATCCGCGGTCTGGTCGCCTCCGCCCTGCTCGCCGAACGCCGCGGCGATCCGCGCCCCGACCGGCCCGAGGAGCTGCTGCGGGCCGCCGTCTGGCACGCCGCGCACGACGGCCTGTCCGCGCGGCTGGTCTCCGCCCTGGACGGTGCCGCCCGGCCGGCCGCCGCCGTGCTGGACGAGTTCCGGGAGTACCTCGCCCCCGGGCTGGAGTTCACCGGCGGCACCGCCGCGGTCGACCGGCTGTGGCAGGAGTTCCTCGCCGCCGGCACCGGCGCCGACCGCCA
This sequence comes from Kitasatospora sp. NPDC094015, assembly GCF_040304075.1. Lineage (NCBI taxonomy): Bacteria > Bacillati > Actinomycetota > Actinomycetes > Kitasatosporales > Streptomycetaceae > Kitasatospora > Kitasatospora sp. NPDC094015. Next base: position 13,223 of record NZ_JBEOUL010000038.1, read on the forward strand.
GCGCCGCTGGTTCCGCGAGTCCGGGCAGGAGGGCCCGACCAAGCACCTGCTGGACTGCACCGTCGCCGGCTGACCGGCGCGGCACCCGACCGCGGTGGGCCGGGTGCCGCAGCGGTTCACCGATCGCCGTCCGACCCGGGGCAGGGCTCCCGGGTCGGACGAGCGGGCTCAGAACAACAGGTCGTCGAGGTCGATGTCGACGGACTCCTGGTCGCTCTCCTCGGCGTCGGCGGTCTGCTGCTGGGCGGGCGGCTGCTGCACCGGAGGTGCGGCGGCCTGGGCCGCGCGGGCGCGGCGGGCCTCCTCCAGCTGGGCCTGGACCCGCTCCTGCTCCAGCCGGCGCCGCTCCTCCTGCTGCCGGCGCCGCTCGGCCGCCTCCTTGGCCAGCCGATCCCGCTCGGGCTTGTCCCGGCGCTCGGTCAGCGCCTCCTCGGCCGTCCGCTGGACGCTCTCCTCGGTGAGGACGTGCGGGTCGTCCATGTGCAGCACGCCCATCAGCAGCTGGTCCTGCCGCCAGTCCCTGGCCCGCCCGGCGACCTCTGCGGTGTAGGCGCTGACCGCGGACTGCGGGTCGCGGTAGCCGCGCAGCACCTGGGCGATGGCCTGCACGCCCTCCTCCCTCGGCGCGTTGGAGAGGTGCCCCAGATCGGCGACGACCTCGGCCCGGTAGAAGTCCTCGACCGACTTGACCTGCTCGAACAGCGTGTCGAAGTTCTCGCGGACCTTCTCCGGGTGGCCGAGGTTGATCGACGGGGTGACGTTGGTGCGCAGCATCTGCCCCTCCCAGTGGCTGCGGTCCATGTTCAGCCGGAGCGCCTTGGCGTCGTCCTCGTTCAGGCCCCGGGAGAGGATCTCGTAGACCTTGTCCAGCCCCTCCTTCACCTCGACGGAGTCGGGGTCGCGGGTGCGGTCCTCGTTGCGGGTCATCGCCCGGCCGAAGTCCTGGAGCTTGTCGACGGGCATCTCGAACTTCTCCGCCCCGGCGTGGTGGTCGGCCTCCTTGCGCCAGCCGTCCAGGATGTCCCGGCCCCAGACGACCCGGCCGAGCTGGTTGTGCGCGGGCGAGTCCTTGGCGGCGTCGGACCACTCCGTGCCGGAGTTCATGCCTTCGGTCGCGCGCTTGAGGTCCTCGTTGACCGTCAGGGCGTTCGACGAGCGGGTCAGCACGTCGGCGTCGCCGCGGGCCCGGTCGGCGGCGTCGCGCAGGGTCTTGGCCACCGCTGGGTCCTCCTGTCGCGCGGCCAGCTCGTCGACGTCGCGGGCCGCCGCGTGCAGCGCGTCGGCGGCGTTGCGGTAGTCCGCCTCGGTGGGCGGCTCCGTGCGCGAGGTGGCCTTGTCCCAGGCTTCGTGGGCCCTGGACAGGTCCGGAATCGCCCCGTGCTCACCCAGGGCGTTCGCCACCCGGGCGTGCAGCAGGTCTGCCGCCGCGGGCTCGTGGATGCCCGGGTAGGGCGTCGTCGAGACGTTCGGCGAGAGGTACGGGCGTCCGGTCAGCTGGCTGGCGTTGGTGGTGTTGGCGCCCTCCTGGATCGCGGGCAGGTCGCCGAGCTGGAAGAGCTTCTCGAAGTTCGCCTGGGTGGTCCCGCTGCTGCGGACGAGCAGCACCTCGCCGTCCTTGAGCCCGGACAGCAGCCTGGACACGTCCTCCGGGCTGGTCGCGTCGAGATCGGCCCGCTTCAACCACTCGGGCTCGAACCGCGGCGCGTGCCCGATCTCGCGTCCGGCGACCTCCAGCATCACCGCCGGCTTGCCGTACGTCTTCACCCCGTCGACCTGCTGCGAGCCCGACTCGCGGATCGCCGCGGCCAGGTACTCCGGCCCGCTGGCGCGCAGCCGGTCGTCCATCCGGGCGAGGCCGTAGACCGGCATCACATCGACCTTGCCGCCGGCGACCGAGTCGGCGATCGACTGCAGCTTGGGGTCGTCGGGGAACGAGACCCGCTCCGGCACCGGGATGTGGAACTGGTACACGCCGTGGCCCGCGCTGACCCCGCCGTCGATGTGGTGGGCCTTGTACTCGGACACGCCGCCCTCCCCCTCGACGCGCTCGTAGACCGCGCGGGGGTGCGACCAGGCGTACGGCGTGAGCACCAGCGCCTTGTCCGCGCCGGTGAACGACAGCAGGGCGTGGGCCGAGTCCGGGTTGGCGTCCAGGCCGTCGCTGGCCGCGACGAACGTCGGCCCGCGGTTCAGGTTCGGGCGCACCGGCTCGGCGTACTTCGCGTCGGGGTCGAGCTCCTCGTTCACGTACACCGGGTCGTTGACCCGGAGTTCCTCGGTGTCGAGCATCCGCTCCAGCCGGCCCCGCACGCTCTGCGGCGCGACCATCTGGATCTCACCCTGGTAGCCGAGCTCGCGCAGCGAGCGGACCAGCGTGACGGCCGCCGCCTGGTGGCCGGAGCCCGGGCCGGACTCGACCACGACAGTGACCGACTCGTGCTGGTTGAGCTTCCCGAAGACCTCCTTGCGCGCGTCGACCTCCTGCTGCGAGGGCCGCTCGCCGCCGCGACGCTCGCCGATCACGTCGAGCATGTCGTTGCCGTGGGCGGAATTCGCGCGGCCCAGGCCCCAGAGGGCGTGCTCCGGGATCTCCTTGCCGAGCGCGTGCACCGCGCCGGTGCCGTTCTCGTTCACCCAGTGTTCGAGCGCCGTCACGTTGCCGCTGCGGGCGTCGCGGACGAGGGTGTGCAGCTCGGCGTCCGACTTGTCCGCGCCGAGGCCGAGTTCACGCCGGAGCTGGTCCGCGCGGGCCTCCGGGGAGGCCAGCGGGGTGCGGTCGGGGTTCCAGCTGCGCGGGGCGCCGGCGCCCGGGTCCGCCGGGTGGTGGTCCGAGGCGTCGGAGTCGCGGGAGCTGATGCTCTCGCTGTCCGAGGAGTGGTCGGAGGCGTGGTCCGAGCTGTGGTCCGAGCTGTGGTCCGAGTCCGACTGGTCGGACGGGTCGCGGAACGGGTCCCGGTGCGAACTCGTCGAACTCTCTTGGGAGTCCTGCGAGTCGCGGGAGCTGATGCTCTCGCTGTCCGAACTGCGGTCCGAACCGGAGTGGTCCGAGGGGTCGCGGAACGGGTCGGCCGGGTCGCGGTGCGAGCCGACGCTCTCCACCGGGGAGTACAGGCTGTCGGAGTCGCTGCTGTGGCCGCTGTGACTGCTCGCCGAGCCCGACGGGTTCGTGGTGGTCGGCGGGGCGGGCGGCGGGGGCGGCACGTCCAGGTGCGGTGCGCGCTGCTCGGACCGGACCGGCGGCACCGGCGGAGCGGGCGGCGGGGGCGGGGGCGCCTGGGTGTGCGGGGACACCGGATCCGCGAACGGGTCCGCCGGGTCGCGGTGCGAGCCCTGCGAACTCTGCGAACCGCGCGAGCTGACGCTTCCGGCGTCGGACTCGGTGTCGGAGTGGTCCGACGGATCCCGGAACGGGTCGGCCGGGTCGCGGTGCGAACTCGCCGAACTGTCCCAGGAGTCGCGGGAACTGACGCTGCCGGCATCGGACTCGGTGTCCGAGTGGTCCGAGTGGTCGGACGGGTCGCGGAACGGGTCCGCCGGATCGCGGTGCGACCCCTGCGAACTCACGCTCTCCGCCGGGGAGTGCGGGCTGCCGGTGGCGCTGCTCGCCGACGACGGGACGTGACCGGTCACCGTCGGCGCGGAGGTGACGATCGGCGTCGGCGGCACCGGGCGGGTGGGCGCGGGCGGCGCCGGACGGGTCGGCGCCGCAGGCTGCGGCGTCGTCGTGGTCGAGCCGGCGTTCGCGTTGGCGTTGCGCAGCGCGTCGTTCGCGTTGACCGGGTTGGCCTGGATCGGCGTCGGGTTCGGACCGTACAGGCGCTCCAGGAGCGGGAGCAGGTCGGGCTCGTTGGCCCGGACCCAGTCGGCGCCGTTGTTCCGGGGTTCACCGGTGTACGGGTCGGTGCCGTGGTTGGTGCCGAGGTAGGCGTTGGTGACCTGGGCGAAGTACTCCTGCTCGTCGCGGGACGCGTAGTTGTCGCCCTTCTGCCCGTCCGGGCGGCGCGGGCCGTCCGTCCACTGCACCGGGCTGTCCTCGCCGAAGGTGCGGGCGAGGTGGTCCGCGTCGATCTTGGCCTGGTACGCGTCCGTGATCAGCTGGCGGTCCGCCGGACCGAGGGCCTCGCGGTGAATGGTGTGGGCGAACTCGTGCGTCGTGGTCGAGTAGCCGTCGTCGTAGTGCGAGAGCCCGCCGATCGAGGTGTGCTCCCCGAGCAGGTTCTCCTCGGTGACGGCCGCCCGACGGGCACCCGACCCGCGGACGTCCTCCCACGAGCGGCCCGAGCCCGCGTCGCCCGCAGCCTGGGTGCCGCGCAGCGAACGGTACGGCGCGGAGTCCGTCATCGGGGTGTCCTTCGGCACCACGTACATGCCCGCACCCTTCTTCAGCAGGGTCGAGGCCACCTCCGGGTCGTGCAGCATCTGGGCCAGCTGTGCCTCCGCCTCCCGGCGCGCCGGGTCGGCGCCACCGACCCGCGGGTCGACGTCCAGCATCAGGCGAGCCGCTGTGCGCGCGAACTCCTGCGGCGGCAGCGAGCTGCGCAGACCGTCCACCAGCGGCCCGTGGGATGCGAGCCAACGTCGGTACTCGGGACGGAGGTTGCCCAGCGCATCCAGCCGGTCGTGCTCGCTCATCGCCCGCACGTCGGCGACCAGGCGGTCGGCGTTCGGCGGCTGGGTCGCCTGGAACCGCTGCTCGCGCCCGATGTCCGTGATCGTCTGGCTGACCCGGCCGTCGTTGGACGAGTTGAGGGCGCCCAGCTCGGCCTCCCGCTCCAGCCGGCGCTGCTCGAAGATGTCCGGACGCGGGGCGGAGCCGGAGGTGTGGGGCTGGTTCTGGCCCGGGGTGTGGGGCTGCTGCTGGGTGTGGGCGGCGGGCTGGTTGTGGGCAGCGGGCTGGTTGTGAGCGGCGGGCTGGGCCGGGGTGTGGCTCGGGCCGCCGGTGCCGCCGCGGGCCACCGGGCCGAGGCCGGAACCCGTGGACGTCGAGGTGGACGGCTGCCCCGTCGCCGGGCGCACCGGACCGAGCCCGTTGTGCGCGGACGCGGGGGCCGGCGTCGTGGTCGACGACGAGGCGGCCGAGGACGAGGTGGAGGCGTGCGAGGTGGAGGCGTGGGACGGGTTGTTGGTCGGGGTGCTGGCCGGCGGGGGCGGCGGCGGGGCGGGGGTGCTCCGGCTTCCGGAACCGTTGCCGGCCGCCTTCGCCGCAGCTGCCTCCGCCTTGCGGCGCTCCTTCTCGGCCTTCAACTCGGCGATCTGCTCCGGCGTCGGCTTCGGCTTGGACGCGCGCTCCGGACGCGGCGTCGGCTCACTGCCCAGCCGGTTGGAGATCTCGTTCAACCGCTCCAACTGCTCCGGCGTGAACCGGTCCGACGAATGCTTCGTCACCTCCGCGACCACATCGGCCAACTTGCCGATGGCCGGGCCCATGTTGTCCCGGTTGGTCCGCAGATCGTCCAGCGCCTGGTGATCCAACTTCGAATGCAGCGTCAGCACGTCCAGCGCATCCCGGACCCGCTTCTCACGCAGCTGCGCCACCGTGACGTTGCTGTCCTGCTTGCGCATCGCCAACGCGGAAATCTTGTCACCGAGCAGATCGGTCGTGGCCACCACCTTCAACGGCACCGTCTCGCCCGTCGGCGTCCGGCCATCCACGACCACCTGCATCTGGTGCTCCTGCGAACGCACCGGAGCCAGCGTGATACTCGCGTCCAGACCACCGAACTTACCGTTCACCGTCGTCGACTGATCACGCCGACCCGGCACCACGTGCCCGTCCGTCAACACATTGTCCGCCAGATGCTGCAGCAC
>NZ_JBEOUL010000038.1:19124-60256 GCF_040304075.1 Kitasatospora sp. NPDC094015
AGCACCTCGTTCGGGTTCGAGATCGGACGGTCGAACGACAGCCGCATGTCCAGGTCCTGCACCGGACGGTGCAACTCGACCGCAGCCACACCACCGCCACCACCGAGCACCACCGAACCCTCCGGCAGATCCAGCCCACTGTTGCCGAGGTGACCCATCACACTCTGCTCCAGCAACGCCGCAGTCCCCAGACGGAACTCGGAATCCACCATCTGCTCGTGCGTCATACCCTCAGGCGTGCCAGGACGGTACGGCGCCTCATCCGACCCACCACGAACATTCACGTCATCGTGAACGGTGCCGCTCTCGTGGACGTTTGCGCCACCGTGAACGTTCGCGCCTTCGTGAATGCTCGCGCCGCCGTGAGCATCGGGGGTCGGGTGAACGTTCACGTCGACGTGGTCGTTCACGCCACCGCGAACGTTCACGTCCTCGCGAACGCTCGGCGGCGGCGGCACCTGCCCGTGGCTGCCCCCGGCAGTCGCCGGCTGGTGGGTCGCGGGCTGGTGCGGCGCAGGGGTCTGCGGCAACGGCCGCTGCGGGGCCGGGCGCTGCGGCGCGGCGTGCTGCGGCTGCTGCGGTGCCTGCTGGTGGGGCGGCTGCTGCTGCGGTGCCTGCTGGTGCGGTGCCGGCTGGTGCGGCGCGGGGGTCTGGGTCCCCGTCGAGGCCGGCGGCGTGTGACCGCCGGGCGGCGTCGCGTGCGGGGTCGCCGGGGCGGGGGTGACCGGGGCCGGGGTGACCGGGGCGGGGGTGGGGTTCTCCACGCGCTCCGTGAAGTCCCGCAGCCCCTCGTACATGTCGTTCTCGGCCCGGACGGCGTTCACCGGGTTCGCCGGGCCGTTGTGCACCGCCGTCGGGTCCGGCCCGTACAGCCGCTCCAGCAGCGGCACCAGGGCCGGCTCGTTGGCTCGCACCCAGGCCGGGCCGTTGTTGCGGTCCTGGCCGGTGTGCGGGTCGGTGCCGTGGTTGGTGCCCAGGTACGCGTTGGTGACCTGCGCGAAGTACTCCAGCTCGTCCCGCGAGGCGTAGTTGTCGACGGGGTTGTTCTGGAGGTCGTGGCGCGGCCCGTCGCTCCAGACGGCGTTCGGGTCGTTCCGCTTGTTCTGGTAGCTGGTGGTGATGGTGGACCGGTCGCCCGCCTCCAGACCGTTCAGGTGAATGGTGTGGGCGAACTCGTGCGTCGTGGTCGAGTAACCGTCCTGGTAGTGCGTGGCGTTGCCGATGGTGGTGTCCTCGCCGAGCAGGTTCTCCTCGGTGACCGCCGCGCGGCGGCCTCCGGAGCCGCGCACGTCGTCCCAGCCGCGGCCACCGCCGGACGCGCCGCCCGCCGTGGTTCCGCGCATGTCGTGGAAGGCACTGACGTCGGTCATCGAGACGTCCTTGGGGACGATCACGAGACCGGCGCCGTTCTTCAGCAACCTGGCTGCCACGTCCGGGTCCTGGAGCATCCGCTCGGCCTGGGCCTGCGCCTCGGCGCGGGCCGAGGCCGGGCGTCCGGCGCGGGGGTCGACGTCGACCATCAGCTGGGCCGCGGTCTTGGCGAACTCCTTCGGCGGCAGGCCCGCCTTGAGCGCGTCCACGAACGCCGGGTCCTTCGCCATCCAGCGTCGCTGCGCGGGCGGCAGCACTGCCAGCGCTCCCGCACGCTCGTGCGGGGTCGCCGTCGGCAGGTCACGCACCAACGCGTCCGCATTGGGCGGACGGACGGTGGAGAACCGCTGCTCGCGGCCGAGGTCCTGGGCCGTCTGGTCGACCCGGCGACCGTTCTGGCGCAGCGCGTCCAGCTCGGCCTGCCGCTGGTCGCGCTGGGTCTGGTGGATCCGGTCGGCGGCCTGTGCGCTCAGCGGGCGGTTGAGACCGCCGGTGGTGCCGTGGTTGCCCGCAGCGCCCTGGTTGCCGCTGGTGGACGGTGCCGAGTTGGACGGGTGCACCGGACCGAGACCGGCCTGCCCGGTGTTGTTCCCCGTGCCGGTCGGCTGGTGCGGCGGCGGGGCGGCGTGCGAGGCCGCGCCTCCCTGGGTCGGCACGTGGACACCGCCCATGCCCGGGACGCCCTGCGGCGTGCCGGTCGCGGTGGAGGCGTCCGCCGCGGGTGGCGGCGGTACGGCCGCCGGGTCGTTGGTGCGCGAGGTGTGGTCACCGCCACCGGCGGGCCGGAGGGTCGGCACGGACATCCCGCCGAGACCGGCGGTGTCCAGCCGGCTGGTGCCGGCGTCGCCGTCGGGGTCGTGCGGGGTGGCTCCGCCGTGGTCACCGGCGGCCGACGGGTGCGGCACCGAGGCCCCGGACGAGCCCGCCGAACCGACCGGACCGGTCGGATGCACGGTCGCGTGGCTGCCGGACGGGACGGTCGACGCCATCGGGACGTGCGACTGGACGGGCGTCTGCGTGGGCGTCTGGCTGGGCACCGCCTCGTGCGGCGCGGAGCTCACCACATGCTCCGGACCGGAGTGCGTCTGCACCGGCGGGGCCTCGTGCGGCGTCGCGCTCGGCACGTGCTCGGTACCGGCGTGCACCTGCGGCTGCGCCACCGGCGACTCGTGCGGGGCGGCCGACGGGATGTGCTCCGTACCGGCATGCACCTGCGCGGGCGAACCCTCCGGCGTGCTCCGCGCGAAGATCTCCGGCGTGACGTGCGACTCCGCACCACCACGCGGCGCAGGAGCCTCCTGCGTCACCGGCGACTCGTGCGGAGCAGCGGTCGGGACGTGCTCGGTACCCGTGTGCGCCTGCGGCTGCGTCACCGGCGACTCGTGGGGCGTCGCGCTCGGCACGTGCTCGGTACCGGCGTGCACCTGGGCGGGCGGGGCCTCGTGCGGCGTGGCACTCGGCACGTGCTCGGTACCGGCGTGCACCTGCGGCTGCGCCACCGGCGACTCGTGCGGGGCGGCCGACGGGATGTGCTCCGCACCGGCATGCACCTGCGCGGGCGAACCCTCCGGCGTGCTCCGCGCGAAGATCTCCGGCGTGACGTGCGACTCCGCACCACCACGCGGCGCAGGAGCCTCCTGCGTCACCGGCGACTCGTGCGGGGCAGCGGTCGGGACGTGCTCGGTACCCGTGTGCGCCTGCGGCTGCGTCACCGGCGACTCGTGCGGGGCCGGAGCAGCGTGCGGCTCGGGGGCGGCGTGCGTGGTCGAGGCAACGGGGGCGTCGGCTGCCCGGATGTGTTCGCCGGAAGCCGTCGCCGGAGCGGGAGTCGGCTCGGCGGCCCGCGGCGCGCTGTGCTCGACGGGCGCGCTCTGCTCGACGGGCGCGGTGTGCTCGACGGGCGGGGTGTGGACGGGGCTGTCCGTGCCGCCCGCGCGGTCGGTGGTGGTCGGCGGGGCCTGGTGCGGCGCGGGCGAACTGCCGCCGGTGGGCGGCGCCGTGTGGTCGGCCGAGCCGTGCTGGGTCTGCGGGGTGGCACCGGGGCTCTCCCCGGTGCCGTGGCTGCCGGACGCTGCCGGGCGGTCGGAGCCGAACGGCACCAGACCACCGGCGCCGCCGCCCCTGGGCGTACCGCCACCGGTCGGTGTGCTGCCGCCGCCGTCGCCGGCGTGGCTCGCACCGCCGCTCGCACCACCACTGGCGCCGGCACCGACGCTGCCGCCGCCACCGCCGCCCGCGGTCGCCAGGGAACCCGAGCCGGAACCCGAGCCCGAGCCGCCGGAGCCGCTCGACCCGCCGGAGCCGGTCGAACCGGCACCCGGCCCGTGGAACGCGGAGGCCGAGGTGTCGGGCTTGGAGAAGGTCGGGGTGCCGTCACCGTGGCCACCGGCGCCGATCGACGAGCCGCCGCCGACCGAACCGCCGATCGGCGCACCGCCCACCGGCTCGCTCTTGGGCGGCGGGCCGCTGTGCGGGGTGGGGATGTTGCCGGGGCCGTTGAAGCGGCCCTTGATGTTGGAGGCACCCGCCTTGAGCCCGACGGCGGCGCCGCCGCTCAGGCCGGAGCCGAGCAGGCTGCCGCCCTCGACGTGGCCGGTGGTGATCAGCTGGGTGGAGACGTCCGCGCCGACACCGACCGCGGCGCCGTGCACCATCTTGCCCGGGACGGTCGACATCGCGCCGGCCAGGCCCATCTTGGAGCCGGCGCCGCTGAGGCCCTTGCCGATGAGGTGGCCGCTGGCGCCGGCGACGGCGCCGCCGAGGGCGTTCTGCCCGAGCTCCTTCATGTCGATGCTCTTGCGGTGACCCTCCATCACCTCGATGCCCTGGGCCAGCAGGTTGATGGCGGCCATCTGGGCGGCCTGCTTGGCCGCGAACTCCAGGGCCTCCTTGAGCAGCGTCTTGAGGATCTGCTGGACGACCGTCCGGCTGATGCCGACGGCGACCGGGATCTGGGCCAGCGAGACGCCCGCGGTGAACGGTGCCTCCGCCTCCGCGGTGGCAATCTCGAACGCCAGGATGCCGAGCTGCGCGATGATCTGGATCTTCGCGGTCTCGGCGGAGTTGGCCATCGCCTCGAGCATGTCGCCCATGCCGCTGCAGGCTTGCACCAGTCCGGGGAAGTACCCCGGATCGGCTTCGGTGCCCTTGCCGACGGTGAACTGGTCCCAGTGCTTGGACAGGGCCTTGGCGGCCTCGCCCTCCTGGCCCTCCAGCGCACGCTTCAGCGCCGCGTCGGCGGATTTGCCGGCGTCCGCCAGGGTTTCGGAACCCTGGCGCCAGCGCTCTGCCATGTCGCGGAGCATGTCTTCGTCGGCCTCCGGCCAGCGGGTGCCGGCCAGGAGGAGGAGCACCCACTGCAGGGGCTCGGGCAGCTCGACTGCCATGGGATCAAGCCCTTCCGGTGGTGTGCGTGCTCGGGCGGCCCTGGGCGATGCTCCCCAGGGCGCCGGTGGGGATGGTCGGGTGGACGGGGGCGGAGTACGTCCCGACCTGCGGCGCGGCCGACGGTTCGCCGCCACCGCCGTCGCTCTGGAAGACAGCGGTGGTGGCGTCCTCGGCGTTCTGGTAGTTCTCGGCCATCGCCTTGAGCCCGTCGGCGATGTAGCGCACCGCGTCGGGCATGCCCTTGAGGCCCTTCTGGGTCTCGGTGCTGTACTTCAGGTAGCCCTTCTCACCCTCCGCGAACTTCTTGCCCGACTCGTCGTTGCCCCACGGGGCCGTCGACTGGGTGTGGTCCAGGAACGAGGTCAGGCCGGTGACCAGCTGGGAGAGCTGGTCGGCGGCGGCAAGCAGCGGGCTGACCGCGGCCATGTACTGGGCCGGGTCGACCTTGAAGCCGGTGCCCGCGGAGCCGCCCGAGCCGCTCGGGGCGCCCTGCTCGCCGGCCGGGGCGCGGCGCTTCGCGGCCTCCGCACCGTCCGGGTCGGTGGCCGCGGCCCCACGGGTGGCGGCGGTCCCGGGCGCGAGGTCGGTACGCCGGGTGGCCTCGGTCGGGCGCAGCGCGTCCCGCGCAGCGAGGTGCGCCGGCTCGGTCGGGCTCAGCATGTCCTGAGCGGCCAGCCGCGGGCTGGCCTCGGTCGCCCGCAGCGCGTCATGGGTGGTGGTCGGCGTGGCCTCGGTCGCCCGCAGCGCGTCATGGGTGGCGAGGTGGGCCGGCTCGGCCTGGACGGCCTGCATCCGCTGGAGGGGCTCCGCGCGCTGCAACGGCTGCAGCTGCTCGGCGTGCTGGAACGGCTCCGCCTGCACGGCCTCCATCCGCTGCAAGGGCTCGGCCCGCTCGAACGGCTGCAACTGCTCGACACGTTGTACCGGCTCGGCCCGCTGGAACGGCTGCAGCTGCTCGACGCGCTGGAGCGGCTCCGCCTGCACGGCCTCCATCCGCTGCACGGGCTCCGCCGCAACCATCCGGGCCTGCTCCATCGGCTGCAGGGGCTCCGCCGCAACCATCCGCGCCTGCTCCATCGGCTGCAGCGGCTCGACCTCGACCGCCCTCATCCGTTCCGTCGCCTGCAACGGCTCCGTATGTGCCTGCTCATCCATGGCGCTTCCAGTTCGACTAGGTCCGGGTCCTGGCGGGGTGACCGGGACGGGGGTGGCGGGGGGAGGTCGGGGCGGCGGGCCCCCGGCTCATCGCGAGCCGGCGGCGGGTGCCGCGCCGGCCTGCGGGCCGCCCTCCCCACCGCCGGTGGCGAGCCGGGCGAGCGCGGCCCGCAGGAACGGGCTGGGCACCTGGTAGCCGCCCTCCTCGCGGAGCGGGGCCGGGCGGGCGGCCTCGCCCGCCGCGCGGGTGTCCCCGGCGGGGGCCGGGTCGGCGTCGGGCCGCCCGCGACGGGCCGCGGCCGACCGGGCCCGGTCGAGGTAGGCGTCGTCCTCGCCGGAGCCGGTGGACTCGGTCCGCTCGCTCCCGCCACCGGTGCCGCCGGTACCGGACCGGTCGCCCGAGCGCTCCGAGGCCGCGCTGCCCTCGCCGCCCGCCGTGGTCCGGTCGGCCTGGTCGCCGCCCTCGGTCGAACCGCTCTCCGTCGAACCGCTCTCCGTCGAGCCGGCCGCGTCGGGGCCGAGCAGGGCGGTGGCGAGCTGGTTGAGCAGGGCGTTCTCGCCGCCGGCCGGCTGCCCGGCCGTGGTGTCCTCGGCGGTGTGCGGGGCGTCCGGGTCGTCGCTGCGGGCGGAGTCGAGCCACTGACGGCGCATCCGGCGCCAGCGGCGGTCGTCGTGCTCGAAGTGTCCGGCCTGGCCGCTCACGCCGGCGTCGGAGAGCGCCGACTCCTCCTCGTCCTCCCAGCCGTTCTCGCCGAAGCGGCTCGGCCGCACGAAGCGGTTCCCGCCCTTCTTCTCGCCGCGGCCGCCCGCGCCGCCCATCCCGCCGGGGCCGTGGCCGCCGGCCATGCCGCCGGCGCCGGCGGTCCGGGTGGCACCGCTGCCGGTGCCCGTGCCGCCGACACCCGATCCGCGTCCGGAGGACGAGCCGCTGCCGAGTCCGGAGCTCGAGCCGCCGCGCAGCGTGCCTTCGCCGCTGCCGCCGGCCATGCTGAGGCCGGAGGGCTTGCCGGGGGTGATCCGGCCGCCGGCCGCGGAGACCGAGCCGCCGCGGGCACCGCCCCCACCGCCCACGCCGCCGCGGGCACCCCCACCGCCACCGCCGCCGAGCGCGCCGCCGACGCCCCCGCCGGTGAAGCCGCGTCCGGTGCTGCCGCCGATGGTGCTGGCCCCGGGGCGCGCCCCGGAACCGCCGATCGCGCCGATCCGGGCCGGGGTCGCCCCGCCGGGGGCTCCGGTGTAGCGGGTCGGGGTGGTCCGGGATCCGCCCCCGAGGTTGCCGGTGCTGCCCATGCCGGGGCTGCCGCCGAACGGGAAGCCGCCGCTCCCGAACGGGGAGCCGCCGAGCGTCCCGGTGCCCGTGCTGCCGCCGGGGCCGCCGCCGGTGCCCGTCCACGGGACGAGCGGGGTGGGGGTGAAGCTGCCGCTGCCCCCGCCACCGCCGACCGACCCGGGGCCGCCGGTCAGCCCGGAGAGGCCGAGGCCGGGGGACGTACTGGGCTTGAAGACCGGCATTCCGCCGCCACCGCCGTTGATGCCGCCGGTCCCACCGGTGCCGAGGCCCGCGCCGGGCACCGTCCGGCCGACCGGCGAGGGCGCCTGGAAGGGCTGGAGGGAGGAGAGTTGCGGCTTGTACGCGCCGGCCCCGGAGCCGCCGCCCGAGCCGCCGCCCATCCCACCGGGCATCCCGCCCGTCCCGCCGAACGCACTGCCACCGGCGCCGCCGAACGGGCTGCCGCCGGGCCCGGACATCCCGCCGACGCCGCCGGTGCCGCCGAAGCCGTCGGTGCCGGTGAGCGCCCCGGGGGCGCCCGGCATGCCGGCGCCCGGCGCGCGCTGCACGCCGTCCATCGCGGTCAGCGAGTCCAGGCCGGTGGCGGAGGGCTGCTGGAGGGTGCTCGGGTCCAGGGAGGTGGTCGTGCGGGGGCCGCTGGTGGTGGAGTCGCCGCCGCCGGAGGAGCCGCCGAGGTGGGCGACCTGGCCCGCGCTGGTCATCCGCTCGACGTGGTCGGCGCTCTGCCGGAGCATCGTGTCGACGCTCGAACCGACCTGGCCGACATAGGTGTTGTAGGTGTCCGCCGCGGTCTTGATGCCTTCCGACTGGGCGATGTCGTCGTGCTTGCCCGCCGGGTTCTGCTCCATGTAGTCCTTGGCGTACTGCAGTTCCCGGACCATCTCGCTCTTGGTCTGGGTGACCGCCTGCTGCGCGCCGCGCAGCGACTGGGCCATCGCGCCCGCGGCGTCCAGGGTGGTGGCGGTGTGCGCCTGGTCGCTGCCCGCGTACTTGCGCAGGTAGCCCTCGAAGCTGTCGGCCGCGGCGCCGGACATGTTGGACATGGCCCGGCTGGCGCTGGCGACGATGGTGCGGATGGCCGGTTCGGCGGCCTTGTTCCACTCCTCCCAAGCGGCGGCGAGCTCGCCGAGCAGTTCCTCGTCGGCGTCGGGGAAGAGGATGCCGGAACCGTGTTCGTTGCTCTGGACGACCTTGAGCACCTCGGCGAGGTCGGACGGGAGCTCGATCATGGGTGGGTCGCTCTTTTCGGCTGGCTGGCCGGCTGGCCTGGGACGGGCGGTGTGACGGGTGACGGAGTGCGGTGCACCGGACGACACCTGACAGGACGTCGTTCGGGGTGGCGCCGTTCCACGATCGCGGAGGTGACGTGAACACGGCTCCGGACGCTGCCGCGGCAGCGGGGTGCGGCCCGCGCGGGGACGGAAGGTGCCGCCCGGGCCGCCGGGACTAGATAAGCATGTGCCCGCCGGCGGGCGCGTGCGGCTCCTCGTCGGTGTAGGCCTCGGCCTCGTTGTAGTCCAGCTCGGGCTTGTCCGGGTTGTGGTACTCCGGGCCGCCCTGGCCCGTGCTGCTGGTCAGCGCGATCGGGTCCTTCTCCGGGAGCCGCGGCGAGACCTGGGTGAGGTGCGCCGGCTTCAGGTCGCCCTCCGCGCGCGCCCCGTTGAGCTGCCCGAGTTCGGCGGCGTGCGCCTCGTCGGTCTGCCGGTAGCGCTGGCAGATCAGCTCCAGGTTGGACGCCAACTGGGCCGAGTTCGCGAGGTACTTCTGCACCCCGTCGAACACCTGCTGCTGGTGGTCGGGCACCCCTCCGACGGAGGAGCCGCCGCCGGTGAGCGACTTGCCGACCGCGTCGGTGCCGTACACGGTCGGCTTGATCTGCTTCATCACGGCCGCCAACCGGGCGGTCGGCGCCTCCAGTTCGTCGAGCATGTTCCGGATCGCCTTGGCCGCGGCCTCGACCTCGTCGAGATCGATGGAGAACGACGTACCGCTCACGTGTCCCAACCCCTCTTCCCCCCAGGCTCGCGCCCGGTCCCATCCGGCCCGGTCCCCACGATGGCCCGGGCCGCTTGACGATCACTGAACGCCGTTCCGGCGGACGGAACGGCGGCCTGCCTCAGAGCGTGGTCGCGCCGCCGGGGCCGACCACGTGCAGCCCGGCGTCGCCGAACGCGATGGCGAGCGGGACCCGGTCCAGCCCGGCCTCGTTGAGCAGCGTGCCGCTCGCGACGTGCCACAGTCGCAGGGTCGCACGCTGGTCGCCCGCCGCCAACAGGGCCTCGCCGTCGAGGTTCTGGAAGACCATGCTGCGCACCGCGGCATCGCCCCCGACGAGTTCGGCGGCCCGGGTGCCGTCGTGCGCGTCCCACAGCAGGACCCCGCCGTCGGCGCTGCCCGCGACGACCACCTGCCGGTCGCCGAGCACCCCGAAGGCGAGCGCCTCGACCGGGCCGCCGAGACCGGTGAGCACCGCGCCGGGCCGGCCGTCCTCGGCGTCCCAGAGCCGGACCACGCCGTCCACGCCGCCGGTGGCGACCGTACGACGGGTGCCGACCGGGCCGACCGCCAGCGCGGTCACGCCGCGCGGGTCGGCGGCCAGCCGCAGCAGCGGGCTGCCGGTGAGGGCGTCGCGCACCCGGACGGTGCCGTCGGTGCCGGCCGAGACCAGCAGCGCGCCGCCGTCCTCGGCGGGCTCGGCGAAGGCCAGTCCGGTGACCGCCCCGGTGTGCGGGGTGGGGACGGACAGCGTCACGCCGTCGCGCGGGTCCAGGCAGCGGACGGCGCCGGTGGCGGTGCCGCAGACCACCAGCGGGCGGTCCGCGGCGTGGCAGAACGCGACCGAGGTGACCGGCCCGCCGTCCGGTTCGGTGACCCGAAGTTCGGTCCGCAGGGTGGCGTCCCACAGCCGCAGGCTGCCGTCGCCGTAGCCCGCCGCGAGCACCGGGCGGCCGTGCAGGTCGCCGGCGGCCAGCGCGTTGACCGGGAAGCCGGTCTCGGCCGGGGCGCACTCGCCGAGGCTCGCGCCGGTGGCCGGGTCCCAGAACGTCAGGCTGCCCTTCTCGTCGCCGGTGACCAGGGCGGGGCGGCCGACCGCGGTGGCGACGGCGAGCCCGGTGAGCCAGCGGCGCTCGGACGGCCAGCCGTGCACGGCCGAGCCGGTGTAGACGTCCCAGGTGCGGATGGTGCCGTCCAGGGCGCAGGAGGCGAGCAGCGGGTCGGCGTCGCCGGTGAGGAAGGCCAGGCCGGTGACCGTGCCGGAGTGGCCGGTCAGTTCGGCGATGTTCTGCCCGGTGGCGAGGTCCCAGAGCCGGATCGTGCTGTCGAGTCCGGCGGAGGCGAGCAGCGCCTGGTTGCCGATGGTGAGCACGGCGAGCACGGTGACCCGGTCGGTGTGGCCGACCAGCAGGTGGAGCTGCTCGCCGGTGGCGGCGTCCCAGACCCGGACCAGGCCGTCGTCGCCGGCGGCGGCGACCAGGTCGAGGTCGGCGCAGCGGGCGTGGCACAGTGCGGCGGCGCCGTGGCCGGCGACCGGGAGCAGGCCGAGCGCGCGGCCGTCCTCGGCGTGCCAGGCCTGGACCTCGCCCTCGCGGCCGGCCGAGAAGACCAGCGGCACGCCCTGGACGCTGCCGGCGGCGACGCTCTGCGCGCCCTCGCCGCCGGCGGTGCCGTGCAGCAGGGCGCCGGTGGTGGCGTCCCAGACCTGGACCGCGCCGTCCTCGCCGCCGACCGCGAACAGTTCGCGGCCGCCGGCGGAGCCGAGCGCCACGGCGGTGGGCAGGACACCGGCGTCGGTGTCGGAGCCGCCGAGTGGCTCGGCGTCGTCGAGGGCGACCAGGCCGAAGCCGAGGCCCGGCTCGGCGAGCGCGTAGGCGGCGCGGCCGGCCACGGTGCCGATGGCGGCGGCCGGACGGGCGTTGGGCTCGGCGGGCGTCGGGTCGGGCTGGTCGAGGGCGATCAGCGCGCTGGGCAGCCGGCCGCCGGCGGACGGTTCGAGGATCTGCGCGGCCAGCGTCTGCAGGGCGTTGCCGACCCCGGGCAGCGGCGCGGCGGTCCCGTCGTCCCAGACCGAGTCGCCGGCCGGCAGCACGCCGAACGCGGCGAGCCGGCGGCCGCCGGGGGCGGCGCTCTCCAGCGCCGGGTCGTCCGGCGCCAGGCCGGGCCGCGCCTTGCGCAGGGCCGACAGCACGCGCTTGAGCATCGCGGGGTCGATCCGCCCGGTGCGCACCACCACGGCGTCGGGGGTGCGCCGGCCGACCCGGATCGCGCCCTCGGCGTCGACCGCCAGCTCCAGGTAGCCCGTGGCGAGCCCCTCGTCGCCCGCGGTGAACAGCAGACCGTGCTCCGCCGGTGCTTCAGACACCGTGTCCGTCAACGGAGTTCCGGTTTCCACCGACATCTCGCTCTCCCTCTCCGACGGTCTCCCGCCGGTCCACGTTTCGCCGCGCGGCGCCCCCCGCGAGCGTACTGATCCGGTGTCAGCAAAGGTCCTCAGGTACCAGAGTGGCGTAGACCGCGTCGTGCAGCCGCTGGGTCCGCGAGCTGCGGAACAGCTCGGGCCGGAAGCCTGCGCGACGGAATCCGATGTATGCACCAACCACCTGAACCGGCATATTATCCGCAGCAGCGTACGCGTCAATTCGGCGCAGTCCGAGCTGCTCGAAGCCGAAGCGGCACACCAGGCGCAGAGCGGCGCTCGCCATCTTGAGGCTGCGCGCCCCGGGCAGCAGCCAGACCGCGGCCTCGGCGGCGGATTCGGCGGGGCGCAGGTCGACGAGTTCGGCCCAGCCCACCGAGGGGCCGTCGTCGAGCGCCACCGAGAAGTAGGCGGCCCGGCCCGCGGACCAGAGCAGCGGGGGGACTTCGGCGATCCAGCGCTCGGCCGCGGCCAGGTCCCGGTGCGGGACCACCCCTTGCATGAATTCGCGCACCAGCGGGTCGCGGGTGCCGGCGAGGACGGTGGCCGCGTCGCGGGCCTCGGGACGGCGGATCACCACCTGACCGTCCACCAGGGTCGGTACGGGCAGCGAGTTCAGTGGATGCACGGCAAGCCCCCCTTTCGGCACGCCTGCCCATCATCAGACCACCTCTACGCGCGAAGATCAACCCGCCTTCCGGCGGGGGCGGCGCAGCTCGGAGGGGGTGGCGGGGCCGTCCGGCCGTCCGGTAGGACACGAAGCGCCCCCGGCCCGGAGCACCCACCGGGAGCACCCGCCGGGAGGGCCCGTTCCACCCGGCTACCGCCCGCGCGGTAAGAGAGTCGTAAGAGTCGGGAGCCAGCATCCGCGTCCTCGATGGCGCGGACCCGAACGGCAGCGGGCAGGGCGGCGTCCTGCCTCGGTCCACCAGGTGGAGCGGTCCTCGGACCGCCCCCGGGCCGGGCGGACGACCGCCGCGAACCGGCCAAGGTGGGCCGTACCCGATCGGCCCGGCAGCGCCGGCAGCTGCCCGGGGCCGGTCGGGACGTCCCGGCGCGCACCGCACCGGCCCGCGCGCCGAGGCCAGGATTCCGGCTCCCGGCCGGTGTCGGCGGCCCCGCGGAGCACACCGCGCGCCCGCCGGCAAGGGCCGTGCGAGAACGTCCGATTATCGATCGTGTCGGGAACGAACTGATCCTCCGTCGGTTGAAGGCAAGGGGCGGCACCGTCCGCCCACCCCCGTTGTCGACCAGCCGAAGAACGACCAGGGAGCCCACCGTGCGCATACTCTTCACCGGACCTGCCGCGCCCAGCCACCTCTTCCCGATGGTGCCGACGGCGCAGGCCCTGCGGGCCGCCGGGCACGAGGTCCTGTTCGCCAGCCCCCAGCCCGTCGAGCAGCTGCGCGAGGCGGGCTTCCCGATCGTCGAGATCGGCGACGGCGGATCCCTGCGGGACTCCTTCGCGGCCGTCTCCGACGAGGAGACCCGCTACGCCCGGCCGGACCTGGACCAGGACCAGATCCTCGACCTGGCCGCCGCCGCCTTCGCCCACGCCTCCCGAGCCACGGTGGACGACCTGCTCGCCGTCGCCGGCGACTGGGGGGCCGACCTGCTGGTGCACGACTCCTGCCTGGCCTCCGCCCAGCTGGTGGCGGCCAAGCTCAAGATCCCCGCGGCGCTGCAGAACTTCGGCCTCACCTCCGGCCTCGACCTGGCCGCGCGGCTGGCCGACCACTTCACCGACCTCTACGAGGCGCACGGCGTCGCCGGGCCGGCCGCGACCACCCCGCTCAACATCGTCCCGGCCTCGCTCGGCGGCGACCCGGGCGGCCTGCGGATGCGCTACCTCCCCTACAACGGCGGCGGTGTGGTGCCCGCCGAGCTGCTGCGCCGGGGAGACCGGCCGCGGGTCGCCGTCACCCTCGGCACGGTGATCACCCAGCTGGACGGCGTGCACGCGATCACCCGCCTGATCGAGGCGGCCTCCTCGGTCGACGCCGAGTTCCTGCTCGCCGTCGGCGACGCCGACCTCACCCACCTGGGCACCCTCCCGGCCAACGTCCGCCCGCTGCCGTGGGTCCCGCTCGCGGAACTGCTGCGCGTCTGCGACGCCGTGGTCCACCACGGCGGATCCGGCAGCACGCTGACCGGCCTGCAGGCGGGCGTGCCCCAACTCCTCCTCCCCCAGGGCGCCGACAACTTCGCCGTCGCCGACGCCCTCACCGCCACCGGCGCGGCGCTGCGCTCGGCCTCCGAGGGCGTCGACGCCCCGCTGCTCACCCGTCTGGTGAGCGACCCCGCGCTGCGCGAGGGCGCCGCTCGCCTGCGGGCCGAGAACGACGCCCTGCCGACCCCCGCCGCCATGGTCCCCGCCATCGAGGCGCTGGCGGCCGGCCCGCGCTGACCGACCGACCGGGGCGCGCTCCATCCGGAGTGCGCCCCTTGGGACGGTCGAGCGCCGACGACGAGCGGGGAGACTGGGGCAACCGGCTGACGCGCGCGTCCGGTTCCGCTGGTCAGCGTGTCGGTCGGCCCGACCGCAGGGGCTCTTGGCAACCATGACGACTGGAATTCATCCAGGCCACCCAGGAGACTGCGATGCCCCCTCGGGCCACCTTCCCCCTCGTCAGACCCCTCACCCACGGCGCGCTGGTGCTCGCCTGCGCCGTCCCACTCGCCGCCTGCGGCAGCGACCCCGCCTCCCCGCCGCCCGCCGCCACGAGCACCCAGTCCGCGTCCGGCTCCGGCTCGGCCTCCGCCTCCACCTCGGGCTCGGCGTCCGCCTCGGGCTCCACCTCCGCCTCGGCCTCGGCCTCGGCCTCCGGGACCACGATCGCGTGCGCCGGCAGCGGGCAGCTGCTCGGCGCCGGTTCGACCGCGCAGGCCAACGCCATCGACGTGTGGAAGGCCGCGTACGGTTCGGCCTGTTCCGGCGCCACCATCACCTACGGTGCGAGCGGTTCGGGCGCCGGCATCCAGCAGTTCAACCAGGGCAAGCTCGCCTTCGCGGGCTCGGACTCCGCACTGAAGCCGGCCGAGGTCGACGCCTCCAAGTCGGTCTGCACCGGCGGGCAGGGCATCGACCTGCCGATGGTCGGCGGCCTGGTCTCGATCGTCTACAACATCGACGGCGTGGACAACCTGGTGCTGGACGGCCCCACCATCGCGAAGATCTTCAACTCGCAGATCACCACCTGGAACGACCCGGCGATCACCGCGCTCAACCCGGGCACCACCCTGCCGTCCGCGGACATCCAGACCATCCACCGCGGCGACGACTCGGGCACCACCGACAATCTCACCCAGTACCTGGCGAAGGCCTCGGACGGTGCCTGGCCGTACCCGGCGGCCAAGGCGTGGGCGGGCCAGGGCGGCCAGTCCGCGAGCGGCAGCGCCGGCGTCTCGGCCCAGGTCAAGCAGGTCAAGAACTCGATCAGCTACGTCGAGCTGTCGTTCGCCCAGACCAACAACCTGGACAGCGCCGCCATCGACACCGGCGCCGCCACCCCGGTCCAGGCGACCCCCGCCAACGCGGCCACCACGCTGGCCGCCTCCCAGGTCACCGGCACCGGCAGCGACCTGGCGCTGACCCTCGACTACGGCACCCAGCAGGACGGCGCCTACCCGCTGGTGCTGGTCACCTACGAGATCGTCTGCGACAAGGGCAACAAGTCCGGCTCGCTGGACCTGCTGAAGTCCTTCTTCACCTACACCGCGAGCAACCAGGGCCAGCAGGCCATCGGCAGCCAGGGGTACGTCCCGCTGCCCGACGCCCTGACCTCCAAGGTGCAGGCCGTGATCCCCACCCTCAGCTGAGCCCCGTCCCGAGCTGAGCCCCGCCGGGGCCCGCCCGTCAGGGCCGGGCCCCGGTGCCTTCGGACCGGGTGAGGTTGCTGCCGGTGACAGGGTCGAAGACGTGGATCCGCGCGGTGTCGATCCGCAGCTCCAGGGGCTCGCCCTCGGCGGCGCGGGTGGCGGGGCTCAGCCGGGCGACCACCTGGTGACCCTGCATGCCGGTGTCCGCCCGGCCGGAGTCGGCCGCGAGTTCGGCGAGTTCGGCCGAGCCGGCGGGGCCGCCCTCCTCGGTGAAGTGGACGAAGACGTCGGAGCCGACCGACTCCCGCACCTCGACGGTGACGGTGCAGGTCAGTCCGGTGGGCCGGTCCTCGGCGAGGGTGGCGTCCGCGAAGTCCTCGGGCCGGATGCCGACGATGAGGTCGCGCGGGGCGTCCTGCCGCTCCAGCCGGCGGCGCAGGCGGTCGTCGAAGGGCAGGTCCCCGAGCGAGGTGCGCAGCGCGCCCTGTTCCAGGGTCGCGCCGAGGAAGTTCATCCCGGGTGAGCCGATGAAGCCGGCGACGAACAGGTTGACCGGTGCGTCGTACAGGTGCTGAGGGGTGCCGATCTGCTGGACCACGCCGCCGCGCATCACCACCACCCGGTCGCCCAGGGTCATCGCCTCGACCTGATCGTGGGTGACGTAGACGGTGGTGGTGCCCAGGCGCCGTTGCAGCGCGGCGATCTGGGTGCGCATCTGGACCCGGAGCTTGGCGTCCAGGTTGGAGAGCGGCTCGTCCATCAGGAAGGCCTTCGGGTCGCGCACGATGGCGCGTCCCATCGCGACCCGCTGGCGCTGGCCGCCGGAGAGGTTGGCGGGCTTGCGGTCGAGGTGCTCGGTGAGGTCGAGGATCCGGGCGGCCTCCTCCACCTTGGCGTTGATCACGGACTTGTCGGCCTTGGCCAGCCGCAGGGCGAAGCCCATGTTGTCGCGGACGTTCATGTGCGGGTAGAGCGCGTAGCTCTGGAACACCATCGCGATGTCGCGGTCCTTGGGGGCGCGGTCGTTGACGACCTGGCCGTCGATCCGCAGCGTGCCGTCGGTGATGTCCTCCAGGCCCGCGATCATGTTGAGGGTGGTGGACTTGCCGCAGCCGGAGGGCCCGACCAGAATGACGAACTCGCCGTCGGCGATGGTGAGGTTGAAGTCGCTGACGGCGAGGGCGCCGTCGGGGTAGCGCTTGGTGATGCCGTCGAGGACGATCTCGGCCACGGTCTGCCTTCCTGATCCCGCCGTGGTGGGCGGGTCATCCCTTGACTGCGCCGGCGGTGAGGCCGGCGACGATGCGGCGCTGGAACAGCAGCACGAAGATCACGATCGGCACGGTGATCACCACGGCCGCCGCGGCGATGGACCCGGTGGGCTGCTGGAACTGCGAACTGCCGGTGAAGAAGGCGATCGCCGCGGGCACGGTGCGGGCCGCGGTGGTGGAGGTCAGCGAGATCGCGAACAGGAAGTCGTTCCAGCAGAAGATGAAGACCAGGATGCCGGTGGTGAACACCCCCGGCGCGGCCAGCGGCGCGATCACCAGCCGGAACGCCTGGGCCGGGGTCGCGCCGTCCACCTTGGCGGCCTTCTCCAGGTCCCAGGGGATCTCCCGGAAGAACGCGGAGAGGGTGTAGATCGCCAGCGGCAGCGAGAAGGTCATGTACGGGATGATCAGCCCCGGCCAGGTGTCGAAGATGCCGAGCACCCGCTCGATGTTGAACAGCGGCGAGACCAGCGAGATCGGCGGGAACATCGCGATCAGCAGCGACATCCCGATCAGCAGCCGCTTGCCGGGGAAGCGCAGCCGGGCGACGGCGTAGGCGGCCATGGTCCCGAGCACCACCGCGATGGTGGTGGCGATCACCGCGATGCCGATCGAGTTGATCAGCGCGCGGGTGAACTCCGAGGTCTGGAAGATGCCGCGGTAGTTCTCCCAGGTCCACTTGCGCGGGATGAAGTCGCCGTCGCCGAGCGTGCTCGGGTCCTTGAAGGAGAGCGCGACGATCCACCAGACCGGGAACAGCGCGTACAGCACGACCAGGAGGTTGACCACGCCCCAGCCGGTGAGGGTCCTGCCGCGGTGGGACATCATCGCCGCTCCGGTTCGCCGCCCGGCGCCGCGGCGCCGAAGATCTTGATGAAGACGAAGGCGATGACCGCCACGCACAGGAAGATCAGCACCGAGATCGCCGACCCGATGCCGAGGTTGAGGGCGGTGAAGAGGTTGTCGTAGCCGAGGATCGAGACCGATCCGGTGTCGTTGGAGCCACCGGTCAGCACGTAGATGTTGTCGAAGATCCGGAACGCGTCCAGGGTCCGGAACAGCAGCGCGACCAGGATGGCCGGCTTCATCAGCGGCAGGATCACCAGCCGCAGCCGCTGCCAGAAGCTCGCCCCGTCGACCATCGCCGCCCGCACCGTCTCGCCCGGGACGAGGGCCAGCCCGGCGAGCAGCAGCAGCGCCATGAACGGGGTGGTCTTCCAGATCTCGGCCAGGATGATCAGGCCGATCGCCTGCCACTGGTCGGTCAGCGGCGCGCTCCCGGCCGGCAGCAGCGCGGCCAGGTAGCCGGTGCCCGGCGTCCACGCGTACTGCCAGGAGTACGCGGCCACCACCGTGACGATGCCGTACGGGATGAGCACGGCGGTGCGCACCGCGCCCCGGCCGAAGATCGCCCGGTGCATCACCAGGGCGAGCGCCAGCCCGAGGACCAGTTCGATCGCCACCGAGACCACCGTGATGAGCACCGTCACCCACAGCGCCTGCCACCAGAACGGCGAGGACAGCACCGCCCCGTAGTTGGCGAGGCCGACCCAGTGCGCCTGCCCGGGGAAGCGCAGGTCGTAGCGCTGCAGCGAGAGGTAGACCGCGTACGCGATGGGGTAGGCGGTGACGGCGACCATCACGATCACCGCGGGCGCGCAGAGCAGCAGGCCGAGCCGGCGCTCCTGCCGGGCGCCTTCGGACAGTTGGGCCCGCCCCTGCCCGGTGGCGGCCTTCGTGGACGGGCTCACGGGATCAACCCCTTCGAACCGAGGGCGTCCTCGATCTGGCCGTGCAGGTCGGCGACGGTGCTCTCGGGCCGGATCGAGGCGGGCGGCGAGAGCGTGTGCGAGATGGCGATCGACACGTTCTGGTAGGCCGGGGTCTGCGGGCGCACGCTGGCCGTGTCGAGGGCGGCCAGCACCTCGGCCGCGAAGGGGTAGCTCTCGGTCAGTTCGGCGGCCTGGTAGAGGCTGCGCAGCGAGGGCGGCAGGCCGCCCTCCAGCGCGTTGGTGAGCTGGTTCTCCCGGTCGCGCAGGCAGAGCGTCGCCTCGAAGGCCAGGTCGGACTGCCGGGTGTAGGCGCCGACCGCGAGGTCGATGCCGCCGATGGTCACGGTGGCCGGGCGGTCGGCGGTGACCCCGGGGTAGGGCGCCCACTTGAAGTGCGGGAACAGCTCGGGCTGGTTGGCCTTCATCGAGGGGTAGACGAAGGGGTAGTTGAGCTCGAAGGCGGCCGTGCCGGACTCCATGGCGAGCCGGTTCTCGTCCTCCATCTGGTTGGGCAGCGAGGGGTCGGCGGCCGCCGAGACGGCGGTGTCGTGCATGATCCCGGCGGCGACCACGGCCGGCGGCCCGAGCGAGGGCGCCTGGGCGTCCGGGGTGAGGATCGAGCCGCCGGCGCTGGTGACCAGGGTGTTGAACCAGACCGTCAGGCCCTCGTACTGGGCGCCCTGGATCTCCACGTAGTGCGGCTTGCCGGCCTTGGCGAGCGCGTCGGCCTGGGCGAGCATCTCGGCCCAGCTGCGCGGCGGGGTGGGCACCAGGTCGTCGCGGTACCAGAGCAGTTGGGTGTTGGAGTTGTACGGGGCGCCGTACAGCTTGCCCTGCCAGGTCGCGGTCCGTACCGCGGCGTCCAGGGTGTCGGCGGTGGCCTGCTGCTTCGCCGCGCCGGTCCACTCGCGGATCCAGCCGGCCTCGGCGAACTCGGCGGGCCAGGTGACGTCCAGGCCCATGATGTCGACCCCGGCGTCGTGCGCGGCCAGCCGGCGGACCAGTTGCTGGCGCTGGCCGTCCGCGGTGCGCGGCAGCTTGTTGTACTGGATCCGGTAGCGGCCGCCGGAGGCCTGGCCGCAGCGGTCGGCCGCCTGCTGCAACGCCCCCGAGTCGTCCGGGAAGTTGTACCAGTTCAGGACCACGGTGCCGCCGCTGCCGCCGCCGCTCCCGCAGCCGGCCAGCAGCGCCGCCGCCAGCACCAGGGCGGCGGCCGCCGCCGGCAGCCGGCGGCGGGACCTCGGGTGCCTGGGCATCGCGCTCCTGCCGTCGGGGAAGCTGGCTGGCCCACGCTACGGAGCCGGGCGGCCCCGCACCGGGGACACTCCCGGTGCGGGGGGCCGGATCGACCGGACGGCGTAGCGGGCCCGAAGCCCGTCGGACGCGGCAGGTGAGGCGGCGTCAGGGTGCGCAGGGACCGCGGTCGCCGACCACGCCGACCCGGAAGCCCAGCCACGGGTAGGTGTGGCTGAAGAAGGCGTTGTCCTGCGGCTGGAGCCCGACCGCCGAGGGCCACATCTGGTACGCGGGCGCGTTGGACACCCCACCGTGCTCCCGGCGCCAGACCCGCGCGGAGTCGCCGCCGGCAGGCGGGGCGGTGATGGTGTCGGTCCACTCCACCGCGTTGCCGCCCTGGTCGAGGGTGCCCCACGGCGAGGTGGTGCGCGCCTGGCCGACGGTGCTGAGGCTGCCCTGGTACGCGGCGCGGTAGGCGATCGGGTCCAGCCCGAACGGGTTGCCGGTGGCGCAGCGGGCGGGCAGCTCCTGGCCGGGGCACCAGCTCGGGGCGGGCAGCCCGTCGGCGTGGTAGGAGGCCAGCGGCTGGGTGGCGGCGTTGACGACGTCGCCGGTCGCGGGGTCGAGCACGGTGGGGGCCGGGGCGGTGGCGTCGCCGTCGCCGAACACCCCGGGGTTGGTCGGGTACTTCCAGTACGAGTAGGTGCCGCCGCCGCTGGGGTCGTAGTAGGCCGCCTTGATCCACTCGTCCTGGCTCGGCACCACGAAGCCGGCGTCGTGCGCGCGGGTCGCGTCGGGCCGGCCCAGGTCGTACATCCCGCGCTCGGTCTGCGCGGACAGCTCGACCTGGTAGCCGGTGTACTCGAAGCCGCCGGCGCTGGTCGAAGTCTTCGCCAGCAGGCGGCCGTTGTAGAGCGAGTTGACGAAGCGGGCGGCCTTCAGGAAGTCGGCGAAGCCGTACGGCTTGTCCGCCCACTGCGGGTACGCGACCGAGTAGTGCCGGCCGTCCGGGGCGTCGGCCGAGAAGTCGATCGAGCCGTACTTCGGCCAGGCGGCCGCGCTCTCCGAGCGGTCGTACAGCCCGTGCGGGTCGCGGCCGGTGCGGTCCGCCGTGTTGAGGAAGGCGACCCACTGGCCGACCGTGACCTCGAACTGCCCGATCTCGTACGGGGCCGCGACCGCGCCGACCTGGAGGCAGTCGGTCGAGCCGGGCGGGGCGTCCGCGCAGGAGCGGTAGAGCGCGTCGGTGAACGGCACCACCGCCACGGACGGGTTGCCGGGCGCACCGACCTTCGCGGTCGTCACGGTGACCACCTCGCCGTGCCCGCCGCCGCCCGCGGGCGTGCGGTCCGAGGCGGCGGCGCCCGCGGAGGGGGCGAGCAGCACCGTGGCGCCGCACACGGCCAGGGCGGATCTGAGCAGGCGGGCGCGAGTGGGGGTGACGGGCATGGGCGTGCCTTTCGGGACGGGACGGGGCGGGCGCTCACACGCTAGGACACCCGTCACGCTCCGCGGTCGAAGCATCACGGGGTCGGGGTAGGGGCGCGGCCCGGTCCGCCCGATCGGCGTACGGCGGGCGGGCCACCGCGAGCCCGGTGGCATGTTCGCGCCCGAAACCTTCCTGGTCGAAGCACTGGTCACGGCGCGTCAGCGGTTCTAGGATCCCGTCCACGGCAGCTCCACCACCCCGTAACGGGCTGCTGAGCAGGTCGGCCACGCGGCGTGGCCGGCGCCTGTCGCGCCGGGGCCCGCGGTCTCCACCGCCCGGGCCCCGGCCGCGCGGATCCGCACGGCGGGCGGCACTGCGGCGGCGCGGCGGCGGCACGGATCCGCACGGCGGGCGGCGCGCCGAGCCGCCGGGCGGCGGCCGTCGAACAGATGTCAGTGCTGGTCGGGATGATGGATCCATGACCGAAGCTGCCTCGCTGGCCTCCCCCACCGCCTACGCCGACGCCGTCGCCACCGCCGTCCGGGCGGCCGCCGCCTACTACGCCGACGGCTCGACACCGCTCGGCGACGACGAGTACGACGCCCTGGTGCGCGGCATCGAGGCGTACGAGGCCGCGCACCCGGGCGAGGTGCTGCCCGACTCCCCCACCGGCAAGGTGGCCGGCGGGGCCGCCACCGGCGACGTGCCGCACAGCGTGCCGATGCTGAGCCTGGACAACGTCTTCTCCGCCGAGGAGCTCGCCACCTGGGCGGCCGGCCTGGAGCGCCGGCTCGGCCGACCGGTGGACGGCTGGTGCGTGGAGCCCAAGCTCGACGGCCTGGCCGTGGCCGCCCGCTACCGGGCCGGCGCGCTGGTGCAGGTCCTCACCCGCGGCGACGGTCTCGCCGGCGAGGACATCACCCACTCCGCCGACGCCGTGCTCGGTCTGCCCGCCCGGCTGGCCGAGCCGCTCGACCTGGAGCTGCGCGGCGAGGTGCTGCTGACCCAGGAGCAGTTCGACCGCGCCAACGAGGTGCGCACCGCGCACGGCGCCACCCCGTTCGCGCACCCGCGCAGCGGCGCCGCCGGGACGCTGCGGGCCAAGGACCGGCCGTACCGGGTCGAGCTCACCTTCTTCGCCTACGGCGCGCTGGGCCTGGACGACCTCGGCCACGCCGCCCTGCTGGAGCGGCTCGCCGAGCTGGGCGCCCACACCGCCGCCGCGACCGCCGCCCACCCGCAGCGCTGCGCCACCGTCGAGGAGGTCCAGCAGCGGGTCGCCGAGATCACCGCGCTGCGCTCGGCGCTGCCGTTCGGCATCGACGGTGTCGTGATCAAGGCCGACACGGTGGCCGACCAGCAGCAGGCCGGCTCCGGCTCCCGGGCTCCGCGCTGGGCGGTGGCCCGCAAGCTGGCGGCCGAGCACAAGGTCACCCGGCTGCTGGAGGTGGAGTGGAACGTCGGGCGGACGGGCATCATCGCGCCCCGGGCCGTCCTGGAGCCGGTGGTCATCGACGGTGTCACGATCACCTACGCCACCCTGCACAACCCCGCCGACATCACCCGCCGGGGGCTGCTGCTGGGCGACCGGGTCTTCGTCTACCGGGCCGGCGACGTGATCCCCCGGGTGGAGGCGCCGCTGGTCGAGCAGCGCACCGGCGAGGAGCGGCCGATCGTCTTCCCCGAGGTCTGCCCGCGCTGCGGCGATCCGATCGACACCTCGGAGCAGCGCTGGCGCTGCTCGCGCGGGCGCAGCTGCCAGGCGGTCGCCTCGATCCGGTACGCGGTCGGCCGCGACCAGCTGGACATCGAGGGGCTGGGCGGCACCCGGGCCGTGCAGCTGGTGGACGCCGGCCTGGTGGCGGACGTGGCCGACCTGTTCGCCCTCACCCGGGAGCAGCTGCTCGGGCTGGAGCGGATGGGCGGGACCAGTACGGACAACCTGCTGGCCGCGATCGAGATCGCCCGCGACGCCCCGCTCAACCGGGTGTTCTGCGCGCTCGGCATCCGCGGCACCGGGCGCACGATGTCGCGCCGGATCGCCGCCCACTTCGGCTCGATGGCCGCCGTCCGGGCGGCCGACGCGGACACGCTGGCGGAGGTCCCGGGCATCGGGGTGGAGAAGGCCAAGGTGATCGTCGCCGAGCTGGCCGAGATCGCGCCGGTGCTGGACAAGTTGATCGCGCAGAACGTCGGCACGGCGGTCACCGAGCCGACCGCGGCCGCGACCGCCGGGGCCGACGCGGCCGAGGCGCCGGCGGAGGGCCCGGGCGGTCCGCTGGCCGGCGAGAGCGTGGTGGTCACCGGCAGCATGGCGGGCGGCCCGCTGGACGGCCTGTCGCGCAACGAGGTCAACGAGCTGATCGAGCGGGCCGGCGGCAAGGCCTCCTCCTCGGTCTCCAAGCGGACCACCCTGCTGGTGGCCGGCGAGAAGGCCGGCTCCAAGCGGGCCAAGGCCGAGGAGCTCGGCATCCGCATCCTGACCCCCGAGCAGTTCGCCGAGCTGGTCGAGGAGCAGCTCGGCTGACCCGCCCGGCGCGGGCGGCCGCACGGGGCCGCCCGCAGCCCGTCGCCGGTCAGCCGAGGTGGGAGACCTGGTAGTGGCTGATCCGCCAGCCCTGCTCCGTCCGGGTGACCAGCACGCCCAGCTGGACGGTGAGGGTCGGGCGGTCGAGGAAGGCGAAGTCGACGCTCAGGTAGCCGAGCAGCAGGCCCTCGGCCGGTTGGCGGGTCTCCAGGATCCGGTAGGTGGCGGTCATCCCGCGCGGCTGGGAGTCGTAGTACGCGGCGATGCCCGGCCGGCCGACGGTGTAGGGGTGCAGGCCCTGGAAGATCGCGTCATCGGTGAAGCAGGCGGCGATCCGGTCGGGGGCGTGTGCGTCGACGGCCGCCTTCCACTCGTCGAGGACGCCGCGCAGGACCGGCTCGCGGTCGGCGCTCACCGGGTGCCGGCGGGGTCGTTGGGGTGCGGGGTGAGCGGGGTGACCTCGTCGGTGCGCCAGATCCGCAGCGGCATCGAGGCGAGGACCTCCTCCAGCCGGTCGGCGTCGTCGGCGGCGAAGAGGCCGAGCGAGCGCCACTCCCCCGGTTCCAGCGGCGGACGCCACAGCCGCAGCAGGTGGCCCTGCGCCGCGAGCTCGCGTGACCGGGCGGCCTCGCGGGTGCGGATGTCCTCGACGGCCTGCTCCGGGGTCCCCGCCGGGACGTGGGTGGTCATCGTGACCAGGAACTCCATGATCATCTCCTTCCGGGCGCGATCCCCTCCAGCATCCGGCCTCCCCGCGCCCACCGCTCGCGCGGACCCGCCGGCCCGCGCCGCCGTACGGGTGAGGGCGGGCCCGGCCCGGGTCGGCGCCGACCGGATCAACTGGCCCTCGGGAAAAGGCTGTTGAGGCGGCTTCCGGCAGCCCCGTCCGTACACTGAGGGCAACGAGTACGTCGTCGACAGTTGCGCCGATGCGAAGGCGAGGCCATGACCGACTCCTCCGTTCCGCCGCCCCCTGCCCGCCGCCGCACCGAGCGGCCCCTCCCGGGCGCCCCCGCACCCCTGCCGCGTTCGCCGCTGGACCGGCTGCTGATCCAGGTCCGCCCGGAGCGGGTCGGCTACGTCCGCGATCAGGTCGACCCGGCCCGCAGCGGCCTGCTGGTGACCGGCCCCCGCGCCCTGCGGAAGGTCGCGGAGCTGCGGCGCGGCGGCCACGCCGGGGTGCTGCTGGCGGATCCCGCCCACTACGAGGAGGAGTTCGCGAGCGCGGCGGAGCCGTTCCGTGCGCCGGCCGGCCAGTTGCTGCTCGACGACCCGCTCGACCAGGCGGTGCACGACCAGCTGGCGGTGGGGGCCGACGCCGCGCTCACCCCGACCGGCTACCTGCGGGCGGGCGACCTGGCGGCCCTGACGGCGGCCGCTCGCCGGGTGACGGCGCTGGACGACGCCCGCGTGGTCCTGGTGGTGCCGGCCGACGTGGGCTGGCTGCGGGGTGACCGGGTCGAGCGGTTCGCGGCGGTGCTGGAGTCGGTGCCCGGGACCAAGGCGGTGCTGCTGGGCGGACAGCTGGACCCGCTCGCCGGGCCTCCCGGCGCGCTGGCGTCCCTGGTCCGGCTGCTGACGCGGGTGCCCGGGATCGCCCTGCTGCGCAGCGACCTGGCGGCGTTCGGTGCGCTCGCCCGCGGGGCCGCCTTCACCGCGTACGGGGCGGGGAGCGGGCTGCGGCACATCGTGCCGCCCGGCGAGCCCGCGCGGAGAGCGGGCGGGCCGACCTCGCCCGCCGTGCTGTTCCCCGAGCTGATGGGGCTGTTCCTCGGGCGGACCATCGCCGACCGCTACGCGGCCGCCCGGGTGCCGGTGTGCCGGTGCGCGGCGTGCGGGTACCGGGAGTTGGACAGCTTCGCGAGCAACCGCGAGGCCGTGCCGGCGGCGCTGCACAACACGGCGGTGCTGATGGGCTGGCTGGGTGCGCTGCACGGGCAGCCGCCGGGACCGGCGCGCGAGCGGTGGTGGCAGGACCGGTGCCGGGCCGCGGTCGATCGGTACCCGGTGGTCAACCTCGCGATCGGGCAGCCGGACGCGTTCCGGCCGCCGCCGCAGCTGCGGCGATGGGTCGAGCTCGGCGGAGCCGCCGCCGGGGAGCCGGCCGACGCCGTGCCGGTGCGCTGACGGCCGCGTGAGCACGGCTCAGCGCAGCCGCTCGTACAGCTCCTCGACGAAGTGCCAGGCCGCCGCGGTGTGCCGCTGCGGCCGGTACGGGGCCGGCTCCAGCAGCGCCCGGATGCCGTCGGGGCCTTCGGCGAAGACGCCGATGCCGTAGAAGGCGGCCGCCACCAGGAGGTCCTGGTGCGACGCTACAGCGCCGGCGGGGGTGCGGCCCAGCAGGACGGCGCGGCGCGCGAACGGCGCGTAGCGTCCGGCGAGTTGCAGCGGGTCGCGCCGCCCGGCGGCCCGGACCACCACCAGGTCGACGGCGAGCGGCCGGACGGCCAGCCGGGTCACCGACCGCTCCCCGGTCCGGGCCGCGCCGGCCGGCAGGGACCGGACCGCCTCCCGTTCGGCGGGGCCGAGGGCCGCGAGGTCGACCGGCAGGGCGACGGGGAGGGCGAGCAGGGTCTGCAGGGCGGTGATCCGGTTCAGCCGCTCGGCGCCGGCCGTCCGGCGGCGGTCGCACTCGGCCGGGTCGGGCCGGTGGAAGACCAGGGCGCGCGCCCCCAGCAGCGGCAGCTCGGCCGCCCGGACGCCGGGGCCGAGGAGCTGCGGGGCGGCGTCGCGCAGCGCGTCCCGCACCGCGGGTCCGGTCATGGCCGTCATGGGCCCACCCTGCCCTATCCGGCCGCACCGCCGCGCCACCGGGGCCGGCCGGCCGGGGAACTGCCCCACCATCACCTCGGGGCCGCCGCGGGGGTGGACCGGGTCTGACATTCCGGAGCAATATGGTTAGGCTAACCTTACCCTCGGCACCCTGCGTGCCGGCCCGGCCTCCCGTACCCCGACCCACCCGGAGAGCACCGATGCTGTCTCCCTCCCGCCGCCCGGCCACCCGCACGGCGCACCGCCCGCCGACCGGCCCGTCGCCGGCCCCCGGACAGCGCCGCCGCCACCGGTCGGAGGCCTGAGCATGGGCGAGCACATAGCCGAACTCCAGGGCCGGGTCGCCCTCGTGACCGGCGCCGCCCAGGGCATCGGGGCCGCCGTCGCGCGCGCCCTGGCCGACCGGGGCGCCGAGGTGGTGGCCACCGACCGTCAGGTCCCGTACGAGGGCGTCGCCCGACTGGACGTCACCGACGGCCCGGCCGTCGAGGCGCTGGTCGACCGGGTGGAGCGGGAGCACGGCCCGATCGAGATCCTGGTGAACGTCGCCGGGATCCTGCGGCCCGCCCCGGCACTGGAGATCACCGACGAGGACTGGGCCGCCACCTTCGCCGTCAACACCACCGGCGTGATGCACACCGGCCGGGCCGTCGGCCGCCGGATGGCCGCCCGCGGCCGCGGCAGCATCGTCACGGTCGGGTCGAACGCCGCCGGCGTGCCCCGCACCAACATGGCCGCCTACGCCGCCTCGAAGGCCGCGGCCACCATGTTCACCCGCTGCCTGGGCCTCGAACTGGCCCGCGACGGCGTCCGGTGCAACCTGGTCTCGCCCGGCTCCACCGACACCGAGATGCAGCGCGCGCTGTGGACCGACCCCGGCGCCGAGCGGCGGGTGATCGACGGCGACCCGGCCGGCTACCGGGTCGGCATCCCGCTCGGCCGGATCGCCTCCCCGGAGGACGTCGCCGAGGCGGTCGCCTTCCTGGTCGGTGACCGGGCCCGGCACATCACCATGCACGACCTCTACGTCGACGGCGGCGCCACCCTGCGTGCCTGACGCCGGGACGGCCGACCGGCCCACCGGCCGGTACGGCCGCCCCCGCCGGCCACCGCCGCGGCCGGCGGCTCCCCATCCCCAGCGACCACCCGACCCGAGTGCCCCGGTGTGCCCCACACCGGGAGGACGGAGCACCATGACCACGGCTTTCGAGGCCCACGACGCGACCGCCGCCGCCCTGCCCGCCGGCGGCGCGCTGCTGGCGGCCTACCGGCCGGGTCCGTCGACGGCGTTCTTCAGCGGGCCCGAGCACACCCTGCTCGCCCAGGGCGTCCGGCGGGCCGTGCCGGACCCGGCCGAGGCCACCCGGCTGCTGCACGAGGCCCGCACCACCGCCTCGGACAACCCGATCGTGGTCGGCGCCATCCCGTTCGCCCCCGGCCGCCCCGCCCGGCTGTTCATCCCCGAGCAGGTCCGCCGGGCCGCGCCGGTCGGCGAGGACCCGCTGCTCCAGCTGCCGATGGACCCGCCGCGCGACCTGGCCTGGACCCAGCGGCCGGTGCCCGCCCCGCAGGGGTACCTGGACGCGGTCGCCGAGGTGGTCCGCCTGATGGCCGCGGACCCGGAACTCAGCAAGGTCGTGCTGGCCAGAACCCTGGAGCTGACCGCCCCCGGCGGCGCCGACCTGCCCACCATGCTGCACCGGCTGATCCGCCGTGACCCGCGCGGCTACACCTTCGCCGTACCGGCCGGCGGCGACGCCACCCTGGTCGGCGCCAGCCCCGAACTGCTGGTCTCCCGGCGCGGCCGCAACGTGGTCTCCAACCCGCTGGCCGGCTCGGCCGCCCGCAGCACCGACGTGGCCGAGGACATGCGCCGCGCCGCCGAGCTGCTGGAGTCGCCCAAGGACCTCGCCGAGCACGCCTTCGTGGTGGACGCGGTGCGCCGGGCCCTGGAGCCGCACTGCACCGACCTGATCGTGCCCGAGCGCCCGACCGTGATCCGGACCGCCGCCATGTGGCACCTGTCCACCACCGTCACCGGCACCCTGCGCGACCCGGCCACCAGCGCGCTGGACCTCGCCCTGGCCCTGCACCCGACCCCGGCCGTCTGCGGCACACCCACCGACCGGGCCCGCGACCTGATCGGTACGCTGGAGCCGTTCGACCGGGGGCTGTACACCGGCGTGGTCGGCTGGGGGGACGCGGCCGGCGACGGCGAATGGGTGGTCACCCTGCGCTGCGCCGAGGCCGAGGGGGACCGTCTGCGCCTGTACGCCGGCGCCGGGGTGGTCGCCGCCTCCCGGCCCGAGCACGAACTCGCCGAGACCGGCGCCAAGTTCCGCACCTTCCTGCACGCCGTCGGACTGGAGGACACCAAGTGACGCTGTGGCCCGAGGAGTTCGCCGCCCGCTACCGGGAAGCCGGGTACTGGACCGGCGAGCCGCTGGACCTGATGATCCGCCGCCACGCCGCCGAGCGGCCGGGCCGGATCGCGGTCACCGACGGTGAGCGGCACTGGAGTTACGCCGAGCTCGACCGCCGGGCCGACCGGCTGGCCGCCGGCCTGCTCGCCCGGGGCCTGCGCCGCGGCGACCGGATCGTGCTCCAACTGCCCAACGTGGCAGAGTTCTTCGAGGTGTTCTTCGGCGCCCTGCGGGCCGGGGTGGTGCCCGTGATGGCGCTGCCCGCGCACCGGCGGGCGGAGATCTCGTACTTCTGCGAGTTCGCCGAAGCCCGCGCGCTCTTCGTGGCCGACCGGCACGCCGGGTTCGACCACCGGGAGCTGGCGGCCGAGGTGCTCGCCGCGGTGCCCTCGCTCGGCGAGGTGGTGGTGGTCGGCGACCCCGGCCGGTTCACCCCGATCGAGGAGCTGCGGGCCGAACCGGCGCCGGTCGCCGACCCGCCCACCGCCGCCGACCTGGCCTTCCTCCAGCTCTCCGGCGGCAGCACCGGCCTGCCCAAGCTGATCCCGCGCAGCCACGACGACTACCTGTACAGCGTCCGCGAGTCGGCCGCGATCTGCGAGCTGACGCCCGCCTCGGTCTACCTGTGCGCGCTGCCGGCCGCGCACAACTTCCCGCTCAGCTCGCCCGGCACCCTGGGCGTGCTGCACGTGGGCGGCCGGGTGGTGCTCGCCCCCGAGCCCAGCCCCGCCACCGCGCTCGCCCTGATCGAACGCGAGCGGGTCACCATCACCGGCGTGGTGCCGCCGCTCGCCCTCGCCTGGGCCGACGCGGCCGCCCGCGGCGGCCACGACCTGTCCAGCCTGGAGCTGCTCCAGGTCGGTGGCGCCAAGCTGAGCGAGGAGGCCGCCCGGCGGCTCGGGCCCGCCCTCGGCTGCCGGCTCCAGCAGGTCTTCGGGATGGCCGAGGGGCTGGTCAACTACACCCGGCCGGAGGACTCCGAGGAGACCGTGCTGACCACCCAGGGCCGGCCGATCTCCCCCGCCGACGAGGTCCGGGTGGTCGACGACGAGGACCGCGACCTGCCCGACGGCGAGCACGGCCACCTGCTCACCCGGGGCCCGTACACCATCCGCGGGTACTGGAACGCCCCGGAGCACAACGCCCGCGCCTTCACCGCCGACGGCTTCTACCGCACCGGCGACATCGTCCGGCGCACCCCGGGCGGCCACCTGGTGGTCGAGGGCCGCGCCAAGGACCAGATCAACCGGGGCGGCGAGAAGGTCGCGGCCGAGGAGGTCGAGAACGTCCTGCTGGCCCACCCGGCCGTGCACGACGTCGCCGTGGTCGCCACCCCCGACGAGTACCTCGGCGAGCGCAGCTGCGCGTACGTCATCCTGCGCCCGGAGGCCCCGCGTCCGCGCGCCGCCGAGCTGCGGGCGTTCGTCCGGGCCGGCGGCCTGGCCGACTACAAGGTGCCCGACCGGGTCGAGTTCGTCGTCGAGTTCCCGCACACCGGCATCGGCAAGGTCAGCAAGAAGGACCTCCGCTCCACCGCCCGTTAGAGAGACCACCCCACCATGGCCCTGCCCACCATCGCCCCCTACCCGCTGCCCGGCGCCGACCTGCTGCCCGCGCCCAAGGTGCCGTGGACGGTCGACCCGTCCCGGGCCGCGCTGCTCGTGCACGACCTGCAGAACTACTTCCTCGACGCGTTCCCCGCCGACGGCCCGCCGCTGGCGCCCGCGCTGGCCAACACCGCACGGCTGCTGGCCCACGCCAGGGCCCAGGGCATGCCGGTGTTCTACTCGCACCAGCGCGGCGGCCAGAGCCGGGCCGAACGCGGCCTGCAGTACGACTTCTGGGGCCCCGGGCTGCCCGCCGACGAGCGCGCCCAGGCGATGCCCGCCCAGGTCGCCCCCGCCGACGGCGACCGGCTGCTGACCAAGTGGAAGTACAGCGCGTTCGCCCGCACCGACCTCGCCGAGCAGCTGGCCGCCGCCGGGCGCGACCAGCTGGTCCTGGTCGGCGTCTACGCCCACATCGGCGTGCTGATGACCGCGTGCGACGCCTGGTCCCACGACGTGCAGGCCTTCGTGGTGGCCGACGCCACCGCCGACTTCTCCGCGGACAAGCACCTGGAGGCGCTCCGCTGGGCCGCCGAGAAGTGCGCGGTCGTGCTCACCACCGACCAGCTGCTGGAGGCCAGGTGACCACCGCCCGGGAGAGCACCGCAGGTCCGGGCCCCGCCGGGGAGCGCCCCAGCCGCCTCGGCGCGGAGCGGGTGACGCTGCGCTACGGCGACCGCGCGATCGCCACCGACCTGTCGATCACGGTGCCGGACGACTCCTTCACCGTGATCGTCGGCCCGAACGCCTGCGGCAAGTCGACCCTGCTGCGGGCCTTCGCCCGGCTGCTGAAGCCGGCCGCCGGCCGGGTGCTGCTGGACGGCGAGCGGATCAGCGCCCTGCCGGCCAAGGAACTGGCCCGCCGGCTCGGCCTGCTGCCGCAGAGCTCCACCGCCCCCGACGGCATCACCGTCGCCGACCTGGTCGCCCGAGGCCGCTACCCGCACCAGGGGCTGCTGCGGCAGTGGTCCCGGGAGGACGAGCGGGTGGTCGCCGAGTCGATGGCCGCCACCGACGTCCAGGCGCTCGCCGACCGCTTCGTCGACGAGCTCTCCGGCGGCCAGCGCCAGCGCGTCTGGCTGGCCATGGCGATCGCCCAGCAGACCCCGCTGCTGCTGCTCGACGAGCCCACCACCTTCCTGGACATCGCGCACCAGATCGAGGTGCTCGACCTGTGCGCCCGGCTCCACCGGGAGCAGGGCCGCACCCTGGTCGCCGTGCTGCACGACCTCAACCAGGCCGCCCGGTACGCCACCCACCTGATCGCGATGCGCGACGGCGAGGTGGTCGCCGAGGGCCCGCCCGGCGAGATCGTCACCGCCGAACTGGTCGAGCGGGTCTTCGACCTGCCGTGCCAGATCATCGCGGACCCGCAGACCGGCACCCCGCTGGTCATCCCGATGGCGCCCGGCCACCGGAGCGGGACGCGGTGAGGCCCGCCGTCGCCCCGGCCCCGGTCCGCACCGCGACCGGGGCCGACGCGGTCGCGCTGCACGCGCTGTCCGCGCCCTTCATCCGCTCCGGGGCGCTGCGCCGGCGCACCGTGACGGACTACCAGGCGGCCGCCGCGGAGTTCCTGGTCGCGCCCGGCCGCAGCGGCCTGGACGGCTGCGTCGGGCTGCGGATGCTGGCCCCGGAGCCGGGCCACCCCGCGGCCGGCGTGCTGTACAACTTCTGCGTGCGCGGCGAGCGCCAGGGTTCCGGAGTCGGCTCCGGGCTGCTGGCGGCCGCGCTCGCGGAGGCCGCCCGGCGCGGGGTGCGCACCGCCTTCACCGCCACCACCGGCAGCGGCGCGCTGTTCGGCCGGTACGGCTTCCGCCAGGTGCCGGCCGCGCTGGCGCCGGCCGCCTGGGCCGCCGGGCTCGACCCGTCCCGCGGTTCCCGGGTCCACGTCCTCGCGCTGCCGGCCGGCGCCTGAGCGACACCTCGGCCCCCGCCCGCGCCCGAAGGCGCCGGCGGGGGCCGACGGGTTGTGCGGTACGGACGGGTCAGGCGCGGCCGGTGCGCCACTGGCGGGCGATCAGCCAGATCAGGTAGCAGCCGCCGACCACCCCGGTCAGCACGCCGACCGGCAGCTGGGTGGGCGCCAGCAGCCGCTGGGCGGCGAGGTCGCTGAGCGCCAGCAGCAGCGCGCCGAGCACCGCGGAGCCCAGCAGGTTGGGCCCGGTCGCCCGGGTCAGCCGGCGGACGGCCTGCGGGGCGATCAGCGCCACGAACGGGATCGGGCCGGCCGCGGCGGTCGCGGCCGCGGTCAGGCCGACGCCGATCAGCACCAGCCACACCCGTACGCCTTCGGTGCGCACCCCCAGCGAGGACGCGACGTCGTCCCCCATCTCCAGCATCCGCAGCGGGCGCCCGAGCAGCACGGCGGCGGGCAGCAGCAGGAGCAGCGCGGCCGCCAGCGGGCCGCAGTGCTCCCAACCGCGGGCGTTGAGGCTGCCGGTGAGCCAGACCGCCGCGCTCTGCGCGTCGCTGAACGAGGCCCGGGCGATCAGGTAGGCGTTCAGCGAGGAGAGCAGCGAGCTGACCCCGATGCCGACCAGCACCAGCCGGTAGCCCTGGGTGCCGCCCTTGCGGGCCAGCAGGTAGACCAGGACGGAGGTGACCAGGCCGCCGACGACCGCGCCGCCGGCGACCGTGGCGGCGCTGCCGCCGATCACCAGGATGACGGCCAGCGCGCCGGTCGCGGAGCCGACGGTGAAGCCGATCACGTCCGGGCTGCCGAGCGGGTTGCGGGCCAGCGTCTGGAAGAGCGCGCCGGCCA
Source organism: Kitasatospora sp. NPDC094015 (assembly GCF_040304075.1). Classification (NCBI taxonomy): domain Bacteria; kingdom Bacillati; phylum Actinomycetota; class Actinomycetes; order Kitasatosporales; family Streptomycetaceae; genus Kitasatospora; species Kitasatospora sp. NPDC094015. The sequence continues at coordinate 52,363 of NZ_JBEOUL010000038.1, forward strand.
GGCCGAGCGCGGCGCCGACCAGCAGGGCCGTCAGCAGCCGCGGCAGGCGCACCTCCAGGACGATGTAGCGGTCGGCGCGGGCACCGCCGCCGGTGAGCACGTCCAGGACGTCGGAGGCGGGCAGCGGGTAGTCGCCCGCGGTGAGCGACCAGACCACCACCCCGAGCAGCGCGGCCACCAGCAGCAGGCCGACCAGGGTGGCCCGGTGGTGCCAGCGCAGCGACAGTCCGCCGGGCAGGCGCAGCGCGGCCAGCGGGACGCGCGGGCGGGCGGCCGGCGGCTCGGCCGGGCGGGGGTCGGCGGGCCGGTCGACCGCCGTGGTGCTGTTCACAGTTGGGCGATCCTCCGGCCGCGGACGAGGGCGATGAAGAGCGGGGCGCCGACGAAGGCGGTGACGACGCCGACCTGGAGTTCGGCGGGGTGCAGGACCAGCCGGCCGATGATGTCGGAGCCGAGCAGCAGCACGGGGGCGAACACCGCGGACAGCAGCATGATCCAGCGCTGGTCCGGGCCGCACAGGTGGCGGGCCAGGTGCGGGACGGCCAGGCCGACGAAGGCGATCGGGCCGACGGCGGCGGTGGCCGCGCCGCACAGCAGGGTGACCGCCACCATGCCGAGCACCCGGGTCCGGCCGGGGTTGGCGCCGAGGGCGTGGCCGGCGTCGTCGCCGAGGGCGAGCGCGTTGAGCGGGCGGCCCAGGGCCAGGGCGAGCACGGCGCCGGCCGCCAGGAAGGGCAGCACCTGGCCGAGGATCGCGGTGTCGACCCCGGCCAGCGTGCCGACCTGCCAGTACCGGAAGCGGTTCAGGGTGAGCGGGTCGAGCAGGATCAGCCCGTTGACGAAGGCGGTCAGCACGGCGGTGACCGCGGTGCCGGCCAGTGCCAGCCGGGCGGGGGTGGCGCTGGCGCGGCCGCCCGAGCCGAGGATCTGGACCACGACGGCGGCCACCGCGGCGCCCGCGAGCGCGAACCAGACGTACGAGCCGAAGCTGCGCAGGTCGAGCAGGGCGGTGCCGGCGGCGACCGCGGCGGCGGCTCCGCCGTTGACGCCGAGCAGGCCGGGGTCGGCGAGCGGGTTGCGGGTGAGCGCCTGCATCAGGGCGCCGGCGAGGCCGAGGGCGGCGCCGACCGCGATGCCGAGCAGGGTGCGCGGGATCCGCGAGTGGTGCACCACGATCCAGTCCTCGGACGTGGGTTCGCGGTGCAGCAGGACGTGCAGCACCTGGGCCGGCGGGACGTACCGGGCGCCGATGGCGACGCCGAGGACGGCGAGCACGCCGAGCAGGACGAGGCCGGCCAGCAGCCAGCCGACCCGGCGGGCCGGGCCGGGGCGGGCCGCGGCGGCCGGGCGGCCCGGCCGTGGCGCGGGCCGGGCGGGTGCGGGGGTGTCGAGCAGTCGGTCCGTCATGCGTGCTCGTGGTCGTCCTCGTGGTGGTCGTGGTTCTCCACGCCGCGCTTCCAGTAGCCGTCCACGTCGACCTGTTCCTTGCTCAGGCCGCGCTCGCCGCGCAGGTGGCGGCGGATCGGCTTGAGCGTGGTGGCCTCACCGGCGACCCAGGCGAAGCCCATCCCCGCGGGGAACTCGGCGGCGCGGACGGCGCGTTCGATCAGGTCGGTGCTGCCGGCGGGGGCGGCGCCGCGGTGCAGCCAGGTCATCCGCAGGTCGGTGGCGGTCTCGAAGGTCTGCTCGTCCTCGGGGCCGGGCACCTCGGCGAAGGCGAGCACCTTGACGCCGGCGGGCAGCATCTCCAGCCAGCGGGCGAGCGCGGGCAGCGCGGTCTCCTCGGCGGCCAGCAGGTACCAGTCGTGGACGAAGGGGATCTCCTCCGAGCCGCGCGGGCCGAACACGCCGAGGCGCATGCCGGGTTCGGCGGTCCGCGCCCAGCTCGAACCGACACCGGTGCCGTGCAGCACCATGTCGATGTCCAGCTCCTGCTCGGCCCGGCGGTAGTGCCGGATCGTGTAGTCGCGGGTGATCGGCTCGACCGGGGCGTCCATCCAGGTGTCGTTCTCGACCACCGGCTCGACCGGCAGCTCCTCGCCGGGCCGGGCGAAGCAGAGCTTGACGTGGTCGGTCGGCGCCTGCTCGCAGAAGCCTTCGAGGGCCGGTCCGCCGAGCGTCACCCGCACCGTTCCCGGGGTGACCCGGGTGACCCGCCGGACCTCCAGCAGGCGGTACTTGAGCGGATGGCGGACGATCCGCATGCGCGGCGGAGCAGTGTCGACGGTCATCGTTCGGCCCAATCCGGTGGCAGGTGTGGCGCAGGTCCGACGTACGCCGGTGCCGCCGTCCCGGGCAGGCGGGACGGCGGCGCCGGCCGACGTCGATGATTAGGTTAGCCTAACCTGCGATCAGCGGACCAGTCGCCCGCTCGCCCGCCGGGGCGTCGGCCGCCGGGCCGTCACCGACCAGGCGCCCGCCGTCCAGCCGCACCACCCGGGGCATCCGGGCGATGGTCGCCGGGCGGTGCGCGATGACCACCAGCGTGCAGTCGGCGCGCAGTTCGTCCAGCGCGTGCTCCAGCCGGGCGGCGGTGGCCGGGTCGATGTCGGCGGTGGCCTCGTCCAGCACCAGGACGGCCGGATCGGCGAGCACCGCCCGCACCAGGCCGAGGATCTGCCGCTCACCGGCCGACAGGTTGCCGCCGCGCTGGCCGACCTCGGCGTCGAGCCCGCCGGGCAGGTCGGTGATCCACTCCCGCAGGCCGAGCTGGTCGACGGTCTTCTCGATCCGGGCCCGGTCCGGGTCGCCCTGGACCAGCGCCAGGTTGTCCGCGATGGTGCCGGACACCATCCGCACCTCCTGCGGCACCAGGACGATCCGCCGGCGCAGCTCCGGCTCGGAGATCTCCCGCAGGTCGGTGCCGGCGAAGCTGACGGCGCCCTGGTCCGGCGGGTAGAGGCCGCAGAGCAGCTTGGAGAGGGTGGTCTTGCCGGAGCCGGTCTCGCCGACCACGCCGGTGCGGCTGCCGGCCGGGAAGGCCAGCGTCATGGCGTGCAGCACCTTGCCGTCGGCGCGGTAGGCGTACTCGACGCCCTCGCAGCGCAGTTCGCCCCGGGTGGGCAGGTCGGCGCGGGGGGCGGGCAGGGCCGGTACCCGCGCGGGCTCGGTGGCGGCCAGCAGGTCGAGCAGCCGGGCCAGGCCGGTGCGGGCCGTCTGCACCTCGCCGACCAGCTGGGAGAGGTCGGCGAAGGAGTCGAACAGGTTGCGGCTGGCGACCACGAAGACCACCACGGCGCCGATGCCCAGGCTGTCGCGGCCGACCAGCCAGCCGCCCACCAGGAGCAGCACCACCAGGGCCAGGCCCTCGATCAGGCTGACCAGGTCGATCCGGTTCTCCACCCGCAGGGCGCGCCGGGCGGCGCGGACGGCGTGGGCGTTCTCCCGCTCGAAGCGCTTCGTCCAGCCGGGCAGGCCGCGCGAGGTCTGCAGCGCCTCACGGGCGGTCAGCGTCTCGGAGAAGGTGGCCGCGACGGTGGCCTCGGCGCCGGCCTTGCCGCCGAACGCCGCACCGGCGTCCCGCTGGAACCAGCGGGTGACCAGGAAGGTCAACGGCAGGAAGACCGCCAGCTGGACCAGCAGCAGCAGCCAGGAGTAGCCGGCCAGCACGACCAGGGTGAACACCAGCGTCGCCGCCGAGGCCACCAGGTTGCGCAGGTGCAGCCGGACGAAGGCGGCCAGCGCGGCGACCTCGCCGGTCGCCCGGCGCAGCAACTCGCCGCTGCGGTGGGTCTCCAGGAAGCGCAGCGGCGCGGTGGCGAGGTTCTCCACGCACTGCTCGCGCAGGGTTCGCACGACCTGCTCGCCGCCCTTGATCAGGAGCAGCTCGCCGACCCGGGCCAGCACCAGCTGGGCGGCGGCGAACAGCACCAGCAGCAGCACGGCCAGGCCGAGCGTGCCGCGTTCGCGGTGGGTGACGGCGTCGGCCGCCAGGCCGACCAGCGGGGCGACCGCGACCAGGGCCGCGGAGTCGGCGAGGCCGACCGCCAGCGCCACGGCCAGCCGGCGGCGGTGCGGGCGCAGGTACGGGGCGGCCCGGCGCAGTACCCCGCGCTGGTCGGCCTCCTCCTGGAGCAACGGCTGCTCAGCCACGGCCCACCTCCACGGCGCTGGGGGTCACGTCGGCGTCCGGCCTTTCGTTCGGGGTGTCCAGGGCGCCGAGCGGCGAGCGCAGCCGCACCACCCGGTCGGCGGCCTCCAGGACGGCGGTGCGGTGGGTGGCGAAGAGGATCGTGCGGCCGTCGGCCCAGGCCCGCAGCCGTTCCAGCACGAGCCGTTCGGTGGCGGTGTCGAGCGCCGAGGTGGAGTCGTCGAGCAGCAGCACCCGGGGGTCGCCCAGCAGGGCGCGGGCGATCGCCAGGCGCTGGACCTGGCCGCCGGACAGCGCGGAGCCGCCCTCACCGAGTTCGGTCAGGTAGCCGTCCGGCATCGCGGCGAGCTGGTCGTGGATGCCGGCGGTGCGGCAGGCCTCGTGCAGCGCCTCGTCCGGCAGCTCGCGGCCCAGGCGCAGGTTGTCGGCGACGGTGCCGGAGAGCAGGACGGGCCGCTGGGCGACGTACGCGATCCGGCTGCGGACCTCGTCCAGGGCGACCGTGCGCAGGTCGGTGCCGCCGTAGGCGACCGTGCCGGTGGCCGGGTCGTCCAGCCGGACGGGCAGCCGCAGCAGGGTGCTCTTCCCGGAGCCGGTGGCGCCGAGCACGGCGACGAACTCGCCGTGCGCGACCTCCAGGTCGATCGGGGCGAGCACGGTACGGCCGTCGCGGACGGCGCTGACGCCGGCCAGGGTGAGGGTGCCGGTGGCGGGCAGCGGCCGGGCGTCGCCGGGCGCGGGCTCGGTGACGGCGGGCAGGATGGCGAGCGCCTCGTCGATCCGGGCGGCGGCCACGTCGGCCTGGCCGCGCTCCAGCAGCCGGTCGACCAGTACCCGGGTGGCCAGGGTGACGATCGCCATCCAGGAGGTGTAGGCGACCAGGGCGCCGAACTTGAGCCGGCCGTCCAGCACGGCGAGCCCGCCGATGCCGACCCCGGCGGCGACCGCCAGCCGGGGCACGAACGGTGCCACGGCGGCCCAGCTCGCCTCGATCCGGGCGGCGACCACGGTGCGGCCGGTGACCTCGGCGCTGACCGCGTGGTGACGCTCCACCAGCGGGCGGTGGCCGCCGGTGCCGCGCAGGCCGGTACCGACCTGGAGCAGGTCGGCGACGGCGTCGGCGCGTTCGCCGTGCACCCGGGCCAGCTCGCCGCTGGCGGCGGCGAAGCGCTTGGGGAAGTACAGGTTGACCCAGACCAGGAACGGCAGGGTCGCCAGGGTGACCAGCAGCAGGCTCGGGTCGAGCGCGGCCATCGCGGGCAGCACCACCACGAAGGTGGTGCCGAGGACCACCCAGATCGCCAGGCCGTGCACCCACTCGCGGACCAGGTCGGTGTCGCGGGTGGCGCGCATCGCGAGGTCGCCGTGGCCGCGGGAGGCGAGCGCCTCCCGGTCCAGCCCGGACAGGTGGCGCAGCAGCCGGGAGCGCAGGTCGGCCCCGACCTTGGCGTCGGCGTAGCCGGCCCAGTACTGCCAGCCGTAGAGGCCGGCGAACTGGACCAGCGCGGTGGCCGCGGTGGCGGCGGACCAGAGCAGCAGGGCCCGGTCGTCGTGCCGGCCGAGTCCGTCGTCGAGCGCCTTCTGGATGCACCAGGGCACGGCCAGCAGCGCGATCTGCCGGATCGCGGCGGCGATCATGGCGGCGGCCACGGTGGCCCGGTGGGGCCGCAGCGAGCCGCGCAGCAGTGCCCGGGCCCGGCGGCGGCGCTCGGGGGAGAGCGCGCCGGGCTCCAGGTCCTCGTCGGCGAGTTGTTCCGCGGTCAGGGTGTCCGAGGGGTCGGCGGCGGGATCCGTCTGTTGGGTGCTCACGTCGATCGGTTCATCCGTCTGGTCGCTGCGGTCAGGGTCCGGGCCCCGGGGGGACGGCCGGTGGCCTCCCCCCGTGGGGGCCCTCAGGCGCCGGCGGCCGCGGAGCGGGCGATCAGGCCGGCCGGGCGCATGTCGGTCCAGGAGGCGTCGACGTACTCGGTGCAGCCCTGGCGGGTGTCCTCGCCGTGCACGACGGTCCAGCCGGCCGGGACCTCGGCGAAGGCCGGCCACAGCGAGTGCTGGTTCTCCTCGTTGACCAGCACGAAGTAGCGGGCGTCGTCGTCCTCGAACGGGTTGGTGGCGGTCATCTCGTACTCCTCGGGGTTCGCAGGGGGGGTCAGGATCGGGTTCGGGTGGTCGGGCGGGTCGGGGCCGGGGTCAGTCGGAGCAGGGGGCGGCCGCGCCCTCGGGGCGGCCGAGGGCGGTGTCGACCGTCCGGTCGACCAGGAACTCCGCCAGGCCGGCCACGGTCGGCCTGGCCAGCAGGTCGGCCAGGCCGAGTCCGCTGTCGAAGTCCTTGCGCAGCCGCTGGAGCAGACCCATCGCCAGCAGCGAGTGCCCGCCCAGCTCGAAGAAGTTCTCGTCGATGCCGAGGGTGGGCAGGCCCAGCACCTCGACGAAGGCGTCCAGCACCGCCTGCTCGCTCGCGTAGCGGGGCCCGCGCTGCGGTCCGGCCGTGGTGAAGTCGGCCGCGGCGGGGGCGGGCAGGGCCTTGCGGTCGAGCTTGCCGTTGACGGTCAGCGGCAGCGCGTCGAGGACGACGAACGCGGACGGGACCATGTACTCCGGCAGGCGCCCGGCAAGCATACGACGGACTGCGGCCGTGTCGGTAAGGGCACCCTCACCTGACACCAGGTAGGCGGCGAGGCGCTTGACCCCTGGGGTGTCCTCGCGGACCACCACGGCGGCCTGCGCGATCCCCGGGTGCTCCGCCAGCGCGTCCTCGATCTCCCCCGGCTCGACCCGGTAACCCCGGATCTTCACCTGGTCGTCCGCGCGCCCCAGGAAGTCCAGCAGACCATCGGCCCGCCAGCGCACCACATCACCCGTCCGGTACATCCGGCCACCCGGCTCACCGAACGGATCCGCCACGAAACGCTCCGCCGTCAACCCCGCACGGTTCAGATAACCCCGCGCCAGACCCACCCCGGCCACGTACAACTCACCTGGCACACCCACCGGCACCGGCCGCAGATACCCGTCCAACACATGCGCCCGGGTGTTCCAGATCGGCCGACCCACCGTCGCCGTCGCCGAATCCTCCGTCCCACCACCCAAGGTGTTGATCGTGTACTCGGTCGGCCCGTACAGGTTGTAACCCAACACCCCGGGCGTCTCCCGCAGCCGCGACCACAACGTCTCCGCCACCGCCTCACCACCCAGCAGCACCAGCACCGGACGGTGCCGCCCCTCCTCCAGCAGACCCCGGTCGACGAGCGCCTGGGCGTACGAGGGCGTGACATTGATGACATCGATGGCGTGCTCGGCGCAGTACGCGGAGAGTTCCTCGGCGTCGCGGCGCAGCGACTCGTCCATCACATGGACCTCGTGGCCCTCGACCAGCCAGAGCAGCTCCTCCCACGACATGTCGAAGGAGAACGAGACCGTGTGCGCGATCCGCAGCCGCCGACCGCCCGCCGAGGCCACCACCGGATCGAAGATCGCCTCCCGGTGGTTCAACTGCATGTTCGTCAGACCCCGGTACGGCGTCACCACACCCTTCGGCCGACCCGTCGACCCCGACGTGAAGATCACATAGGCCGGGGACTCCGGATCCACCACCACACCCAACGGCCCGTCCGGCAGCGCCGCCAGCTCCGCCACCACCTCCGGCGCGTCCAGCAGCAGGCGGGCGACGCCCGGTGCCTGCGGCATCCGGTCCTGGGCGGTGGAGTCGGTCACCAGGCACACCGGCCCGGTGTCCTCGACCATGAACGCCAGCCGCTCCACCGGATAGTCCAACTCCAGCGGCAGGTACGCCGCACCCGTCCGCAA
>NZ_JBEOUL010000039.1:0-53867 GCF_040304075.1 Kitasatospora sp. NPDC094015
GCCGATGATGCGTTCGGTGGCGGGGTGGTTGCGGTTGGCGATGGGGTAGCCGACGGCGATGTCGTCCTGGCCGCTGAGGCGTGAGAGGAGGGCGGAGAAGGCGGCGAGCAGGCACATGAAGAGGGTGGCGCCGCCGTCGCGGGCGAGGGTGCGCAGGTGTTCGGCGGTGGTGGGGTCGACGGTGAAGTCGAGGGTGGCGCCGTGGTGGGTCTGTACGGGCGGTCGGGGCCGGTCGAGGGGGAGTTCGAGGGGGGTGATCCCACCGAGGGCGTTCGACCAGTAGGTCTGCTGTTCGGTGAGTACGTCGTCGCGCAGCCAGTCGCGTTGCCAGGCGGCGAAGTCGGCGTACTGGACGGGTAGTTCGGGCAGGTCGGGGGTGTTGCCGGTGAGTGCGGCGGTGTAGGCCCGGGACAGCTCGTCCAGCAGGACGCCGGCCGACCAGCCGTCGGAGACGATGTGGTGCAGTGTCAGCGACAGCCAGCACTCGTCGGCGGAGAGCCGGATCACCAGCACCCGCATGAGCGGGCCGCGCTCCAGGTCGAACGGTTCCTGGGCCTCCGCCCCGGCGAGCGCGAGCGCCGCCTCCTGGTCCGCCGCCTCGACGACGCGGACGGGGACCTCCAGGCCCGGGTGGATCACCTGCCAGGGCGTGCCGTCCTGCTCGGTGAAGGTGGTGCGCAGCGACTCGTGCCGGGCGACCACGGTGTCCACCGCGAACTGCAGCGCGGTGACATCCAGTTGACCCCGAACCCGGAAGGCGTCCGGCATGTTGTACGAGCCGCTGCCGGGCACCAGGCGGTCCAGGAACCAGAGCCGCTGCTGCGCGAACGACAGCGGCAGCGCTCCTCCGCGCGGCACCGGGACGATCTCGCGGACCTCCGGGCCGTCGGTGGTCCGTTCGTCCACCAGCGCGGCCAGCCGCTCCAGCACCGGTGCCTCGAACACCGCGCGCAGCGGCATCCGGACCCCGAGCCGCGACTCCACCCGCGAGACCACCTGCGTCACCAGCAGCGAGTGGCCGCCCAGCGCGAAGAAGTCGTCCCGCGCCCCCACCCGGGCGCACCCCAGCACCTCGCACCAGATCTCCGCGAGCACGCTCTCCGTGCCGGTCCGCGGTGCCAGATACTCGACCGAGCCGCCCTCGCCGCCGGTCGGTGCCGGCAGGGCCGCCTTGTCCACCTTGTCGTTGGCGTTCAGCGGCAGGCGCTCCAGCAGCAGCACCGCGGCCGGCACCATGTACTCCGGCAGCCGCTCGGCCGCGAACCGCCGCAGCCCCGCCGCGTCCACCCCGGGGCCGGACGGCACCGCGTACGCGACCAGCCGCGCCGGAGCACCCGCGTCCGACCGCACCACCACCACGGCATCGCGGACGTCGGGGTGTTCGGCGAGAACGGTGGCGATCTCGCCCGGCTCGACCCGGTAGCCGCGGATCTTCACCTGGTCGTCGATGCGGCCGCAGAACTCCAGCTCGCCGTCCGGGCGCCAGCGGCCGAGGTCGCCGGTGCGGTAGAGGCGCTCGCCCGGTCGGAACGGGTCCTCGACGAACCGCTCGGCGGTCAGCTCGGGACGGTTCCAGTAGCCGTGCGCCAGGCCGGCGCCGCCGATCCACAGCTCGCCGGTGACGCCGGGGGGTGCCAGTGCGCCGTCGGCGTCGAGCACGTACACCCACATGTGCTTGATCGGACGGCCCAGCGGTACGTCCTGGTCGCCGTCGGCGACCGAGCGGATCAGTCCGGCGACCGAGAAGGTGGTGGTCTCGGTGGGCCCGTAGACGTTGAGCATCCGGCCGGGCGGGTGGCGCAGCACGGCCGCCACGGCGGTCGGGTCGGCCGCCTCACCGCCGAAGAGCAGGGTGTCCAGGCCGCCGAAGACGTCCGGGGTCTCCTGCGCCAGCACGCTGAGGAGCGAGGACGGCACGTTCATCACGGTGATGCGGTGCTCGGCGATGTGGTTGCGCAGGGCCGGCCCGGAGAGCAGCACCTCCTTGGGCACGCCGACGACGAGCGCGCCGTTGCAGAGCGCTCCCCAGATCTCGAAGGTGGCCACGTCGAACGAGGAGTTGGAGGCCTGGCCGATCACGTCGTCCGGGGTGAGGCAGACGTAGTCGGCCTGCTGGACGAGGGCCGTCACGGCCCGGTGCGGGATGCAGACACCCTTGGGGCGGCCGGTGGAGCCGGAGGTGTAGATGACGTAGAGCAGGTCGTCCGGTCCGACGGCCACCCCGGGGGCGTCCGAGGGCTGGTCGTCCGCGGCGTCGAGCGGGACGCGCAGGAAGGTGCCGGCGGGGACGGCGGCGGCCACCGCCGGTTCGTACAGCACGGCTCCGACCTCGGCGTCGGCGAGCATGTACGCCAGGCGCTCGGAGGGGTTGGCCGGGTCCAGCGGCACGTAGGCGGCGCCGGTGCGGGCGATCGCCAGCATGCCGACGACCAGCTCGACCGTGCGGGGGGTGCACAGGCCGACCCGCGTACCGCGCCCGATGCCCTGGGCGATCAGCCGGTGCGCGAGGCGGTTGGCCCAGGCGTCCAGCTCCGCGTAGCAGAGCGTGCGGCCGTCGAAGGACGCGCCCGGGCGGTCCGGGGCGGCGGCGGCCCACCGCTCGAACGCGGCCGTCACGGACTCCTCGGGCAGCTCGGCGGGGGCCGGCGCGGAGAGTTCGAACAGGTGGTCGCGCTCCGCGTCGGAGAGCACCTGGACCTCGGACAGCCGCAGCTCGGGCTGCCGGACGATGGCGTCCAGCAGCCGCTCGAAGCGGTCGGCCAGCCGGCGGACGGTGTCCTCCCGGAACAGGTCGGTGCTGTACTCGACCTCCAGGCCGATCCGGTCCTCGCCCTCGGTGAAGAGGAAGGTGAGGTCGAACTTGGCGATGTCCAGGTCGACGGTCTCGATGGTGACGTCGACGTCGTGCAGGGCCGCCCGCGGGGTGTGGCTGAGGTTCTGCATGCTGATCATGACCTGGAACAGCGGGTTGCGGTTGGTCTCCCGCGGCAGCCGCAGTGCCTCCACCAGGCGGTCGAACGGCACGTCCTGGTGGGCGAAGGCCTCGACGGCGGCGCTGCGGGCCCGCTGGACCAGGGTCTCCAGGGTCGGGTCGTCCCCGGTCTCGATGCGCAGCGCCAGCGTGTTGACGAAGAGGCCGATCAGCCCCTCGGTCTCGGCGCGGGTCCGACCGGCCACCGCGGCGCCGAAGACCTGTTCGCCGACGCCGTTGTGGCGCTGCATCAGGCCGGCCAGGCCGGCGACCAGCAGCATGTACAGCGTCGCGCCGCGGCTCCTGGCGTGCTGGACGGCCTGCCGGGCGAGGTCCCCGTCCCAGGAGAACAGCAGCCTGCGGCCGCGCCCGCTGAGCTCCCGGGGCCTGGGGTGGTCGGTGGGGAACTCGGCCATCGGGGCGCCGGCCAGCTTCGCCGTCCAGTGCTCCAGGTCGGCGGTGAGCGCGCCGTCCCGCACGCGGTGGCGCTCCCACACGGCGAAGTCGCCGTACTGCAGCTCCAGCGGGGCCAGCCCCGGGTCCTCGCCGCGGGCGAACGCGGTGTAGCAGGCGTTCAGCTCCTCGAACAGGACCCGGAACGACCAGCCGTCGGAGACGGTGTGGTGCAGCGTCAGCAGGAGCAGGTGCTCCCGGGCGCCGAGCCGCAGCAGGGTGCCGCGCACCAGCGGCCCGGTCGCGAGGTCGAACGGGGTGGTGGCGTCGGCGAGCGCGAGCCGATCGGCCTCGCGCCGGCGGTCGGCCGGGGCGAGCGCGCCGAGATCGGTCACCGCGAGCCGGAACCCGCCGCGCTCCCCGACGACCTGGAACGGCACGCCGTCCACCCCGGTGAAGGTCGTCCGCAGCACCTCGTGCCGGTCCACGACCGCGGACAGCGCCGCCTCGAGCGCCGCCGCGTCCAGGGCGCCGGTGAGCCGGAAGCGGTAGGGGACGGTGTAGGTCGCCCGCTGCGGGGCCCACTGGTCGAGGAACCACAGGCGCTGCTGGGCGTACGAGGCGGGCAGTGCGGTGGTCGCCGGGTCGCGCGGGACGATCCGCCCCGCCGCCGCGCGTTCGCGGGCCGCGGCGCGCAGCCGGCGTGCCAGGAGCTCGCGCCGGGCGGCGCCGGGCTCGAGTGCGGTGTCGGTCATGCCAGGTCCCCCTCGGGTTCGGCGCGCAGCAGGGCCGCCACCTCGTCGTCGGTCAGTTCGGCGATCTCGGCCGCGAGGTCCAGCCGGTCGGCGTCGGCGGCCTGCTCGGCGGCGCTCCGGGCGTCGTCGATCAGCGCGGCCAGCTCGGCCATCGAGGAGGCGCGGTAGATGGCCTGGAGGTCGATGTCGGTGTCGAAGGTGCTGCGGATGCGCGCGGCGAGCTGGGTGGCCTGCAGCGAGTTGCCGCCCAGGTCGAAGAAGTTGTCCAGGACGCCGACGTCCTCGACCCGCAGCACGCTGCCGATCACCTGGCCGACGAGCAGCCGCTCGGTGTCCGAGGTCGGCGGCACGTAGGCGGTGTCCCGGTCGGTGCCCGGCTCGGGCCGCGGCAGCCGGGCCAGGTCGACCTTCCCGCTCGAGGTGAGCGGCAGCGCCTCCAGCCAGACGAACTGCGAGGGGATCATGTGGCCGGCCAGGGTGGAGCCCAGGTGGGCCCGCAGGGTCGCCGCGTCGCAGGCGCCGTCGGGGACGACGTACGCCACCAGCCGGGCGTCGGCCCCGGTCCCGACCAGCTCGACCAGGCCCTGGCGGACCGCGGGGTGGCCGGTCAGGGCGGTCTCCACCTCGCCGAGCTCGATCCGCAGGCCGCGCAGCTTGACCTGGCGGTCGATCCGGCCGAGGAAGACCAGCTCGCCGTCCCAGCGCTGGCGGACCAGGTCGCCGGTGCGGTAGAGCCGCTGCTCCTCGCCGTCGACCAGGAGCACCGGGAAGCGCTCGGCGGTGAGCTCGGGGCGGTTGAGGTAGCCGCGGGCCAGGCCGGCGCCGCCCAGGTGGAGTTCGCCGGGGACGCCCGCGGGCTGCGGGTTGCCGTAGCGGTCGAGGACGTAGGCCCGGTAGTTGCCGATCGGCCGGCCGATCGGCGGGGAGGCCTGGTAGCGGCCCTGGCACTCGTGGACGACGCAGGTGACGGTCGCCTCGGTCGGTCCGTACCCGTTGAAGAAGCGGCGGCCGGGCAGGTTCCAGGCGTTGACCAGGGTGCTCGGGAAGGCCTCGCCGCCGACGAAGACGATCCGCAGCGAGGCGAACTCCTCGGCCGGCAGCAGCGCCATCACGGCCGGCGCCATGTCCATCACGGTGATGCCGTTGCGCTTGATGAACCCGCCGAGCCGGTCCGGGGCGAGCAGCACCTCGCGGGAGGTCATGCACAGGGTGGCGCCGGCGGTAAGGGCGGCGAAGATCTCGAACACCGAGACGTCGAAGGTGGGGTTCGCGAACTGCAGCATCCGGTCGTCCGGACCGAGCGCGAAGAGCCGGTTCACCTGGGTGACGAAGTTGACGGCGGCGCGGTGTTCGACGACCACGCCCTTGGGCGTGCCGGTCGAGCCGGAGGTGAAGATGACGTACGCCGGGTCGGACGGTCCGTGCGCGCGAGGCGCCGGGGCCGTCGCGCCGGACGGCGCCGAGGGCGTCAGGACGGGCAGGTCCGGCGGCAGTTCGAGGTCCGCGTCGGCCGCGGCGACCACCGCGGAGGCGCCGGTGTCCGCCAGGATGGCCGCGCGCCGGGCGGGCGGGTCGTTCGGGTCCAGCGGCAGGTACGCCGCGCCGCTGCGGAGGATGCCGAGCAGCGCCACCACCAGCTCGGGCGAGCGGTGCAGGCAGACCGCGACGGTACGGCCGGGGCCGCCGAGGTCGCCCAGCCGGGCGGCGAGCGCGTCGGCACGGGCGTCGAGCTCCCCGTAGCCGAGGGTGGTGCCGTCCATCACCACGGCCTGGTGGTCCGGCTGTGCGGCGGCCCGCCGCGCGACGAGCTCGTCGAGGGTCACGCCCGCCGGGAACTCCCGCGCGGTGTCGTTGAACCCGGTGACCAGCTGCTGCCGCTCGGCGCCGGTGAGCAGCGGCAGGTCGCGGACCGGCCGGTCCGGGTCGGCGAGCACGGCGCGCAGCAGCGTCTCGTAGTGGCCGAACATCCGGTCGATCCGCTCGCGGTCCCAGAGTTCGGTCGAGTAGTCGGCCCAGAGGCGGTAGCCGCCGGCCCGGGACTCGACGTTGAAGGCCATGTCGAACCGGGAGGTCCCGGAGTCGACCGGCAGCTCCTCGACCTCCAGGCCCGGCAGCCGGAAGCCGTCGCCGCTGGCGCTCTGCAGGCTGAAGGAGATCTGGAACAGCGGGTTGCGGGAGGGGTCGCGCTCCGGGCGCAGCTCCTCCACCAGCCGCTCGAACGGCGCGTGCTGGTGCTCCTCGGCGGCCAGCACGGTCTCCTTGACGGTGGCCAGCAGGTCCCGGAAGGACCGGTCGCCGTCCACGGCGGTGCGCAGCACCAGCATGTTGGCGAACATGCCGACCAGCGGCTCCACCTCGGGGTGGGCGCGGCCGGCGAACGGCGATCCCACCACGACCTCGTCCTGCCCGGTGTAGCGGTGCAGCAGGATCTGGAAGACCGTGAGCGCGGTCATGAACAGCGTCGCGTGCTCGGCCTGCGAGAGCGTCTCCAGGCCGGCGACCAGGTCGGCCGGGAGCGGGCGCTCGGCCCGCTCGCCGGTGAACGGCGGGCGGTCCGGGCGCGGTCGGTCGGTGGGCAGCTCCAGGGTGGTGAGCCCGCGCAGCCGGTCGGTCCAGTAGGCGATCTGCCGTGCGGCGTCCGGGCTGTCCGCCCAGCGCTGCTGCCAGAGCGCGAAGTCCGCGTACTGCACGGGCAGTTCGGGCAGCGAGGCGCTCCGGCCGGCGGCGAGGTCCGCGTAGAGGGAGGCCAGGTCGCCGGCGACGACGTTCAACGACCAGCCGTCGACCGCGATGTGGTGCATGGTCAGCAGCAGGACGTTCTCGTTCTCGGCGGTCCGCAGCAGGGCGGCCCGCAGCAGCGGGTCGGTGGCCAGGTCGAAGGGCCGGGCGGCCTCGGCGCGGGCCGCCCGCTCGACCTCGGCGGGCCGGCGGGCGGGGGTGAGCCGGCCCAGGTCGCGGACGGGGAGGGGGAACTCCCCGGCCGGGTTGATCCGCTGGACCGGCGTGCCGTCGTGGTTCTCCAGGGTGGTGCGCAGGATCTCGTGGCGCGCCACGACGGCGCCCAGGGCGGCCCGGAGCGCGGCCACGTCCAGCGCGCCGCGGATCCGCAGGGCGAACGGGACGTTGTAGATCGGCCGGCCGGCGGCGAGCTGTTCCAGGAACCACAGGCGCTGCTGGGCGAAGGAGGCGGGGAGCTCGGCCAGGTCCGGGTCGCGGCGCGGGATCCGGTCGCCGACG
This sequence comes from Kitasatospora sp. NPDC094015, assembly GCF_040304075.1. Lineage (NCBI taxonomy): Bacteria > Bacillati > Actinomycetota > Actinomycetes > Kitasatosporales > Streptomycetaceae > Kitasatospora > Kitasatospora sp. NPDC094015. The sequence continues at coordinate 7,357 of NZ_JBEOUL010000039.1, forward strand.
GCGCGGCGCCGGTCGGCCAGGCGGGTGGCGAGTGCGGTGCGCTGCGCCGGCGAGAGCCGCTCGCGCAGGGGTGTCTCAGACAAGGCTGGTCTCCTTGCGCTCGGTGTCGTCCATGACCTTCCAGCGGAAGCCGCCGGCGCCGAAACGGGCCTGGCGCGGCACCGCGCTGGCCGCCGGAACGTCGCGCAGCGAGCGGAAGAAGGTGTTGCCCTTGTAGAGCGAGAGCTCCACGGTGCCGGTGGCGCCGGCGACGATCGTGTCGGCGTCCGCCCGGGCTCCGGCGGCGCGGTCGTCGAACCAGCGGCCCGCGTACAGCTCGTTGCCGAGCAGGGCGGACAGCGACTGGAGCCGGCGGGCGTCCTCCAGCGGCAGGACGGCCTGGTAGAGGCGGCGCACGCAGCGGCCGAGCAGCTCCAGGCCGGGTGCCTCGTAGACGCCGCGGCACTTGGTGCCGTTGAGCCGGTTCTCCAGCACGTCGAAGAATCCGAGCGCGTTGCGGCCGGCGACCTCGTTGGCCCGCAGCAGTGCGCCGAGCGCGTCCACCGGTTCCTCGTCGATGCGCAGGGGCCGGCCGCCGCGCAGGGTGATGGCGAAGGACTCCGAGCGGTCGGGCGCCTCCTCGGGGGAGACGCTCATCACCCGCTGGACGGGCCCGTGGCCGGCCAGCCGCTCCAGCTCGGTGCTCTCGTGGGAGCAGCCGCCGAGGTTGCCGTCGAGCGAGCGGACCGCCTCGTCGCCGGCCAGCGACAGGCCGCGTGCGGCGGCGAAGGCGGCCAGTGCCGCCCGGTCGGCGAAGGTCGCCCCGCAGGCCGGGTCGGCCCAGGGGGTGAACACGTCCATGGCGGGCCGGATCCGGGTGGTGTAGCCGGCGAACCGGCGCTCGTCGTTGCCGCCGCTCACGGAGGCGTGCCCGAGGACCCGCATCCCGCGCCGCCCCATCACCGCCGACAGGCCCCGCACCAGGACGGCCCGGGAGGCGCCGGTGGTGTTCCAGTAGCCGTCGTCGTAGCGCGCCTGGTAGCGCACCACGTCGGCGCAGAGCTCGGCCATCTCCCGGCGGAGGTCGACGACCTCGGTGGGCAGGCCGGCCGCGTCGAGCTCGCCGGCCAGGTGGTCCAGGTCGGCGCGCGGGCGCTGCCCGATGTCGGCCAGGAAGCCGTGCACCGGGACGCCCTGCTCGGCGAGCCACAGGGCGGTGGCCCGGGAGGGCAGGCCCTCCGAGACGCAGAATCCGACGGGCCCCGGGAGGTCCCGTACGTTCTCGATCGTGGTCATGACGTCACACTCCTCGCGGTGGAGCCGATCCGGACCTCGGCAAGGCGGTCGTGGAACGGCTGGTGGTGGTCCCGGTACGCGGCCAGCCGGGGGTCGTTGCGGACGGTGCGCCGGTAGTCGTTGGCGCGGGCCCGGAAGGAGCCGCTGGCGGCCACGTCCTGGTGCCAGCGGGCGGTGCGCTCCCACTCGGTTCGGGGCCCGGGCTCCCAGCTGAGCGCCTCGGGCCGGTACGGCAGTCCGACCCGCTCGCAGTAGCTGCGGACCACGCCGGGCGGGTCGGCCAGCAGGTCGGCGGAGTCGATCACCACCGGGGTGCTCCCGGTCGCCCGGCGGACGTGCTCGAAGATCTCGAACTGCCGCTCGTAGCCGACCTCCTCCAGCGTGAGGTCGGGATTGACGGCACAGTGCGAGGCGATCGCCTCGGCCGGGTCGCGGATGATGAAGGTGTGCACCACGTCGGTGGTGAACCGCTCGTCGAGGTACGGCAGGTAGCGGTACTCGGTGGTGTCCTTGAAGAACACCGGGCGGTCCGCGCCGAGTTGCAGGATCCGCTCCAGCAGTTCGGCGGGGCTGTGCACGCGGACACCGTCGAGGTCCAGGTGGCCGACGCTCAGCAGGTTGGAGACCGGCTCGTGCAGGACCAGGAGATCCTGGCGTTCCATCATCATCCGGGCGAAGGCGGTCGACCGGGACCGCGGCGGGCCCCACAGGGCGATCACCCGGGGCTGCGGGCTGGCAGGGTTCACTGGGACCACTCCGTCGGCGTTCGGTCCCACCGGTGCCGCCCGAGTTCGGCGGCCAGGGGGGAGGGCAGGGCGGGCAGGCGGCTGACCGCGAGGTTGGCCCGGACGTGCCGCGGCGAGCTCATCCCGGGGATCACGGTGGTGATCCGCGGCTCGTCGAGGATGAAGCGCAGGGCCAGCTCGGGCAGGGTCAGGCCGGGCGGCAGGAGTTCCTTGAGCCGGTCGGCGCGGGCCACGGCCGGCACCAGGTTCTCCGGAACGAAGTAGCTGTTGCGCCAGTCGCCCTCGGGCCAGGTGGTGTCGGCGGTGAGGGTGCCGGTCAGGGTGCCCTCGTCGAACGGCACCCGGGCGATCACCGCGATGTCCAACTCGGCGCAGAGCGGCAGCAGTTCGTCCTTCGGGGCCTGGTCGAAGACGTTGTAGATCACCTGGACGGCGTCCACCAGGCCGGTGCGCAGCGCCTTCAGGACGTTCCACGGCTCCCAGCGGTTGACGCTGATCCCGATGCCGCCGACCAGTCCCTCCTCCCGCAGGCCGGCCACCGTGCGCTGCCACTGCGGGTCCTCGGCCCAGGCGTCCTCCCAGACGTGGAACTGCAGGAGGTCGATCCGCTCGACGCCGAGGTTGGCCAGGCTCCGCTCGGTGTACTCGCGGACGTGGTCGGCCGGGAAGACGTCCTCCAGGCGGGACTCCCGGGTGGAGGGCCACCGGCGGTCCTTGGGCGGGATCTTGGTGGCGACGGTCAGGCCGCGCCGCCGGTTGGCGCGCAGCACCTCGGCGAGCATCCGCTCGCTGTGACCGCGCCCGTAGATCCAGGCGGTGTCGAAGAAGGTGCAGCCGAGGTCGACGGCCTCCTGGAGGGCGGCGAGCCCGCGCTCGTCGTCGGCGCCGGTCCAGCCGCCCTCGCCGCCGGCGACCCCCCACATCCCGTAGCCGACCTCGCTGACCCGGTGGCCGAGGCGGCCGAAGCGTCGGTGCTGCATCAGCGCACCCCCCGGCCCTGGGCCAGCGGGAGCGGGCGGGTGTCGGGGCGGTGGGCGCCCACGTGCTGCAGGCAGCCCTGGGCGTACCGGCCGAGCACCGCCTCGCGCGGCGGCAGGACGATTCCGGCCTCGGCGCAGAGCCGGTCGGCCCGCTGCGAGACGAACCGATGGGAGGCGTTGCTGAAGACGTCGGCCAGGCAGCGGGCGTCCGCGGCGGGGTCGCCGACCGGTTCGGGGAGCATGGTGCGCAGCCGCAGCGCCGCCTCGTCGGTGCGGTCGAGCGAGCGCCAGAAGGCGCGGTACGAGACCCGGTCGACCTTGGACCGGCGGGCCAGGGCGTGGAACAGGTCGTCCAGCCCGACGGCGGTCCGCTGGACCGGGTGGTAGGTGTCGCCCACCCGCCCGCGGGCGACCGCCGCGACGACCAGCCGGGCCACGTAGTCGACGGGGGTGTAGTCGATGGCGACCGAGGTGCCCGGGTACACGCCGTGGGCGGCGGCCGCCAGCAGCAGCCGGTCGACCAGGCCGCGGTCGCTGGGCACGCCGGTGCCCGAGTGCGGGCCGACCTCGCCGAGCCGGTACACGCTGGACTCCACCCCCCGTTCGCGGGCGGCGAGCACCAGCCGTTCCGAGACCCACTTGGACTGGCCGTAGCCGTGCGAGGGGAGCGAGTTCTCCAGCGGCTCGACCTCCTCGGCGATCCGGTCGCCGTTCAGCGCGCCGGCCGGGAAGATGCCGAGGGTCGAGATGTGGTGCAGGTGCTTGCGCCGCCCGGTGGCAATCAGCCGCAGGATCTCGCCGGTGCCCTCGACGTTGGCCGGCCGGTGGGCCTCGTAGTCGAGCAGCAGGTTCACCATGGCGCCGCTGTGCACGACGGTGTCGACCTCGTCGGCGAGCGCGGCGAACGCCTCGGGCGCGAGCCCGAACCGCGCAGTGCCGAGGTCGCCGGGGAGCACGTCCATCCGGTGGGTGGCGGTGTCCTCGGCCAGGCCGTAGCGGGCGAGCACCGCGTCCACCCGCTCCCGGGCCTCGCGCCGGTCGGCGGCCCGGACCAGGCAGACCACCCGCGCCGGGGTGCGGGCCAGCAGCTCGTGCAGCAGGTGGGCGCCGACGAACCCGGTCGCGCCGGTCAGCAGCACGGTGTCCAGGCGCCAGGGCTCGTCCGCGGCCCGGCGCAGGTCCGCGGGCAGCACCGAGTCGGCCCGCAGCCGGCCGATGACCGGCTCCTCGCCCGCGGCGTCCGCCTCCCGGACCAGCGCCACCTGCGCCCGGACGGTGGGGTGGCTGACCAGCTCGCGGACCCCGGGGGATCGCCCGAGGACGGCGCGCAGCGCCACGGCGAGGCGCTGGGCGGCGAGCGAGTCGCCGCCGGCGTCGAAGAAGCTGGTCGTGGTGCCGACCGCCGGCAGGTCCAGGACCTGCCGCCAGACGGCGAGGATCCGCCGCTCGAGCTCGGTGGCCGGTTCGGTCACCTGCTGCGGGGCGACGCCGGAGGCGGCCAGCGCGGCCAGGGCGCGCCGGTCGGCCTTGCCGTTGGGGGTGAGCGGGAACGCGGGGAGCTCGACGACCTCCTTCGGCACCGCCTCGCCGGGCAGGAGCCCGGCCACGTACTCGCGCAGGCGGCCGGCCGGGACGGGCTCCGCCAGCAGCACGAACGCCACCAGGCGCTGCCGGGACCCTTCGCCCGCGATCACGGCCTTGGCCTCGCGCACCCCCGGGTGCCGGGTCAACGCCGCCTCCACCTCGGTCAGTTCGATCCGGACCCCGTTGAGCTTCACCTGGTGGTCGCGGCGCCCCGCGAAGCGCAGCAGGCCGTCCTCGCCGAGCCAGCCGAGGTCCCCGGTGCGGTAGATCAACGGGCCGGGGACGGTGCGGAACGGGTTGGGCAGGAACGCGGCGGCCGTCTTCTCCCGGTCCCCGAGGTAGCCGCGGCCGACGCAGTCCCCGCCGATGTGGATCTCGCCCTGCACGCCCGGCGGGAGCGGCCGCAGCTGCTCGTCGAGCACCAGCGCGACGGTGTTGTCGATGGCCCGCCCGATCGGGATCTCGTCGGCGTCGTCGATCTCGTGGAAGACCGAGCCGATCGAGCACTCGGTCGGCCCGTAGGTGTTGGTCAGCCCGACCTGCGGCATGAGCGCCCGGAACCGTCGTACGGCGGTGGCGGAGACCTCCTCACCGCCGATCAGCACCCGGCGCAGCGAGCCCAGGTCGGCGCGCAGCCGCGGGTCGTCGGCCACCATCGTCACCAGCGTGTTGAAGATCGAGGGGACGAAGTCGGTCATGGTGACGCCGTTGCGGGCGATCACGTTGACCGTCTCGGCCAGGTCGAGGATGCCGTGCCGGACCGGGATGACGACGGTGGAGCCGGTGGTCAGCGGCCAGAACAGCTGCCAGATCGAGGAGTCGAAGACGTGCCGGCTGTTCTGCAGGACCACCGCGCCGTCCCCGGCGAACCGGCGGGTCATGGTCAGGAACCGGTTCAGCAGCCCGAGGTGGGCGTTGAGCGCGCACTTGGGCAGTCCGGTCGACCCGGAGGTGAAGAACCCGTAGATCAGGTCGTCGCGGCCGGGGCCGGGGCCGGCCACCGGCGGTGCGTCCTGCGGGAGGGCGGCGAGGTCCACCGCCACCGTGGCGCGGCCGCCGGCCACCGTCGCCGCGAGGTCGGCCAGGCCCGGTGAGCAGACCACCACGGCGGGGTCGAGCTGGTCGAGCACGGCAGCGATCCGGGCGGCCGGCCAGGCCTCGTCCACCGGCACGAACGGCGCGGCGAGCTTCATCAGGGCGATCGCCGACACCGGCAGCAGCGGCTCGTTGCCGACCAGCAGCGGGATGAGGTCGCCCCGGCGCACACCGGCCGCGGCCAGGCGCGCGGCCAGCGCGGCGGCCTTGCCGTCGACCTGGCGGTAGGTCAGCACGGTGTCGCCGAAGACGATCGCCGGACGGTCCGGCGTCTCGGCCACCCGGTCGTGGAACAGGTCCAGCACGGTCGCCCGGGGCGGGTACTCCACGCGGGGGAATTCCACCGCGCCCGCATCGGCGTCGGTCAGGGTCAACCTGGGCACTGCACACCTCTCCTGTTCGGCGCGCGTCATCGCGCGGGGACGGTGGGGACGGTCGGTTCGGCGGCCGGGGCGGGCGCGGTCAGCGTGCGCCGCCCGACCAGGCCGGCCAGCAGACCGGCGGCGACCGCGACCGGGATCAGCGCGAAGCCCAGCGTCAGCGAGTGGCTCGCGAGGGCGCCGGCCAGCGCCGCCCCCGCCGCCGCGCCGACCGACTCCGCGGTGCTCAGCCACGCCCACGCCTCGGTGGAGCGGCTGGTCGGCACCACGATGTCGAGCAGTTCGTAGAGCACGACGTTGGTCACGCCCCAGGCGAAGCCCACGACCAGCAGCAGCGCGCCGACCACCGCACCGGGCGGTGTGGACACCAGGGCCAGCGTGCTCACCAGCAGCAGCGCCAGCCCGGCCACGTACCGGCTGCCCGGCGCGTACGAGGCGAGCTTCGGCGACAGCACGCTGCCGACCACCCCGCCGACGCCGAGCGCGCCCAGCATCAGGCCGGCCGCCCAGCGGTCGCCGCGGGCGGTGGCCAGCGCCGCCACCACCACGTCCACGGCGCCGAGGCCCAGGCCCGCCCCGACCCCGCCGACCGTGATCGTCCGCAGCCCGGGGAAGGCGAGCGCGCCCAGCACGCTCCGGGACTCCCGCGCCGCGGGCGCCGGCTCGGGGCGCCGGTCCGCACCGGCCTGCGGGATCATCAGCAGCAGTCCCAGGGCCGTGAAGGCGGCCGCGGCGGCCAGGCCCGCGGACGGGTTCAGGAAGGTGGCGATCAGGGCCGCCGCCGGGGCGCCGCCGATCTGCGCCAGGTCGCCCAGCATCGCGGTCAGCGCGTAGGCGCGGGGCAGGTCCTCCTCGGGTACGACGGCCGCCCAGCGCCCCCGGGCGAAGCCGATCATCGGCGGTGTGCAACCGCTGACGACGGCGGCCAGCACCACGAACACCGCTGCGCCGGCGTGCATCCGGGCCGCACCGATCATCAGCAGCAGCGCGACCACCTGGAGGGCGCCGAGCACCGGCAGCGTGCGGCGGGGACCGTAGCGGTCCACCAGCCGGCTGCGCGGCACGCCGACCAGGGCCGCGGCCAGACCGTAGGCGGCGGCGGCCAGACCGGCCGCCGAGTAGGAACCGGTCGCGTCGATCACCTGGAGCACGATCGCCAGGGCGATGATCGCCACCGACACCCAGGCCGAGACGACTGCGAGCGCGAGCCGGCGGGCGGCCCCGCCCTTCGGGAGGAGCATGACCGAAATGCCGCTGTTCATGGTTGGGTGTCCTCGATCTCGTCGAGCAGGCGCTCGAGTTCGGTGTCGTCGAGCCCGGCCAGCAGTTCCAGGTCGACCCGGTCGCAGAAGTCCGCCAGGTCCGCACTGTCCATGACCTGGCGCAGGGAGAGCCGGACACCGAAGCGATCGCCGATCGCGCCCAGCATCCTGGCGGCGGTGAGGGAGTCACCGCCGAGCTCGAAGAAGTTGTCCCGCCGGCCCACCGCGGTGCGCCCCAGCACCTCGCCCCAGAGCTCGGCGACCTCCTGCTCGGTGCTGCTCCGCGGGGTTTCGGCGGCGGTGGCCGGAGCCGGCTGCGCCGTCCCGGACCAGCCGGGCGGCTCGGGCAGGGCGGCCCGGTCGAGCTTTCCGTTGGCGGTCAGCGGCAGGCCGGGCAGGACCACGACCGCGGACGGCCGCAGGTGCTCGGGCAGGTGGCGGGCGGCGTGCGCGGTGAGCTCGGCCGGCAGCTGCCGGGCCGTCACCGGCGCGGGGCGCGGCACGTTGGCGGTGACCGGGCCGTCGCCGGTGGCCGCCCCGTCACCGGCGACGTCACCGGTGGCCGGGCCGTCGCCGGTGGGCCCCGGGAACGCCACCTCCCAGGTGCGGGCGCCGATCACCGCGTCGAACGCGCCGTCGCGGTGCCCGGCCCGCCAGCTCACCGCCACCGGCCGGCCGCCGGCGGCCCGCTCGAGGTCGGCCGGGGTCAGCCCGCCCGTCACCGGGCCGGCCGCGCTGCCGTCGCCGAGGAGTTCGGCGGCGGAGCGGACCAGGGCGCCGACGCGGGCGTGCGGTACGCCGCGCAGCAGGACCCGGCCCCGCTGCTCGGCCAGACGCCGCAGCTCCGAGGCGTCGAGGGCCCGGGCGCCGGCGTCGATCCAACTGCCGTCGAGGGGCGCCGGCCCGTTGGCGGCGGGTGTCAGCAGCACGTCGTAGCGGAAGGTGTTCAGCTCGTTGTCGTGCGGGCCGGTCTTCGGTGCGACGCGCGGCGCGGCCAGGTCGTGCTCGGCGGCGAACCGCTCGAACCAGGCCGGGGCCAGCAGGAGTTCGCCCTCGTCGGCGCGGGCCTCCAGGGCCAGCCGGCGGTGCTCCGCCGGTGTGGTGCCCGGGTGCCGGTGGCGCACCACGTCGACCTGGAAGGCGTCCTGCAGCCCGAGGTGGCGCAGGTCGCCGACGAACAGGTGGCCGTGCGGTTCCAGCACCTCCAGCGCGCCGCGCAGCACCGTGCGCAGGTAGTCCTGGTCCGGGAAGTACTGCGCCACCGAGTTGATCACGACGCAGTCGAAGCGCTCCGCCGCGAGGGCGGCGAGGTCGGTGGCCTGGGCCCGGTGGACCGAGACGCCGGCGAGCGGTCGGGCCCGCAGCCGCTCCCGCAGCAGGTCGACGGTGGTCGCGGACAGGTCCGTCCCGGCGTACCGCTCGCAGGACGGCGCCAGGCGCCACATCAACAGGCCGCTGCCGACGCCGATCTCCAGCACCCGGCGGGCGCCGAGCTCCGCGATCCGGGCCGCCGTGCGATCGACCCAGTCCCGCATCTCCTCCTCGGGCAGGGCCCGGCCGGTGTAGCTGCTGGCCCAGCCGCGGACGTCGAACTCCGGATCCACGGTGTCCCCGCCCGCGTGCGCGGCCTGGAACACCGCCTGCCAGGAGGCGACCGTCCGCTCCGCCGTCCCGGGGTCGGGCGCGGCCGCCACGTAGGCGACCAGCCGCCGGTTCCCGGCGGCGTCGGTGCGGGCGACGACGGCCGCCTCCGCCACGCCCGGGTGGCGGGCCAGCTCGGCGGCCGCCTCGGCGGGCTCGACCCGGACACCGCGGATCTTCACCTGGTCGTCGACCCGCCCGACGAACTCCAGCCGGTCGTCCGCCCGTCGGCGCACCAGGTCGCCGGTGCGGTACACCCGGGCACCGGGGGCGAACGGGTCCTGCGGGAAGCGCTCGGCGGTCAGCTCCGGGCGCCCCAGGTAGCCCCGGGCGACGCCGCTCCCGCCGATCCACAACTCGCCCGTCCCGCCGGCCGGCACCGGCTCGCCCCGCTCGTCGACCACGTACGCGCTGGTGCCGGGCACCGCGGTGCCGATGGTGGGCGTGGCGCCGGCCGCGTCCAGCGGCTGGGCGGTGGCGTAGACGGTGGCCTCGGTCGGCCCGTACAGGTTGAAGAACCGGGTGCCGGGGATCTCGCGCAGGCGGTTCCACAGCGCCGGGCCGGTCGGCTCGCCGGCCACCACCACCACCAACGGGGCCCGGTCCGGGTCCTCGAACAGTCCGAGCGCCACCAGCACCGCCAGCTGGGAGGGCGTCACGTCGAGCACGCCGAGCCGGTGCTCGGCCAGGTGCGCGGCGAGGGCGTGGGTGTCCCGCCGGGTCTCCTCGTCGACGATCCACCCGGTGTCGCCGCGCAGCAGCCAGCTGAGCTGGTTGACGGAGGCGTCGAAGGCGAACGAGGCGGTCAGGGCGACCCGCAGCGGGCGCGGGCCGGCCGCCGGGTGCAGGACGTGCCGGTTGGCGCGCAGCAGGTGGGCGAGGTTGCCGTGCTCGACCTCGACGCCCTTGGGCCGGCCGGTCGAGCCGGAGGTGTAGATGACGTACGCCAACCGGTCGGCCGCGAGCGGGAGTCCGAGGTTGTCGGCGGCTTCGGCCGGCTCCGCCGCGCCGTCCAGCGCGATCGCCGGCACGGCCGTGCCGAGCTCGGCCAGGGCCTGCGACCGGGCGAGCAGCAGGTGCGGCCGGCAGTCGTCCAGCAGCAGCCGCAGCCGCTCCACCGGCTGGGCCGGGTCCAGCGGGACGTACGCCCCGCCGGCCTTCCAGACCGCCAGGATCGCCACCACGGTCTGCGCCTCGCGGCCGGCGTGCAGGGCGACCCGGGAGCCGGCCCCCACCCCCGCCGCGACCAGGCGGCGGGCGAGGCGGTTGGCGGCCGCGTTGAGCCGGGCGAAGGTCAGGGCCCCGCCGGGCCAGGCCAGGGCGGCCCGGTCCGGGTGGTCCGCGACCCGCTGTTCGAAACAGGAGACGATGTCGTCGGTCGGTCCGGGCGCGGCCGGACCGGTGTGCCGGTCGGCCGGCGCCGCCGGACCGGTCGGAGAGATGAGTTGGGACACCAGCCAGCTCCAAGGCGTGGGATGGGGACGACGGAGGGGAATGCGCGGTACGAGGGGTGCTCGGCGGACGCCGCTCAGCCGACGCCGCTCAGCGGCACGCGGGCCGCGACGGCGTGCAGGAGGGTCGTCACGGCGCGGGCGGCGGCCAGCCCGCAGCGCCGCGGCGGCTGCCCGGTGGCCAGTGCCTCGGCCATGTCCCGGTAGACCTCCAGGCGCAGCAGCGACCCCGGGACCGCCGGGTGGTCCGCGATCGCGCCGCCGGTCTCGGTGGTCACCTCGCCGTCCTGGACCAGCAGCCGGCAGTCGGCCCCGAGGATCTCCAGCCGCGCGGTCCGGACGGTGGACTCGGCGGTGACGGCGAAGCTGAGGGTCGCCCCGCCGCGGTAGTCGACGACCCCGGCGATCCGGGAGTCGATCCCGGCGGCGACCTCGCGCCGGCCCACCACGTGAACGGCGGCGGGCTCGCCGAGCACCTGGCAGGCGAGGTCCAGGTAGTGCGCGCCCAGGTGGGCGGCGGCGCCGCCGAGGGCCCGCGCCGGGTCGTGCCGCCAGCCGCCCCGGCGGAAGTGCGCGGCCGGGCGGAACCGGGACACCTGCAGGAGCGCCGTGGCGCCCGGCCCCCAGCCCCAGCGCAGGACCTGCTCGGGGATCAGCTGCCGGTGCTGGAACATCACCCCGACCGGGCGACCCACCCGCCGGCTGACGGCCAGCAGCCGGTCGACCTCCGCGGGCGAGCACGCGGCCGGCCGTTCGAGCAGCACCGCCTTGCCGGCCTCCAGCGCCTGTTCGGCGAGTTCGGCCCGCCCGCCGGGCGGCGTGCACAGGGCCACCAGCGCCACCTCGGGGTCCCCGAGCAGGTCCGCCCAGCCGGGGCTGCGCCGCAGCGGCCCCGGGTCGGTCGCCGGGTCCGGTTCCAGCACGGACCTGATCCGTGCCACCCCGCTGCCCTCCAGCGCGGCCGCGTGCTGGCGGCCGGCGACACCGAAGCCCACCAGCCCGACACCGAGGGTCATCGGGGTGCTCCCGGTGCGATGGCGTGGTCCACGGCGCTCCTTCGGGGGGTCGGTACGGGTCGCTCCCGCCCGGGGAGCGACCGCAGCACGGCGGCGGCCACGTCGGCCGCCTGGCAACGGATCTCGGGGACGGCGGTGGACTCCAGGAGGTTCCCGCGGCGGGCCGCGCCGAGCGTCCACAGCGGTGCGCCCGGCCGGCCGCCGGCAGGCAGCAACCGCCCGTCGGAGGAGGTGTCCAGGCCGGCTCCGCCCGGTCCGGGACGGGCCGCCCCCCGCGCCAGCAGGGCGCCCAGCAGCGGATCGGGCACGGTGCGCGGGTCCAGCGGCGCGCCGGTGCAGTCGATCACCGTCGCCACCCGCAGCTCCCGCCCGCCGGTCAGGCGCACCCGCAGGCCGCCGTCCGCGGGCGCCGCGTCCAGGACCTCGCCGGCCCGAACGGTCAGCCGGCCGGCGGCTCGCAGCGCGTCCAGGCGGGCGGCCGTCTCCGGTGCCAGCCGGTGCCGGTGGACCTCCCAGGCCCGCAGACCGTCCCGCAGGAACCGGGCCCGGTCGGCCGGCGACAGCCGGCCCCACAGCGCCGCGGTGACCGGCCGCAGGCCGTCCAGGGCCGGCCGCCAGTCGCCGCACCGGCGGCGGGTGGTGGCCAGGTGGTGCAGGACGGCGCGGCGCAGCCCGGCCAGGTCGCCCGGGCCGTCCAGCACGGGCGGGTCGACCGGGGGCAGCGGATCCGGCCGGTGGCGCTCGGGCAGGAGCCCGGTGCGGGAGAGCGCGTGCACCGTGCGGCCGGCCCGGTCCACCGCCACGGCCACGTCGGCCATGGTCAGACCGGTGCCGACGAGCAGGACGTCCCCGTGCTCCGGGACCCGCTCCAGCGCCCCCGCGGCCCAGGGGTCGCGGACGAACCGGGCGTCCGCGCGCAGGCCGGCGGGCACCCAGGCGGGCGCCGGCGGCAGCGGGCCGAGGGCGAGCACCGCCGCGTCGACCCCGCGGTGCGCGCCGGACGCGAACCGGAGCACCTGCCGGGCCGGCCCCGCGGCCAGATCGACGACCCGGTCGTGGTGGTGGACCAGCCGGGCCGCGCGGTACCGCTGCGCGGTGCCGGCCAGCAGCTCGCCCAGGTACCGGCCGTACAGTGCGCGGGGGACGAAGTCGCCGGGGCGGTACGTCCCGCCGGCGCGGGCGGTGAGCCAGCGGGTGAAGTGCTCCGGGTCCTCGGGGAGCGCGCTCATCCGGCCGGCCGGGACGTTGAGCAGGTGGCGGGGGTCGGTCGTCCGGTAGGCCGCGCCGCGGCCGGGCAGCGGCGCGGGGTCGAGGAGTTCGACCACGCAGCGGACCCCGCGCCGGTCGGCCTGCCGCAGCAGCTGAACGGCGGTCAGGGTGCCGGCGGCGCCGGCCCCGACCACGGCGACCCGCGGGAGCGGGGCGGTGCCGGTCATGCCGCCCGGTCCTGGCCGCGTGCCATGCCGGCCCCGAGGGTGTCGCCGTCGTGCTCGTCCAGCAGCAGGAACGCGCCGGTCGCGCGGTGCTGCCGGTACGCGTCCACCGGCAGTTCGGCCATGGTGCGCAGGGTGACCTCGGCGAGGGCGTTGAGTTCGAGTTCGGCCGCGCCCGGGAGCCGCCCGGCCGTCGCCGGGTCGAACCGGTCGCCGATCGCGCGGACCACCGCCCGGGTGACCTGGGTGCCGTGCCGCACCAGCAGCCGGTCGCCCACCCGCAGCGGGCGCGGGGAGAACCAGCAGACGGTGCCGGTGAGGTCACGGGTCGGCCGGGGGGCGTCCGCGGCCGGGGCGAGCAGCTCGCCGCGGGAGATGTCGAGGTCCTCGTGCAGCCGCACCACGACGGACCGGCCCGCGCCGGCCTCGGCCAGCTCCCCGCCGGCGTCGTCGATGGCGGCGATCCGGCCGCGGCCGCCGGACGGCAGCGCGACGACCTCGTCGCCCGGCCGCAGCACCCCGGACTCGATCCGCCCGGCGTACCCCCGGTACTCCCCGGCGCGGAGCACGACCTGCACCGGCAGCCGGGCCGGGCGGTCGTCGGCGGGTGCGGCGGCGCACTCCTCCAGCCGGGCGAGCAGCGGGCCGCCCGGGTACCAGGGCATGGCGGTGGAGGGTTCGACCACGTTGTCCCCGGTCGCCGCCGACACCGGGACGACCGCGGGCGCGGCGAGCCCCAGCCGTTCGGCCAGCGCGCCGAACTCCCGCTCCACGGCGCGGTACGCGGGCTCGGCCCAGTCGGCCAGGTCCATCTTGTTGACCACCAGCAGGACGTGCCGCACCCCGAGCGCGGCGACCAGGGCGGCGTGCCGGCGGGTCTGGTCGGTCAGGCCGGTACGGACGTCCACGAGCAGCAGGGCGGCGTCCGCGGTGGACGCGCCGGTGACCATGTTCCGGGTGTACTGGACGTGCCCCGGGGTGTCTATCAGGACGAACGACCGCCTGGGGGTGGCGAAGTAGCGGTACGCCACGTCGATGGTGATGCCCTGTTCCCGCTCGGCGCGCAGGCCGTCGGTCAGCAGCGAGAGGTCGAGCCCGGTGCCGCGTTCGTGCCCGGCCGCGAGCAGTGCGGCGAGCTGGTCGTCCGGCACCGCGCACGAGTCGTGCAGCAGGCGGCCGATCAAGGTGGACTTGCCGTCGTCGACCGAGCCGGCGGCCACCACCCGCAGCAGGGTGCCGGCCGGCCGGTCGGTGGTGGTCCCGGTCATCAGGTCGTTCGTCTCCCCGGTCATCAGAAGTAGCCCTCCCGCTTGCGGTCCTCCATGGCGGCCTGTCCGACCCGGTCGTCGGCCCGGGTGGCGCCGCGCTCGGTGGTGCGGCTCAGGGCGACCTCGGTGACGATCGCCGGGTAGTCCGCCGCGCTGCTCTCGACCGCTCCGGTGCAGGTCACGTCGCCGACGGTGCGGTAGCGCACCAGGCGCTCCTCGACCCGTTCGCCGGCGCGCAGCGGCACGTGCGGGGACTCGGGCAGCCACATCCCGTCGCGCCGCAGGACCCGGCGGCGGTGCGCCCGGTAGAGCGCGGGCAGGGCGACGTCCTCGCGGGCCAGGTAGCGCCAGACGTCCAGCTCCGTCCAGTTCGACAGCGGGAAGACCCGCAGGTGCTCGCCGGGCAGGTGGCGGCCGTTGTACAGCTGCCACAGCTCGGGCCGCTGCCGCCGGGGGTCCCACTGGCCGAACTCGTCGCGCAGGCTGAAGATCCGCTCCTTGGCCCGGGCCCGGTCCTCGTCCCGGCGTGCCCCGCCGATCAGGGCGTCGAACCGGTGCTCGGCGACCGCGTCGAGCAGGGTGACGGTCTGCAGCGGGTTGCGCAGACCGTCCGGACGCTCCCGGACCCGGCCCGCGTCGATGGAGTCCTGCACCCGCGCGACCAGCAGCCGGGCGCCGGCCCGCTCGGCCGCGGCGTCGCGGAACGCCAGCACCTCGGGGAAGTTGTGGCCGGTGTCGACGTGCAGCAGCGGGAACGGCAGGGGGGCCGGGCGGAACGCCAGCAGCGCGAGGTGGAGGACCAGGACCGAGTCCTTGCCGCCGCTGAACAGCAGGGCCGGACGGTCGAACTGTCCCGCGACCTCGCGCAGGACGTGGATCGCCTCGTCCCGCAGGTCGTTCAGGTGTCCGTCCCGCACCGGCGCCCGCAGCGTGCCGGGCGGGCGCGGGGACGGCTCGGCGAGGGTGGGCCGAGGCGGCTCGGCGAGCGTGGTCATGCCAGTCCTTCCCTGGTCAGGAGGTCGAGGAGGAGGTCGCCGCAGGCCTCCGGGGTCCGGGTCTCGGTCTCCAGCCGAAGATCCGGGTGGAGCGGCGCCTCGTACGGGGCGCCGAGGCCGGTCATGCCGGTCAGCCGGCCGGCCCGGGCCCGTGCGTAGAGGCCCTTGACGTCGCGTTCCTCGCAGGCCGTGAGGGAGGTGGCGACGTGCACCTCCAGGTACCGGACGCCGTCCGCCCGGTGCGCCTCCCGGACCAGGCGGCGGGCGTCCGCGTACGGCGCGACCACCGGGACCACGGCGAGGACGCCGTGGGCGGCCAGCCGTCGGGCCAGGAAGCCGACCCGGCGCACCTGTTGGTCGCGGTCGGCCCGGGTGAAGCCGAGGTCGGGCGAGAGCTCGGCGCGCAGCGCGTCACCGTCGAGCAGCTCCACCGGCCGGCCGCCGCCCGGCGCACCGCGCAGGCGGGCGCACAGGGCCCGGGCCAGCGTGGTCTTGCCGGCGCTCGGCAGTCCGGTCAGCCAGAGGGTCGCGCCCGCCGGGCGGTCGGTCGTGGTGCCGGGCGTGGTCATCGTGTCCACCGTTCCTCGCACTGCGGAGCCGGGGGCTCCGGACTCCGGGCTTCGGGCTCCGGAGCGGACGGGCCTACCACCAGCCGTTGCTGCCCGGGCCGACGGTGGGCTCCGGGGCGGGGGTGGTGGTGCCGGGCGCGGCGGTGGAGCCGGCGCCGTCGGCGGTCACCGATACGTGGGTGGACGGGGTGGCGAGCGCGCCCACCGCTCCGGTGGCGGCGGCGCCGCAGGCGACCAGCGCGAGGGTGGCGGCAGCGGTGGCGAGCGACGGGACGAAACGGTACGACCTGGACATGACTATCCCCCGTGACGATGTGCGGATGGTTGGCCGGGGGGCGTTGGCGGTGCCGCGCTCCGGCTTTCTGACCACCATCCTGCGCGCCGTGCCGCCGCCGATCCACGGTTGCGGGCTGCGGCCATCGGCCATGACCGATGGCGGCCACGGCCTCGGATCGTCTCACCATCCGAGATGCCGAGGTCGGTAGCATGCCAAGTTTGTGCGGGGTACTGTGCAAGGCCGCGGTCGGTCCGCGGAAGGCGGTCCCGACCTCCACCCACGTGGTCGCGGCCCGCCACGGGGGAACAGGGGAGCAGGATGCGGCGCACCATTGCCGGAACGGAAACCGAAGCGTCACTCACCCAGGCCGTGTACCGGCTGATCCATCAACATCCGAGCTGGTTGGTGGAGGACATCGCGGGCGATGCCGGCGTCTCCCTCGCCGAGGTCGAGGCCGCGCTGGACCTGCTGGAACGGCTCGGCCTGCTGGCGCCGTCCACCACGGCGCCCGGCGGCTACAGCGCGATCGACCCGGAGGCCGCCCTCAGCCGGCTCTTCGCCACCGAGGAACGGCAGGTGGCACTGCACCAGCAGCAGCTCGCCCGCACCCGGGAGTCGATCCACGCCATCATGAGCGGGTTCATCCGGCTCCGGGCGGAGGAGCGGGGCGTCGTCGAGATCGAGACGCTGCGCAGCGGCAGCCAGGTCAACGCCTTCATCGACGACGCCGTCAGCATGGTGCAGTCGCACGAGAGCACCATGCATCCCGGCGGCATCCCGCCGGTCGAGGTGATGGACGACATGCTCCTGCGGGACCAGGAGGTGATCGGTCGGGGCATCGAGGTCCGCACGCTCTACGCCCGCCACGTCGCCGAGGTGCCGCACATGGCCGACTACCTGGCGGAGATCACCCGGCTCGGCATGGACGTGCGGATCTCCGCCCACCTGCCGCTGCGGATGCTGATCTTCGACGAGGGTCTGGCCCTGCTGCCGATCGACCCCCAGGACAGCTCGCGCGGCGCCTTCGCGATCCGGGGCACCGAACTCGTGCGCTCGCTCCAGACGTTCTTCGACTTCTGCTGGCACGACGCCGCCCCGCTGGACCGCGGCAGGCCCGGCGCGGCCGTCGACGTGCCCTTCACCGCCCAGGAGCACCTGATCGTCCGGATGCTCGCCGCCGGTGTGAAGGACGAGACCATCGCGCGCCAACTCGGCGTCTCAGCAAGGACCCTGAGCCGGACCATCTCCGGACTCCTGGACACCCTGGGCGTGCAGACCCGCTTCCAGGCCGCACTGAAGATCGCCGAGATGGGCATCCTGGACCACCCCACCACCGGCTGACGCCGCCCGGCCCGGACAGGGCGCCGACCGCACGACCGTGGGCGAGACATCCGCGGGCGGTCGGTCGGCGCCCTGTCCGGGCCGGAACCGGCTACCCGGCGCCGGCGGCAGTGCGCCGGCTCGTGCGCATCCTCCTGGCGCGTCACGTACGGCCGGTCGGTCCGGCCTCCGCAACCGAGCGCGTTCGCCCCGCATCGGCCCGAACGACATGGCATCGTGGTCCGCGCGCCCGACCAGGGTGGCCCGAGCCTCCGTTGGGAGACCGCATGACCAGCCAGGACGAGCCCGGCACGGCCGCCACGAGCCGGATCGCGTACTTCAGCACCAGCCGTCTCGAAGCCTTCAGCGACGGCGTCTTCGCCATCGCCATCACGCTGCTGGTCCTCGACCTGAAGGTGCCGGAGCCGGACGCCTTGCAGGACGAATCACTGGCCGCAGCGCTCGCGCACCAGTGGCCCTCCTACTTCGCCTACCTGGTCAGCTTCCTGGTCATCGGCATCATCTGGATCAACCACCACGCGATGTGCGCGCTCGCGCGCCGGGTGGACCGGCGCACGCTGTTCGCCAACCTCTTCCTGCTGCTCACCGTCTCCGTCATTCCGTTCCCCACCCGCCTCCTCGCCACGTACCTCACCGCGGACAACAGCAACGCCCACACCGCGGCGGCCGTCTACGCCCTCACCATGGTGGCCATGAGCATCGCCTTCTCCGTGCTCTTCCTGGCCTTCACCCGCGACGCCCGGCTGCTGAACAGCCCGATCCCGCCGCAGGCCAGGCGCACCGCCAGGCGCCGCTTCGGCATCGGCGGTCTGTGCTACCTCGCCACCGTCGGCCTCGCCTACCTCAGCCCCGTCGCCATGCTGGCCACCCACGCCGCCCTCGCCGTCTACTACTGCTTCGACCAGCTCGCCCCCGCCCGGGCAACCCGCTGACCGGGCGAAGGCCTTGGGGCCCCTGAGCGGCCCCGCCGGCCTCCTCGCCGGGACCAGGAGGGTGTGGACGCGGGTCCACTTCCGGCGCCGCGTCCGGCCCGGTCCCGCCGTCGATACGGCGGGCGGCGAGGCTACGGCCGGGTGAAGGTCAGATGGGTGACGCCGCCGGGTGTCGACACCGACTCGACCCGGAACCGCTGCTCCAGCCCCTCCAGCCCGTCCCACAGCCGCTCACCGCGGCCCAGGACGATCGGGACGAGGGCGACGTGGAGGTGGTCGACCAGATCCTCGGCGAGGAACTGCCGGACCGTGGCCGGACCCCCACCGATCCGCACGTCGAGGCCGCCCGCGGCCTCGCGGGCCTGCCGCAGCGCCTCCCGGGGCGAGGCGTCGATGAAGTGGAAGACCGTGCCGCCCTCCATCTCGACCGACGGCCGCGGGTGGTGGGTCAGCACGAACACCGGGGTGTGGAACGGCGGGTTGTCGCCCCACCAGCCCTTCCACTCCTCGTCCGTCCACGGGCCGCGCTGCGGCCCGAACTTGTTGCGGCCCATGATCTCGGCCCCGATCCCGGGCCCCCAGGCTCGGGCGAGGGCGTCGTCGACACCGCTGTCGCCGCCGGCCCGGCCCTGCATGTCGTTGAAGGCGCGGGTCCGGAAGAACCACTCGACCAGCCGGGTCCCGGCATGCCCGAACGGCGCCTCCGGCCCCTGCCCCTCCCCGGCGGCGAACCCGTCCAGCGACACGCTGAAGTTGTGCACGCGTACTTGTGACATGACCATCACGCCTCTCGGTCGGACTCGGGAGTCGGACCGAGCCTAGACGCGGCCACCGACGTCGAGCCTCGCGCCACAGCGCGGCGGCCGCCCGGACGGTCGAACCCGAGGGATGCCGGTGTCCTTCGTCCGACGCGGCCGGGCCCCTGCGGAGGCGTTCCGCAGGGGCCCGGCGCGTCGTCGGCCCGCGCGGGGCCGGCGGGTCAGTCCCGGCGCGCCGCGGCGGTGGCGTCGACCCGGCGGCGGACCAGGAACCAGCCGCCGACCAGGGCGGCCGCGATCAGCGGCAGGCAGGCGACGGTGGTGCGCCCGACGCCGCCGTCCAGCCACATCAGGACCACCACGGTGACCAGGAAGGCCAGCGTGACGATCTGGGTGTACGGCGCCCAGGGCAGCTGGTAGCCGGGACGGGTGACGCGCCCGTCCTTCGAGCGCCGCCAGAACAGCAGCGAGCAGATCATGATCATGCCCCAGGTGCCGAGGATCCCGATCGAGGCGATGTTCAGTACCAGCTCGAACGCCTCGCCCGGCATGACGTAGTTCAGCACCACGCCCAGCACGCCGAACCCGGCGGTCAGCAGGATGCCGCCGTAGGGGACGCCGCCCCTGTTCATCACGCCGGTGAACTTCGGCGCGGAGCCCGACACCGACATCGAGCGCAGGATGCGGCCGGTGGAGTAGAGCCCGGAGTTCAGACTGGACAGGGCGGCGGTGAGCACCACCAGGTTCATCACGCCCGCCGCGCCGGGGATGCCCAGCTTGTTGAAGACCGTGACGAAGGGGCTCTGGTCGCCGGAGTACACGGTGTAGGGCAGGAGCATGGCGAGCAGCACCACCGAGCCGACGTAGAAGAGGCCGACGCGCCACATGATGGAGTTGATCGCCTTCGGCATGATCTTCTCGGGGCTCTCGGTCTCGCCGGCAGCGACGCCGCAGAGCTCGACCGACGCATAGGCGAAGACCACGCCCTGGACGAGCAGCAGCATCGGCATCACGCCCTTGGGGAAGATGCCGCCGTTGTCGGTGATGTTGGCCAGTCCCGGGGTGTGGCCGTCGACCTGGTGCTGGGTGACGATCAGGAAGATGCCCACCAGCATGAACGCGACCAGCGCGGCGACCTTGACGATCGCGAACCAGAACTCCATCTCGCCGAAGTACTTCACCGAGATCAGGTTGGCGGTCAGCACCACGGTCAGGGCGACCAGCGCGAGGATCCACTGCGGGACGCTGCTGAACATCGCCCAGAAGTGGGCGTAGGTGGCGGCGGCCGTGATGTCGGCGATCGCCGTGGTCGACCAGTTGAGGAAGTACAGCCAGCCGGCCGTGTACGCCCCCTTCTCGCCCATGAACTCGCGGGCGTAGGAGACGAACGCGCCGGACGACGGGCGGTAGAGGACCAACTCGCCGAGGGCCCGCACCACGAGGAAGGCGAACAGGCCGCAGACCGCGTAGGCGATGAACAGGGAGGGGCCCGCGTTGGCCATGCGCCCGCCCGCGCCGAGGAACAGGCCGGTGCCGATCGCGCCGCCGATGGCGATCATGTTGACGTGGCGGGACTTCAGGTCCTTGCGGTACCCGGCGTCCCCCGCGTCGACGTGGGGGGTGGGGGTCGCCGGCGCTCGGGGCGCGAGCGGTTCGGCCGCAGTCGGCGTGCGGTCACTCATGGAGTCGTGTCGCCTTCGTGAGGGGAGGGTTTCCGGCTCGGCCCGGCGGCGACGGTGACATGGATGATCACGCCGGCGCGGGGCTGACGGAACATCCTGGCGTCCGGAGAGCCGTCTCGGCAGTGGCGGATGTCACGTTCGGGGTGGATTTGCGCAAGATTTGAGCTTTCTCGCACGCTTGGGGTGGATTCGCCCACCGGGGCCGTGGATCCGCCCGTGCAACGGGCTGCCGCAGTTGAGTGGCCTGCTGACCGAACCGACCAGAGTTGCCGGCGGGGGTGGGCGTCAGGTTGCGAGTCCGCGGGAGACCATGCCCAGTACGCTCCGGATCGCGGAGCGGGCCTCGGTGGCGGGGAGGTCGCGCAGCGGTCCGTCGACGAGCAGTGCGGCCAGGCCGTGCACGGCGGACCAGGCCGCGTACTCGGCGCCTTCGCGTCGTTCGGCGGACAGGGCGCCCACGTCCACGAGTTCGTCGAGGCGCTCGGCGAGCAGCAGGTACGGATCCGTGCCGGGGTCGGCGTGCTCGGGGGCGGCCTTCGCGGGGGCCGGTTCGTCGGCGCCGGAGAAGGCGGTGCGGAACCATCCGGGTTCGGTGAGTGCGAAGTCGACGTAGGCCCGGCCGATCGCCTCCAGCCTCGCCCAGGCCCTCGGTGCCGGGTCGCTGTCGGTGACGGCGGCGGTGCGTGCGGCCATGAGCGCGCCCAGGTGTTCCCGGCACCGCGCCCCGACGGCCGCCAGGAGCGCCCGGTGGTCGGCGAAGTGCCGGTACGCGGCGTTGTGCGAGACGCCGGCCTCACGGGTCACCGCCCGCAGGACGACGGCGGACGGCCCGCCGGTCCGCGCCAGGGCGAGGCCCGCGTCCACCAGCGCCTCGTGGAGGTTGCCGTGGTGGTAGGCGCGCCCGGTGCCCGGTTCGGGGTGGGATGCGCGCTCTTCTCGGCCCATGTTGACACTGTCCATTTCCGGTGCAAGAGTCGTAAATGTTCCCATTGTCCACATTTTGCCTCGCCTCCGGAGGCACCGATGCCCGCTCCCGCTCCGCGTCGCCCGTACCTGGTGCTGGCAGCCGCCTGCCTGGCCGCGTTCACGATCAATCTGGACACCACGATCGTCAACGTCGCCCT
The DNA here is from genome assembly GCF_040304075.1 of Kitasatospora sp. NPDC094015. Taxonomy (NCBI): domain Bacteria; kingdom Bacillati; phylum Actinomycetota; class Actinomycetes; order Kitasatosporales; family Streptomycetaceae; genus Kitasatospora; species Kitasatospora sp. NPDC094015. Next base: position 29,166 of record NZ_JBEOUL010000039.1, read on the forward strand.
GCCGAAGCTGAGCGCCGAACTCGACGCCACCACCCGCCAGTTGCAGTGGATCGTCGATGCCTACAACCTGGCCTTCGCCGCGCTGGTCCTGACCGCCGGCTCGCTCGGCGACCGCTTCGGACGCCGCCCGGCCCTGCTCCTGGGCCTGGCCGGGTTCGCCGCGTCCAGCGCGGCCGGCGCCGCCGTCGGGACACCGGGCGCATTGATCGCCCTGCGCTTCGTGATGGGCGCCTTCGCCGCGGTCATCTTCCCCACCACGCTCTCGGTCATCACCAACGCCTTCCCGGTACGCCGCGAGCGCGCCAAGGCGATCGGCGTCTGGGGCGCGGTCACCGGGCTCGGCGTCGCGGTCGGGCCGGTCACCGGCGGGCTGCTGCTGGCCCACTTCGGCTGGCCGTCGGTGTTCCTGGCGCTCGTACCGGTCGCCCTGCTGGCGTTCGCCGCGGCCCGGGCCTGGGTGCCCGAGTCCAGCGAACCGGCCGCGGCCCGCCTCGACCCGCCCGGCCTGCTGACCTCCTCGGCGGCGATCGGCCTGCTGATCTACACGATCATCGAGGCGCCCGGCCGCGGCTGGCACGACCCGCTGACCGTGGCGGGCTTCGCCGCGGCCGCCGCACTCGCCACCCTCTTCGTCCTCGTCGAGCGCCGCCGCTCCCGTCCGATGATCGACGTGACACTGTTCCGGACCCCCGCGTTCTCCGCCGCGAGCGGGTCGGTCACGGTGGCGTTCTTCGCCCTGTTCGGGTTCATCTTCCTGGTCACCCAGTACTTCCAGTTCATCCGCGGCTACGGCACCCTCTCCACGGGAGCGCGGATCCTGCCGGTCGCGCTGTGCATCGCGCTCGGCTCCGTCGTGGGCGTCCTGCTGGCCACCCGCATCGGCACCCGCAGCGTGGTCACCGGCGGCCTGCTCCTGCTCGCCACCTCGTTCGGGTGGATCGCGCTGTCGCCCACGTTCATGTCCTACGGCCAGATCGTCGGACAGATGCTGCTGATGGGCCTCGGGCTCGGCCTCACCACCGCCCCGGCGACCGAATCGATCCTCAGCGTGCTCCCACCCGCCAAGGCGGGCGTCGGATCGGCGGTCAACGACGCCACCCGCGAGGCCGGCGGCACCCTCGGCGTCGCCGTCCTCGGCAGCGTCTTCACCTCGCTGTACGCCCACCACCTGGCCACCACGGCCTTCGGCGCGCTGCCGCAGCAGGCCGCGGCCGCGGCGCGGGACTCCGTCGGTGCCGCGTTCGCCACCGCCGGCGCGGCGCGGGAGCCCGTCCGCCAGGCCCTCCAGGCCGCCGCCCAGGACTCGTTCATGACCGGGTTCCGCGCCGCGTGCGTCGTCGCCGCCGCCGTCTGCGTACTCGGCGCGGCGGGCGCGCTCGCGCTGCCCGGCCGCCACCGCCTCGACCGCACCCCGGCCACGACCTCGGCCACGACCTCGGCCCGGCCGGCGACACCGCCCCTTGCCCGGCGACCGCCCAACTGACCCGGGGTGCCCGCGGAGTGTGGGCATGCGTGTGGGGCCCGACCCTCAGGGCCGGACCCCACAGGGGCACGGGATCTCAGTGCTTGAAGGCGTCCTTGACGTGCTCGGCCGCCTGCTTGACGTCGCCCTTGACCTGGTCGGCCCGGCCCTCCGCTTCGAGGCGCTCGTTGCCGGTCACCTTGCCGGCGCCCTCCTTGACCTTGCCCTTGACCTTGTCACCGGTGTTCTCCAGCTTGTCGCCGATGCTCATCGCGATCTCCTTCGGTCGGTGGCGGTCCATCGCTTCGACGGTTCGTCTATCCCCTCGTGGCCGGAAGATTCCTACGAATATCCGGCGAGTATCGGGGCAGCCGATCGCCCGTCACCAACCGCCCGGCCCGCGGGGATGGCTCCGGGAGCGCTATGACCTTCCCGGCCCGTGCCCACGGGCGATGAAGTGCCGCACCCTGAGCGCGGGCCCCACCCACGGGACGAACCGCAGAAGGCGTCCGGTGGCTCTCAGGACGAGGCCGTGCCGAGGCCGATGATCGGCTCGGTGGACGTGACCCCAGGGCATCGAAACCAGCTCCTCTCGCTCAACGCCTGCCCGTCGACGGGCGGCCCACACCCGACTCGCTCACTCCGCCCCCTTCGCGCGATCGTGCGACGGGGCAGCCGCGTAGCAGGTCGGCGAGGTCGGCCTGCTCGATCTGGCTGAACCCGGCGCCGACGGCCCCGCGGGACAGGAGCCGGCCGTCGGCGGTCCGCTCGCCGACCAGCACGGCCTTGACGGCGGTGAGCGCCGGGCTCGTCGGGATCCACGCGCCGATCAGCAGGTCGGCGGTGGTGGTGCGGCGCAGCTTCTGCCAGGCGGGGTCGCGGCGCCCGGGCCGGTAGGGCGAGGCGAGGCCCTTGGCGATGACGCCTTGCGCACAGATGGTCATTGACCGAACCCGCCGGCACCCGAAGATCCCTCCTCAGCCCGACCGGGGAAGCAGCGGTCGGCACGAGCTGCTGCGCCGTCGGGGGGCGATTCGCCGGCGGCCGCGCCGCGCCCCACCGGTCGGCGGTGTGACCTGCGATCTCCTGGGCAGGCGGTACTCCACACACCAGCAGGCGGTCCACGGCCGGTCGACGAACGCCGACCAGGTCCAGACTCCGTACCCCAGGGGGTGCATCCCATGACAGTGACCCGCAGAGACCTCACCGCGCTCGGTGAGAACGTCGAGCGCATCGACCCGGTAGCGCCCTCCCTGCAGGACCGGGTGCGCCGGCTGGTCGCGTCGCGGGCCGGCGACCGCGACGACTGTCGGCTGCTGCTGGAAGCCTTGGGCCTGGTCGGCGGCGACCCGGATCCCGTGGCGGGTCCGTAGCGCCCTCGTGACGCGGCGGTGGCCGGCCGCCGATCCGTCCCCGAGCACCCGGCTATCGGCGATGAGGCGGGGGAGCGGTGGCCGCTGGCCGCCCCGCTCGGATCGCCCCTCACAGCACCGTGAGAGGCGAGCCGTGTGTTCGACGAGCGAGCGAGCGGGTGGTGGGGGTGGGCCCGTGCTGTCCGGTCCCGGGGACGGCGTCCCGGCGGGGCGACCGGGGGCCGGGCCGAGGTCGGCGGTGCAGGCTCTCCGGCCTCGCCGGACGCCTGCCCGCCCTCCGGTACCGGTCGGCCGGTACACGGTTGATACACGACTGCGCGACGGCGGAAGCCGCGCCACGACCGGGCCGAAGTGCCGGTCGCGGAGCCTGTAGGAACTCCCGGTGGCCGGCGCCCCGGGACCTTGTCCCGCTGGCTCCAGGAGGCCGCCGTCGTGTCAGTCCCCGCACAAGCAGTCCACACACCGTCCGAGGACCGGGACCGGCGGACCGCGCCCGGTCGGCTTCGCCCCGTCCGTCGCAAGCCGGTGTGGGCCCTGGCCGTTGTCCTGCTCGCCGGGGCCGGTGGTGGCGCGCTGGCCGCCCGGGAGGGCGGCGCCGCGGGCGCCGGGGCACTGGTGCTTTCGGCACCCGAGACGATCGCCGCCCTCGGTCTCCCGTGGCCGGAGGAAGGGCAGTCGGCGGTCGCGGTGGCGAAGGTCGGCGTGCTCGGTGTCAAGGGAGCGCAGCAGCCGGTCCCGATCGCGAGCGTCACCAAGGTGATGACGGCGTACGTCGTTCTCAGGGACCACCCGCTCAAGGACGGCGAGGACGGGCCGGTGATCACGGTCGACGCGCAGGCGGCCGCGGAGACGGCCGCGGTGGACGAGTCCACCGCCCCCGTCACCGCCGGGCAGCGCCTGACCCAGCGCAAGCTGCTGGAGGTGATGCTGCTGCCCTCCGCCAACAACGTGGCCCGGCTGCTGGCCCGGTGGGACGCGGGCAGCGAGGAGGCGTTCGTGACCCGGATGAACAAGGAGGCCGCCCGGCTGAGGATGACCGGTACCACCTACACCGGGGCCAGCGGGCTGGAGGCCTCGACCGTGTCGACCGCCGCCGACCAGCTCAAGCTGGCCCGCGAGGCGATGAACGAGCCGGCGCTGCGGGACACCGTCGCCCTGCGCGACACCGCCCTACCGGGCCGCTCCGCACCGCTGCGCAACACCAACAAGCTGCTCGACCTGCCCGGGGTCGTGGGCCTCAAGACCGGGTCGACCACCTCGGCCGGCGGGAACCTGATGTGGGCGCTGGAGGTCCCCGACGGCAAGGACGCTTCCGGGCGCAGGCTCGTCTACGGCGTGGTGCTCGGCCAGCGGGCCGGTACCACTCCCGCCGACGGTCTGCAGGCCGCCCTGGAGCGCAGCGGCCGGCTCGTGGACGCCCTGCGGCAGAAGCTGCCCGGCATCCTGCCGGCTCTCGACGGCGGCCGGCAGGAGTGGTCATGAGCGTGCACACCGGTACGGCTGCGACGGCACCCCCGGCCGTGGACACCGCCACGTCGGCCCACGGGCCCGGCAGCGACGGCGGACGCGGGCCCCGCCGCCCGACGGCCCGTCACCACGTTCCTCTCCATCACGTCCTTCGCGACCGCGTCCTTCGCCGCCCGATCAGCCCGACCGGCCCGACCAGCTCGACCAGCTCGACCGGCTCGACCCGTCCGGCCCGCCCGACCCGTCGTGCCGCACGGCGGCGCGGGCGGCTGATCGCGGGCGCCGCCACCGTGCTCGCCGCCCTGATGGTCCTGAACCCCTGGCTGCCGAACGGCCCGCTCAGCCTCGCCAGCCTCTGGCAGACCGTGCTGCCCTGGTCGGGCCTGGGCATCGCGCTGCTCCTCCTCCTCGCGGCGCTGCGGCGCTCCGCCCCGGCGGCGGTGGCCGTCCTGCTGCCCGCCCTCGTCTGGACCGTGCTGTTCGCACCGGCCCTGGTCGACAAGCGCGCGGGCGGCGGGGACTTCACCGTCGTCAGCCACAACGTGAACGAGGACAACCCCGACCCGTTGCGGACCGCACGCGCCCTGGCCGGCTCCGGTGCCGACGTCGTGGCGGTGGAGGAACTGGCCCGCGGCGCGCAGGAGACCTTCCGGCGCGAGCTGGCCGCCACCTACGCCTTCGCCGAGGTGCACGGCGGCATCGCCCTGTGGAGCAAGTACCCGCTCAAGGACGTGGAGCCGGTGGAGATCATGCCCTGGACCCGGGCCCTGCGTGCCACCGTCATCACTCCCAAGGGCCCCGTCGCCCTCTACACGGCGCACCTCGCCTCGGTACGGGTGCGACCGGACGCGGGATTCACCACCTTCGCCCGCAACGAGGCGGCGGCCAGACTCGCCGCGGCCGTACAGCGCGAGCCGCTCACCAGGACCATCGTCATGGGCGACCTCAACGGCTCCTTCGACGACTCCGCGCTGCGCTCGCTCACCGGACCGTTGCGCTCGGCCCAACAGGAGGCCGGCGACGGATTCGGCTTCACCTGGCCCGCGTCCCTCCCGGTGGTGCGCATCGACCAGATCCTGGTGAAGGGCATCACCGCGCGCTCCGCGTGGACCCTGCCGGACACCGGCAGCGACCACCTCCCGGTCGCGGCGTCCCTGAAGTTGTGACCACCCCGCCGGGGACGGCACCGTCCCCGGTGCCGGCCCCGGCCCCGGCGCCGGGCCCCGCGCAGCGGCCCCCGGCCGTGAACCGGCCCCGGACGTGCTGGAATGATGACCCGACCCCCAGGCGACGACACCGGAGAGCTCTTGTCCGCCACCCGAGTACCCGACGCGGTCAACGTGCTCCTCGTCGAGGACGACGCGGTCATCCGCCGCTCCGTCCAACTGGCCCTGGAACGCTACGGCTACCGGGTCGACGTCACCGGCGACGGCCTCGACGGCCTGGACGCGGTGCGGGCCGGCGAGCACGACGTCCTGATCCTGGACGTGATGCTGCCCGGTCTGGACGGCATCAGCCTGTGCCGGCGGGTCCGCGAGGAGACCCTCACCCCCATCCTGATGATGTCCGCCCGCGGCGACGCCCTCGACGTCGTGGCCGGTCTGGAGGCCGGTGCCGACGACTACGTGGTCAAGCCCGTCGACATCCCCGTCCTCGTCGCCCGCATCCGCTCCCTGCTGCGCCGCGCCACCTTCCACGAGCGCCCGGCGGCGGAGCCGGCGCGGGAGGAGCCGACCGCGGCCGGCGAGCCGACCACCAGCCACCGGCACCTCCCCGCCGGGGAAGCGCCGGACCTGCTGACCTTCGGTGGCCTGACCATCGACCCGCGCGGCCTGGAGGTCCGTCTGGACGGCCGTCCCGTCGCCCTCACGCCCACCGAACTGCGTCTCCTGCTGGTCTTCGCGGAGAATCCCGGCACGGTCCTGGACCGCAGGCATCTGCTGCGCGAGGTGTGGGACTACGGCTGGGAGGGCGACACCCGCGTGGTGGACCTGTGTGTGGTGCGGCTGCGCAAGAAGATCGGCGCGGAGCGCATCGAGACCGTCCGGGGATTCGGCTACAAACTCCTGCGGGGCTGACGCGATGACCGCACGACGCACCGGCCCGCACCCCTTGGACCCGCGCTCGCTGCGCTGGAAGATCACCGCCCTGGTCGTGCTCGCCTGCGCCGCGGTCGCGGTGGTGATCGGTGTGCTCGTCCACCGGTCGACCGCGGAGCACGGCGAGCGGACCGGGCGCGATCTGGCGGTCGCGCAACTGGGCGCCGCCGAGCAGGAGCTCTCCCGCACCGGGCGCCGTCCCGACAACGCCTCCCTCGAGTCCCTGGCGGGCCTTCCCCTGCCGCTGGCCCGGGCCCTCGAAGGCTCGACGGCGCCGGGGGAGTACGCCCTGTGGTACGACGTGAAAGCCCCGAACTGGTACTGGATGTGGGCGGCCGCCCCGGTCGGCGACGGCCGGGTGCTCGTCGTACGGACCGACATGAGCGCCACCGTGCGCAGCCTCCAACTGCTGGACCGCAGCATCGTCAAGGCCGCCCTCGCCGCCCTGGCCGTCGTCGTCCCCCTCACCGTGCTGGCGACGGAGCGGATGAACCGGCGGCTGCGCCACGGGGCGCGGACCGCCCGCCGGATCGCCGACGGCGACCTGGATGCCCGGATCGGCCACCGGGGCCGGGCCCGGGACGAAATCACCGAGATGTCCGCGGCCGTGGACGGGATGGCCGGGGCGCTGCAGGGCCGGCTCGCCGCGGAGAAGCGTTTCACCGCGGACGTCGCCCACGAGCTGCGCACCCCGCTGATGGGCCTGGTCACGGCCGTGGGTCTGCTGCCGGAGGACGACGAGGCGGCGGGCCTGGTGCGCACCCAGGTCGGCGCGCTGCGCGGCCTGGTGGAGGATCTGCTGGAGGTCTCCCGTCTCGACGCGGGTGCCGAGAGCGCCCGATTCGACGAGGTCCCCCTGGGCGACCTCGTCGACGAGGTGGCCGGGAGGGGCGACGGCGACATCCGCCTCCGCCTGACGGCGCCCGCCACCGTAAGCACCGACCCGCGCCGTGTCGAGCGGATCCTCACCAACCTCCTCGCCAACGCCCACCGGCACGGCGCCGCCCCGGTCGAGGTCACCGTCACCGGCAGCCGGATCACCGTGCGCGACCACGGACCGGGGTTCCCCGACGCCCTGCTCGCCGACGGCCCGCAGCGCTTTCGCACCGGGGCCGTCGAACGCGGCCAGGGCCACGGGCTGGGCCTGACGATCGCCACCGGCCAGGCGGCGGTCCTCGGTGCCCGGCTGACCTTCGCGAACGCTCCCGACGGCGGAGCCCTCGCCACCCTCGACCTCACCGGCCCCTGACCCGCGTTCTGTTTCCGGGGCGTTCGTTCCGCGGACCGACGCAGCGCGACCGCGCCCCCTCCTACTGCGGCCCGAGGAGACCCGGTCGACGATCGGGCTCTCTTTCCGGTGTGCTTGGGTGGCGGGGTGACATCTGTGGAACGCCTGACGTCCCGAGCACGGTACGGCGGACATCGCGAGGTACTTCCCGAGCTCCTCGCGCTGGCCACCGATCAGGCTGCACGACCCGACCCCGCATGGGAGGCCGGAGCGGCGGCCATCCAGATCCTCTGCTGGGAGGACCGTTTCGCGGAGGCGGGCGACCTCGCCGATCTCCTGATCGAACGTCAAGGACCGGCGGGTGGAAGCCTGTGCGACCAGGGCATGCCGTTCGACGAGGCCTACCTGGCCGCCGATCTGTATGCGGGCGTACCCGCACAGCCCCGGCTGCGCGCCGCGGCGGACCGCATTCCGAAGGGGAGGGTCCTGCACGACCGGCTGCTCTGGCTGGCCGAGCAGCTCGACCTCCGGCCGGTGGAGGTGCTGCTGCCGTGCCACTACGACTGGGGCGGGCCGCTCGTGCCCCGCGAGGGCGTGATCGGCGAGTGGCTGCTGGACCGCGACTTCGTGACGCTGCAGGTGCGCGAGAAGCGGGTCGCCTGGGAGGCGATCGCCCGGACCAACGATTTCGCCCGCGGTCGCGAACTGGTCGAGTCGCTCGGTGAGCTGCCGGGCCAGTACTACCTCTGCCTCTGGCTGGCCGGCTGGTACGCCGTGGAGGGGGATACGGCGGGCGGCGAGCGCATGCTGCTCGCCGCGCACGAACGGTGGTGGCCCTACATGAGGTGGGACGTGATCCCGACCGCCGAGGTGGTGCAGCCGACCCTGCGGCGGGTCGTCACCGAGAAGGTGCGGCAGCGCTTCCTGACCGGGCCGACCGGCCCCGAGGCGGCTGGTCGGTCCTCGTAGCGGATCCGGATCTGCGAGAGGGGCACATCCCGGCCGAAACGGATGCGGCGCGCCGTTCAGATGTAGCTTCGTCCCCTGGAAGTTCCGCGCCGCCCACTCGTGAGGCGACCTCCTGCCGGCCCTCGTACCTCACGACGGTCCCCTGTACGCCACCATCGTGCAGGTGACCCGGACGGTGAAGTCACCGGCGGCACTATCGCACCCCTCCGGGCCGTGGTGGTGAAGGGCTCGCTGTCCCTCAGCCGGCGGAGCCGGTGGCCCGCAGCTCTCGGACCAGAGCGCGCACGGCGGCGGAGCCGGCGAGCTCCGGTGTGGTCACATAGCCGATACGGCGCGTCGGGCGTTCCGGACCGAGATCGGTGATCTCGATCGAGTCCGGCGCTCCGACCAGGGAGAGCGCGGGCATGATCGCCATGCCGTGCCCCCCGCTCACGAGCGAGAGCACCGCTCCGTCGTCCTCGGCCTCGATCGTGGCCCTCGGGATCCAGTCCTGCGCGCCCCACCAGGCGCGGGTGTACGAGCCGCAGTTCTCGCCCCGGTCGACCAGCGGCAGCGAGCGCGGAGCCGGGTGTCCCGCGGGATGGACCAGAAAGTAGCTCTCCTCGAAGAGCCCGTTCGCCAGCAGCCCCGCTGGCAGCTGCGCTCCGTCCAAGGTGGCAAGGGCGAGATCCGAGCGTCCGTCGGCCACCTCACCCGCCGTGCCGCGCCCGAGCTCGCGGACGATCCGTACCTGCGGCTCGATCCCGGGATATCGCGCGCGCAGCTGCTCCAGGACCGGCGGGAGCAGGTGCAGCGCGGTGCTGCGGAAGGCCGCGATCCGCAGCGGGCCCTCCGGCTCCTGTTTCGCCTCGGACCGGGCGGCTCCCCTCGCCTCGGTGACGAGCACATCCAGCAGCCGCAGGATACGGCGCGCATGCGCCACGGCCTTGTCCCCCGCCGGAGTGGGTCTCGTACCGGTGCGGCCGCGTTCGAACAGAACGGTGCCGATCTTCCGCTCGCTGCCGCGCACCGAGTGGGAGACCGCGGACTGTGTGAGGCCGAGCGTTCTGGCCCCGGCCGAGAAGCCGCCGGCGTCCGCGACCGCCACCAGGATGCGCAGTTCGTGCGGAGCGAGATCGGTGTCGGTCGCGCGGGTCACAGGGTGCTCACCTCGGGGTATGAGTACTGCTCATGGAACGGGGCGTCGCATGAGCCCAACCGTCTGCCCGAGGGCTCCATTCCCGTCCTACGGTCCCGTCATGACCGAGACCGCCATCACCGTCCAGCAGACCGCCCGCCCCCACGGCTTTCCCACCACCGAGGATTTCGCCTTCGTCGAGTCCGCCGTTCCCGATCCTGCGGCGGACACCGCGCTTGTGGAGAACCTCTACTGGTCCGTCGACCCGTACCACCGCGAGATGATGGACGACGTGCCCGGCGGCTTCGGGCTCCACACACCGCTCGAGGGCCGGACGCTCGGACGCGTCATCGCCTCGCGGACGCCGAAGCTGACCGAGGGCGAGATCGTGTTCCACCGGCAGGGCTGGCGCACCCACTCCGTCGTCCGGCCCGAGGAGACCCGCACCCTCCCCCGCTTCGACGGGGTCCCCCTGACGGCCTACCTGAGCGTCCTCGGCGGCACCGGACTGACCGCCTACGTCGGTCTCACCCGCATCGCCCGGCTCCGCGAGGGCGACGACCTCTTCGTCTCCGCCGCAGCAGGAGGCGTCGGTACCGCCACCGGCCGGTTCGCCCGGCTGCTGGGCGCCGGCCGGCTCGTGGGCAGCGCCGGTTCGGCGGCCAAGGTCGACCACCTGACCCGGGAGGTGGGCTACGACGCGGCGTTCGACTACCACGACGGCCCCGCCGCCGAGCTGCTCGCCAAGGCCGTACCGGACGGCATCGACGTCTTCGTCGACAACGTCGGCGGCGAACAACTGGCCGCCGCGGTGGGCGCACTGCGCGAGTTCGGACGCATCGTCCGGACCGGCACCATCAGCCGCTACAACACCCCGGACGCACCCCCACCGCACCTCAACCACTCCGACATCGTGGAGAAGAGCCTGCGCATGGAGGGCTTCCTGGTCAGCAACTACCGCGAACTGCAGGACGAACTGTACGAGTTCGCAGTCCCCCATCTGCAGAGCGGCCGACTGGCCCTGGACCAGACGGTGGTGGACGGGTTCGAGCACATCGTGGACGCATTCCTGGGCATGCTGCACGGCACGAACACCGGAAAGATCATCGTGCGGGAGCATGCGTAGTCCTGGCCCGCCCGATGCGACGGCCGGGCGGACCGTAGCGGTGCCCGGGCCGGTGCTGCGTAGAAGTTCGCCGAGCATCGCGGCGGCCTCCCGCCGGCCTCCCGCCTGCCCGGTTCGCGGGCGCTCGGGACGCATCGTCGGTGATCTTCGAGACAGCTCTGGGCCAGTGGTCTTCGGCCTGCCTCCGCCTCCCTGCCGCACCGTGCCGATCGCCCGCACGACTCGTACCTGTGAGCGGCCGGAGATTCTGACTGGTTCGCGTACTGGTCGAGCGGGGGATTCCGTCCCTTAGCGGAGGGGTTGGTACCGGGACAGCAGTTGGGGAGGCTGGGGGATCATGTCGGATCACCGGGTGACGGACGAGCAGGTGCGGGCGAAGGCCGCCGAGATCCAGGGGGAGGTCGAGCGCTGGCAGGGGACCGAGGGCCTGGAGGTCCCGGAGAAGGTCGACGTGGAGGGGATGGCGCGCGGCGTGCTGGAGTTGCGGGCGAGGCCGCGACTGTCCGGGCAGGACTTGCTGGAGGCGGTCCGGCCGCAGTGGGAACGGAAGGCGCGGCGGCGGGGTCTGACGGGTGAGGCCGCCCGGGCGTTCGTCGGCGAGCACCTGTCCGACGAGATCCCGCAGGTCTACTGCGAGACCGAGACCGTCCTGCTCGTGGTGACGTACTACCTCATCCACCTCAACAGGGCGGCTGCCGAGTTGGTCGTCTCGGACACCGAGGCGGTCCTTCAGGCGCTGGAGGTGGCCGCGGTGGGCCTTCCGGAGCTCGACGAGATCCTCTCCCCGCTGTCGGCCTACTTCCGGGCCGAGGCGACGACGATCCAGGCCGTGGCCTGGAGCAACGCCAACGGCCAGGTCCAGCTGGTCGGGGTCTGGCCCTCCCCGTTCTTCATCGCGGAAGGCGACGACATGGACTGGGACCTGATCGACAAGATCGGCAAGATCGCCCATCACCTGGGCGACGGGAACTGACACACCCGCCCCACCCGCCCCACCCGGCCGGCTAGGACCGGCGACCGTCGGGCCGGTGGTGCGGTGATGCGGGTGGGCGGATCCCGCGACGCAAGGAGCCGCGTCCGGAGAGCATCCGTCGGACCTCCTCCCGCTGGACCATCTCCCGCAGGTGCCGTCGCGTCCCGGCCGGGCGCGCCCGGCCCGGTCCTTGCCGCGGCCGGCGATCTGGGGGCCGGGCTGGCGGCTTCCCGGGGATGTGCCTGCGGCAGGACCGGCTGTCCGTGCGGGGGAAGGCCGGCACCGAGGTGGGCGCGGCGGCGGCCGACGGGTGCCGGGCGCCGGGCGTACGCGCCGGCGGCCGGGACGGTGGCGGAGCCGGGCCGTATCGCGGCGGGCGAGGGACGGCACGGGGCGTTCCGGCCGCCCGTCCGATTGTCGGTCGGCCCACGCAACTGCCGTCGAATGGCTAGCCTTTGAGATCCGACCAGTCGATCCGGGGGGATGACGATGAAGCGAATGCGGGAGAGTTCGGCGGCTGTGGACATGACGCTGCCGATCGAGTACGACGAGGCGATCGGGGACGCGTACGAGGAGTTGCTGGCCGCCGAGGCCACGAGGGAGGCCGAGCCCGGCGGCCGTACGCCCCGTCGGGCGCGGGCCACCGCGCCGGTGCCGGTGCCGGCGTCGGGCAAGGTCGGCGAGCAGGAGGTGAGCCGGCGCAGGGGGGAGAGCGGTGCCCCCGTGGTGCGGCCCTCGATGGGCCGGACCACGTCCAACCTGGTGTCCGAGCGGCACCAGCTGCCGAGGATGGCCAGGGTCACCCTGCGACCGAGCCTCGAACTCAGTTCGGGTGGCCTGGTCGAGCGGGTGGTGATCAGCGCGGGCCACCGCACGCCCTCGCCGTTCGGCTCCCGGATGGGCGACCACACCGTCGCCTGGCAGGCCGTGGTCGATGCCGTGCGCGCCGTGCTCCACGGCCTGGACCTGCAGGCGGCCGTGGCGGCGCTGAGGGACCGCCAGCAGAAGGCCGCCGCCTGGACGACCGAGCCCAGGTCCACCGGAAAGACCCGACTGGCGCTGCTGGCGGACGCGCCGCGCCGCCGCATGCTCCTGGAGAACTCGGCCTTCGAGGTGGAGTTCCATCTCCGGGCGGCCGAGACCGCGCTCGGAACGAAGCTGACGGCCGCGGCGGTGGACTCGCTGGAACGGGCCGTCGCCCACCACCTCGCCTTCGTGAACTACCTCCCGTTCAGCACCGTGCCCGTGCCTTCCGCACGTGGCTCGAAGGGCTCGGGAGAGGGCACCTACCGCAAGATCCTGCTGGACGTCGAGGCACCCGACTCCGGCATCGACCGCAACGCCGAGGTGGACGACTTCGCCGCCGACGAGAACCCGGACGAGGTGCTGGGGGAGGACCTCAAGACGGCCGGCAACCTCGTCGAGGACATGGGCGACGCCCTCGACGACGGCGAGGAGGAGAGCATCGAGGCCGACTCCCCGCCCCCCGGCACAGGCACGTCCCCGACCGCACTGCGCGATGCGCTCTGGAAGCTCTTCTCGTTCGAGGCCGCGCTCAGGGCCGCCCGCACCGCGTCGGCCCTGCAGCCGCAGACCAAGGCCCAGCTCGAGAGCAAGCACCAGCGACTGAAGGCACTGCTCACCGAGGCCCTCGGCCAGCTGGATCTCAGGCCGCAGGGACAGCCCTTCGACGGAGGTGCGAGCCACCGGGTCGAGGAGGCGAAGCGGATCTACGGGGACGCGGAGAAGCTACGGGTCGAGTTCAAGGAGGACCAGGAGAAGGACTCCCTGACCTTGCTGGCCTCCAAGGTGCGCGACCTGGCCCGGCTGATGCAAGACCCCTCCGAGGGGATCCCGCCCGGCGAGGTGAGGAAATGGCACGAGGTCCTCGGGAGCTTCCGGATACCGGCCCAGGCCGCCGCCGAGACGATCATCAACGCGGCGACGGACGCGCTCCCCAACGCCGCGATGGTGCTCGCCTACCTCCTGCACGACCACCAGCTGACGGTGGCGACGGCCTACCCGAAGTCGGTGGACAAGGCCGGGTTCCTGACCCCGGTCAAGCCCGCGGCCGCGCGGGCCGAGGAGCCGCTGCCCGCCGCCTCCTCCGCCGCCGTCGAACGCCTGCGGGTGGAGATCACCGCCCGCGCCAAGCAGCTGCCCGCCGCGGCCAAGGACTTGGACGCGCTCATCACCGCCACCGGCAAGGCCCACGCCGCGCTGCTCGCCGTGACCGGGATGCCCGAGTTCAAGCTCGCCGCCAAAGGCTGGGCCGCCGACCGGGCCGACGAGGCCCTGGTGGTCGCCTACAACGCGACGCGGACCGCGCAGGACCCCGCGATCGTGGTCAACGGCCGGGCTCCCGCACCGCGCGGCGTGGCCGGCATGGGCTCGCACACCACCGCGTGGCTGGTCGAGGTCGCCGCCGCCGACGCGATCGCCGCCGCCCCCGGCAACGTCGTCGAGGCGTTCCGCGACGCCGTCGCCGCGGACCTGCGGTCCGACGTGATGCGGCTGGACTGCCTGCTGCCGATCGACCAACTGCGCGGCGGCCAGGTCAGGTTGCTGTTCGACACTGCCGTCAAGGTGCTGGAGGCAGGCACCGAGAAGGAGGCGGCCGCCCAGTACCTGCGGTTCCGCAACGTGCTGCCCTACGCCACCGTCGACGCCGGCGATCGCGGCGGCCACGGCGAGTCACTCACCGCGGAATGCGCCGACCTGTTCGACGTCGGCTCCCTGCGGCAGGCGGCCGACCTGTACCGCGCCTCGCTCGCGACCGTCGCCGAGCTGACCGCCGTCGCGGACGACCTCACCACCCTCGGCAGGTCGCTGGCGAGCAAGCCGGCCGCCGCCTGGGGCAAGCACGCGGTGGTCCGGGACGCGGTCGTCGCCTGTTCCGCGCGGCTGGCCGCCCAGGCCGCCGTCCTGATGGAGGGGCCGCCGGCCAACGTGGTGGAGACCGTCCTCGGCGTCCGCTGGCGCGAGCACCGGACGACCTTCGCCCGGGCGACCAAGTCCCGCATGGTCGTCAACGCCAAGGAGACGGCACCCAAGACCCGTTCCTAGCACTTCGACCGCAGAGGTTCACCGAGGACGCGACCTTCGGCGAAGCCCAGGGAGCCGACCGGCGGGCCTCGGCGGCGCCTTGAGGTCCCGGAGCGGGAGCACCACGGCCCCGGCCGCCACGACGGCGTCCGGGGCCGACTTATTCGAGGTGTTCGTCGGCCTGGTCGTGGAGCCGGATCTCTCGTCCTGGTCATGGAAGCACCAGGACGAGTAGGCCCAAAGTCGGCGCCTGGCCTGCTCGCGGAGCTGGCCCGGCCGGCCGCGGTGGGGCTCAGGCCGGTTCGGCCGGTTCGGTGTCGATCGCCCGGCGGAGCAGACGGATGATGCCGCCGAGGGCCACGGCGCCGCCGATCAGCACTACGAACGCGGTGGCCGCCCACACCGTCGGGACGCGCCGGGGGAGCTGCTCCAGCAGCCAGGGCACGGTCCCGAGCGCGATCCCCGCCGCCCGGAACAGGTCGGGCCGCCGGGCCGACAGGTGCGCCAGCAGCAGGGCCGCCGCGACCGCGAACGCCCAGATGGGCAGCAGGGCCGGTACCGACTGCCAGAACACCCCCAGCACCGTCGCGTCGGACGCGGCGAGCGCGGCGAGCGGAAGGCCGGCACCGATGGCGAGGCCGGTGACCTCCCACCGGCCGCGTCGGCCGGTGTCGACCAGATCGGCCGGGGCGAGCAGCACCAGCGCGGCCAGCAGGGCGATTCGTGCGAACTCGCCGTACATCTGCCAGGTGTGTCCGAGGATCAGCTCCCAGAAGGCGGTTTCGGCCAGCAGGCCCAGCACGGCCGCCCGGCGGGCCGGCTTCCACCGGCCCGCCGCGGCGCACAGCAGGGCCACGATCCAGGGCACCACCAGCGCCGCGTACGCGCCCAGGGTGCCCGCGGCCAGCGCGGGCCGGGTGGCCACGCGGGAGACGGCCCGGATGACGTCCTCCACGTACCAGGCCTGGTCGTACAGGGACTCACCCACCCCGAGCGCGAGGGCGATGGGGGCGGCGCCGGCGAGGATGCGGCCGGCCGGGTCGGTGGACGCTATCCGAAGCCGCAGGCGCAGGGCGTGGGAGGCGAGGTCGAGGCGTTCGCGCAGTAGCGCTCGGCCGGTGAGGCCTTCGGTGGCCTCGGCGAAGGTGGCGGCGATGTCCTCGCCGTACAGCTCGCGGTAGCGGGCCGGGTAGAGGCCGATCAGCCGTCGGCCGGCCTGTGGGACGGTGTGTTGCTCGTTCACGCGCTCGCTCCACTCGGACGCAGCCGGGCACCGCCCAGGCGCCGCTCGGCCTCCAGGACCGCCAGCCGCAGCCGCCGGGTCTCCTCGGTCAACAGATCCTTGCCCTGCTCGGTGAGCGCGAAGGTACGGCGCAACCGACCCCCGACCACTTCCTCACCGTCGACCCGCACCAGACCCTGCTGCAACAACCGGTCCAACGCCGTGTAGAGGGTGCCGGTCCGTAGCCGGGTACGGCCCTCGGAGATGGCCAGCACCTCCTGGATGATCGCGTAACCGTGCCGCGGAGCATCGGCCAACGCCGTGAGCACGAGCCTGGTCGGCTCCTGTACTTGACGATCTGTCATGACGGTGAGCATAGGCCTCCCATCACCATATGTCGATGATCTACCTATCCTGGCTTCAGGTGAGCTGCGTCTCCGCCCGGGCAGGCCGCCTGTCGGCTGCTGTCCGTGCTGGGACGCCGCATTGCTGTAACATGAGCCTTCCTCATGTTGTCGAAGGGGTCTGAGCATGGTGGAGCGGAGTGAGCTGCCGGTGGGGTTCCGGTGGGGTGTTTCGACGGCCTCGTACCAGATCGAGGGGGCGGTCGAGGAGGACGGGCGGGGGCACTCGGTGTGGGACGTTTTCGTGGAGCGGCCGGGGGCGGTGAAGGACGGGCACACCGGGCGGGTGGCCTGTGACCACTACCACCGGTACCGCGAAGACGTTTCACTGATGCGGGAGTTGGGGCTCGACGGGTACCGGTTCTCGATCGCCTGGCCCCGGGTGCAGCCGAGTGGGAGCGGGGCGGTGAACGCGGCGGGGCTGGACTTCTACGAGCGGTTGGTGGACGAGCTGTTGGGGGCCGGGATCACCCCGCTGCCCACCCTCTTCCACTGGGACCTCCCGCAGGCCTTGGAGGAGAGCGGGGGATGGCTGGCGCGGGACACGGCGTACCGGTTCGCGGAGTACACCTCGGCGGTCGTGGAGCGGCTGGGGGATCGGGTCCCGGCGTGGATCACGCTCAACGAGCCCTTCGTGCACATGGTGTACGGCTACGCGCTGGGGATCCACGCGCCGGGCCGGGCGCTGATGCTGGACGCGCTGCCGGCCGCCCACCACCAGCTGCTGGGGCACGGCCTGGCGGCCTCGGTGCTGCGGCAGCACGGGCGGCAGGTGCTGATCGCCAACAACCTGACCCCGGTGCGGGCGGCTTCGGACGATCCGGCCGACGTGGCGGCAGCTGCGGCGTACGACGCCCTGCACAACCGGCTGTTCACCGATCCGCTGCTGCTCGGGCGGTACCCGGACCTGAGCGCCTTCGGCGTGGATCTCGACGACTTCGTCCGGGACGGTGATCTGGCGGCGATCTCCGGGCCGGGCCTGGACGGGCTGGGAGTCAACTACTACAACCCGACGCGGATCTCGGCGCCGGGCGACGACGCGCTGCCGTTCGCCGAGGCCCCGATCGACGGTGTGCCACGGACGGCCTTCGGCTGGCCCGTGGTGCCGGACGGCCTGCGGGAGCTCCTGGTGGGGCTGCGGGAGCGGTACGGCTCCGCCCTGCCGCCGATCACGATCACCGAGAACGGCTGCTCGGTGGCCGACGAGGTCGGCCCGGACGGCGCCGTCGACGACCGGTTCCGGATCGACTACCTGGCCGGCCATCTGGACGCGGTGGCCCGGGCGGTGGCCGAGGGCGTCGACGTCCGCGGGTACTACACCTGGTCGCTGCTGGACAACTTCGAGTGGGCCGAGGGCTACCACCAGCGCTTCGGCCTGGTGCACGTCGACTTCGAGACGCAGAAGCGCACCCCGAAGGCCTCGTACGCCTGGTATCGCGACCTGATTGCCACCCACCGTGCTGACCATGCCCGGTAGTTGAGCCCTGGGGGACCGTTCCACTCGTCACGACCGCTCCGGGTTGATGACGGCGCCGTCGAGCACGCCCCCGCGGCCAGGCGCGGCGGCGGGGGCGTGAAGACGGGGTGTTCGATGGTTGCGAGCCGCGTCGCCAGCGATTCGGCCGGCCCGCGCGTGGTCGCGGAGGGTGGGGCTCCCGTCCGCGAGATGGCCGTTGCGCACCCATCGCGAGCCGGTCGGCAGCCAGCGGCCGGCTGCCCTTTCGGGCGGTCATGACGCGGGTCCTGCCCAATGCGGCCTGTTTCGGCAACCGTGAGCCCTTCGTCGACGGACCTCATTGCGCCGGGGGCAGGTGGGCGTGGGCGACTCGCGGTGAGCCGCGTACGGTTGCCCGGCCCCGCGCTCGCGCCGCGACTGTGTGTGTATCGGTCATCACTGCATGGACATTCAGCCACCTTGGGGGGATCTGCTGTCGATGCCAGGGCCCTCCCCCATTCTGGAACGTTCGTCACCGATCGAGGGGAGAATGGTGAGCGTTCCACGGCGACACGCGAGCGATCCGGATGTCATCGGCCAGACCGCCGCGCTGGTCGGGTTCCTGCGCGAGGTCGTACAAAGCAGTCATCAGCGGCTCCGGGACACCCGGCCCTGGGACCCGCTCTGGCTCGCTGACCTACCGGCGAAGGTGCCCCGGCCGTCGGACGACGAGGACAGGCCGTTGCTGCTCCTCGACCACGTTCCGCAGGCGGCGGCACCGGAACTCCCGCCCGTACTTGAGGGATGGGTGGACGAGCGGCTGTGTCAGGACGCCGATGCGGAGGACCCGCCGCTGGCGGAGGAGGGCCCGTACCGGACATGGCTGCCTGGGGCGGGTGACGGCGACCGCTGGCGGGACCGTGAGGCGACCGTTGCGAGGGAGGACGCCGACGAAGTCCTGCGGGCCTACGGGCCGTGGCTCGCGCGGTGGCGCCTCTGGGCCGAACGAGAGCGGGCTGAGCGCTCGCAGCGCGAGCTCTACGAGCGGATCTACCACTGGCACCAGAAGCTGACGCAGCAGGATGATCAGTACGAACTCGTCCTCACAGTAGGGCTGTTGTCCTGGAGCGAGCCGACCGGCGGGGTTGTCCACCGGCACATCCTCTCGCGGCGCGTGGAGACACACGTGGACCGGCGGACTGCGCGGATCACCGTGCGGGTCACGAGCAACGGGGCGGTCCGCCTGGAGGACCGGGACTTCCTCGACACCGGCGACGGGTGGGTGCCGGAGCGCTCGGCGGCGTTCGAGGAGGATCTCTCCGCACGGCCGCTGCACCTCCTGAGCGAGGAGACGTTGGAGTGCCTCTCGCAGTGGCAGGACCTGGTGTTGCCCCGGCCGATGTCGTTCAGCACCAACTGGCGGCCGCCGGCAGGACCTGACGTAGGTGTCAGGCTGACATTCGCGCCGGCCCTCCTGATGCGGCCCAGGGACCGCAACGCGGTGCTGGGCTTCTACGACCGCATCGCCGACAACGTGGTATCGGAGCGCCAGGCTCCGCTCGGGCTTGCGCAGCTGGTGATGTCACTGGACGCCGAGGATCGGCAGAACTGGGGCGGGAGGCAGACCCCCGCGCTCTTCGACGGTGAGCCGCTGTTCCCGGGCAAGACCAACGCCCAGCAGCGTTCAGTACTACAGCGGCTGCAGCGCGACACCGGTGTGGTGGTGCAGGGGCCGCCGGGCACCGGCAAGACGCACACCATCGCCAATCTGGTCTCCGCGCTCCTGGCCCAGGGACAGCGGGTACTGGTCACCAGTGCAAAGGATCAGCCACTGACCGTACTCCGGGACAAGTTGCCCCCGGCCGTCAGAGACCTGTGCGTACTTCTGCTCAGCAGCACCAGCCAAGACGGCGCGAACGAACTCGAACGCACCATCAACGCGTTGAGCGACCAGGTGGCGGCCGGTGACACCGACCAACTTTGCGACGATATCGGACGGTTGACCCAGCGTCGGTACGAGGTCCGCAGCAGGATCAAGCTGTTGACCGAGCAGGTGATCGCGCTGCGCGAGGCGGAGGTCTACCAGCACCCAGAGGTCGCGCCGGGCTACTCGGGAACGCTCGCCGCGATCGTGCAGAAGGTGCAGGACGCGGCGGTACGGCTGAGCTGGATCGGTAAGCTGCCTGACCGGGCAGCTGCGGGTCCTCCGCTGTCGCCGGTTCAAGCGGAGGAACTGCTCACATTGCTGCGGGAGGGGGCCGGACAAGGGACCGAGGCCGCTGTCTTCCCCCCGGCCGATGCGCTGCCGACGCCCGGCCAGGTCGCGGCGGCGTTCGCAGCCAGCCAACTGAGCGTCAACGGACTCTCTCCGACCGCCATCGAAATTCGGAATCGGCTGGCAGCGCTGGAGGCCTCCGTCACCGACAATCTGGCGGAGCTTCTGGGTTCCGCTCGGAGCCGGCTGCATCGACTTGGCGTTCCGCTGAACGCGGCGGACTGGGGGACCGAGGGCTGGGTGGCGCGGGCCCTCGCCGATAGGCTCGGTCGGCGCTGCCCCGAGTTGTGGCAACGCGTCACCGACGTCGCAGACGTCCTCTCGGACGTGGCCGACGGCCTTGATCAGGTCGGTCTGCGGGTCGTGGTGCTTCCGGTCTCCCTGACGCCGGAGTACGCCCACCGCATGGCAGCCACGATCCCGGCCCTGATGGACTACCTGGCCGCGGGCCGACAGTTGCGCACACGGTTCGCATCGAAGGCGCAGCGGGACGCCGAGGAGCTCCTCAACACCTGTCGAGTGGACGGAAAGGTGCCTGCCTCCGCGCAGGACCTATGCGCCGTCAGTGCACACCTGCAGGCCGTCACGGCACTCGCGGGAGTGGTCGCCCGCTGGGAGCAGGTGGGCGCGCCCGTGGCTGAGGCGCCGTTGGAGGTAAGGCTGGCCGCGCTCCGCGAGCGGTACCGGCACCTCGCCGAGGTCGACGAGTTCGGCCGGGTCCGTGAGCAGGTCGATGAACTCCTTGTACGCAACGGCGTCTACCTCGACCTGACCCGACCACAGGCGTGGCAGGCCTTCGGTGAGGCCGCATCGGCCCTGGAAGGTCGTCAGCGCGCCGAGGAGGCATCAGCGCGACTGGCCCGTTGGGACGGGATCCTGCGCGGTGAGGACGATGGTGCTGCTCCGCCGGTCGAGGCACTGGCCATGGCGCAGGCGCTGCACGACCGCGACGCCGACCGGTACGCGAAGGAGCTGGAAGCGCTCGTGGCGGCGCAGCGACGGGACCAGCGGCGGCGGCGCTGTGTCGAACTGTTCGAAGACCTCCGCGCCGCGTCGCCCGCACTCGTGGGGCGACTCGCTGCCGATGCCGCGGACCCGGCCTGGGACGACCGCCTCGGCCGCCTCGGAGAGGCCTGGGCGTGGGCCAAGGCGTGCCAGTTCATCGACGACGAGCGCGCGCCCGGCCGGGAGCAGCGCCTCGACGGGGAGTTGACCGAGCACGAGGCCAAGCTGGAGGAGCTGACGGGGGACCTGGCGGCAGCGCAAGGTCGGCTGAACTGTCTGGTCCGCATGACCTCGGAGCAGCGTTCGGCACTGCAGGCGTACCGCACGCACATGGCTTCGTACGGCAAGGGCAAGGGCAAGAACGCATCTCACTTCAAGGCAGCTGCCCGCAGCGCGATGCACGTCGCGCAGGGAGCGGTGCCGGCCTGGGTGATGCCCATCGCCCGGGTGGCAGACATGATCCGACCCACGCAGGACGCCTTCGACGTGGTGATCGTTGACGAGGCCAGCCAGGCCGGTATGGACGCCTTGTTCCTCCTCTGGCTCGCGCCGCGGATCATCGTGGTCGGGGATGACAAGCAATGCACGCCCCCCGTCACCGGGTACGGTCGCACCCAGCAGATCCAGGACCGGCTGACCGCGCACCTCCCGGAGGTGCCCGCGCACCTGCGCCAGCTGTACATGCCGCACTCCAACCTCTACCAGCTGCTGTCGGCGCTCTTTCCGTCGACCATCCGCCTAGAGGAGCATTTCCGCTGCATGCCCGAGATCATCGGCTGGTCGTCGGAGACCTTCTACACCCCGCCGGGCCTCATCCCGCTCCGGCAGTACGGCGGTGAGCGGCTCGACCCGTTGTTGACGCACTACGTCGAGGGCGGAGTCGCCGAAGGGCGCGACAGCCGGATTCGGAACCGCAAGGAAGCGGAGGCGATCGTGGACTGCCTCGCCGAGTTGACCACGGATCCGGCCTACGAGCACAAGAGCATGGGAGTCATCGTGCTCCAGGGCACGTTCGGCCAGGTCAAGCTCCTGGAGCAACT
This sequence comes from Kitasatospora sp. NPDC094015, assembly GCF_040304075.1. Taxonomy (NCBI): domain Bacteria; kingdom Bacillati; phylum Actinomycetota; class Actinomycetes; order Kitasatosporales; family Streptomycetaceae; genus Kitasatospora; species Kitasatospora sp. NPDC094015. The sequence continues at coordinate 51,406 of NZ_JBEOUL010000039.1, forward strand.
GATCGAACAGCGCCTTCCCGCCCCGGTCCGGGAGCGGCACCGCATCCGGGTGGGCACGCCGGCCCAGTTCCAGGGTGACGAGCGGCACGTGATCCTGCTGTCGATGGTGGTCGACCGGGTACGGCGGATCGCCGGCGGCCTGCGCAGTGAACAGCAGGCCTACAACGTGGCAGCCAGCCGGGCCCAGGACCAGATGCGGCTCTTCTACTCCGTGCCGCCGGACCAGCTCAAACCCGGCGACCTGCGGCTCAACCTGCTCGGCTACATGCAGAATCCGCCCGCAGCGATGGCGGAGGCCGCGGACATCGGCCCCGTGCTGCCCGACGTCCGGCGTGCGCCCTTCGAATCCCTTTTCGAGCAACAGGTGTACCTGCGGTTGAAGCAGCGCGGCTACCACGTCGTGCCGCAGTACCCGGCCGGCAGCAAGCGCATCGACCTCGTGGTGGTCGGTGCACGAGGTCGCCTGGGAGTGGAGTGCGACGGGGACTACTACCACTCGACCCTCGATCAGATCCGGTACGACCACCGACGCGACCGCGAACTCCAACGCGTCGGCTGGCGGTTCTGGCGCATCCGCGAGAGCGAGTTCAGATTCGACCCGGACGAGGCCCTGTCCGGATTGTGGCAGGAGCTCGACCGGCAGGGCATCCGTCCGGCCGACTACTCGCGGCCGCCCGTTCAGGCGGAGGACACACCGGCGTGGACACCGATCGAACTACCGGCCGGTGACGAGCTTCCCGACGAGGGGACGGACGAGCACGAGCCGGAGGAGCCGCAGCGCCCCGACGACGGGGACGGACTCCCTGCGGGATCCGAGCCCGGCCCGAAGACCGATTCGACCGAAGGAGCGGCATGACTCAGTCCCAGACCCGGCAGCACGGTCCCACCCTGGACGAGAGCACCCTGCAGGAGCTCGCCCGTGTCGTCGCGGGCGACGACGACCTCTACTACCGCCGCGGCTTCGAGATCGTGGCCTTCCTCAAGCGGGCCGGCTGGCAGGAGGTTCCCGAGTACGACGGCCAGTACCGCAGGGAGTGGGCCGCCGCTCTGCTGATGGAGCGGCGCGACCAAACCGGGGAGATCGTGAAGGTGCTGCTTCGGCTCGCTGACCCGCGTGAGTACCTCGACGAGCCCGAACTGCTCGGCGAGGTCGTGGCGGCGGTCAACACCTTCCTCATCCACGAGGGCTACCGGCTGGAGAACCCGGGCGGCAGCGCCCGGCTGGTTCCGTGCGACCCGGCACTGGCTCACCCGGCGCACTACGGGGCGTCCGAGCTCATGGTGGTGATGACGGACCTCATCGCGGACGAGGCTATGGCCGAGCTTCTCCAGTGGCGACTGGACGAGGCCCGGACGTGCTACGCGAATGGTGCCCACGTCGCCGCGATCATCATGCTCGGCTCCTTGATGGAGGGCGTGTTGCTGTGCACGGTCGTGGAACGGGACGCATCCCTCCTGGGCCGGGACACGGAGGACAGCATCACTCTGGACAGGCTGATCAAGGCGTGCCACCGGGCGGGGTGGATCGGCGCGGACGCCGAGAAGTTCAGCCACGAACTGCGCAGGTACCGGAACTTCGTCCACCCAAACGCCGAGGCCCGGCAGAACCACCGGCCGGACCGCGACACCTTGGCCATCTGCTGGCAGGTGGTCAACGCCGCGCTCAATGACCTCGCCGAGACACACCCTGACCGTGCCAGGTAGTTCGATCGGGACCGGCCGACATCGAGTGCATGATCCGCTGCCTGATCAGAGGAGAGATGATGGGGAAGAACGCAGCTGCCGTACTGAGGGACCTCGTCCAGCCGTGGAACGTGGCGATGCACTCGACCTCCGGTCTCGCCGGGAGCGTCGCCGAGGTGTCGGCGGCGGATGACAGGGAGCGGCGCGAGAAGAACCAGGAACTGTTGCGCCGGAAGCCGGGGTTGCGCGCCGTCACCGTCAGGGACCGCGGACACTCGATCGAGCTGACGCCGTGGAAGCTCCTGCACACGCTCGGTCGGGCCAACGTGCTGGCCCGGCAGGGCGCAGGCCGGGGACTGGCCGAGCACTGGGCGAGCCTCAAGTACTGCCAGGCGCTGGTCGGCAACCACGGGGGCTTCATGACGCTCTCGGGGGAGGGACGCAACCCGATCCGTCACTACAAGGCGATCCAGTCGGGGGAGTTGGGGATCGGATTTGCCCTGGCCGTCGCGCAGGAGGTGCTCGGGCGGCGGTACCCGGATCACTCGGTCTCGGTCATCGACGCGGAGACAGCCCTACGTGCGGGGTGGACGCTGACCGGCAAGGTGGGCTCTGCTCACCGGGCATCCAAGCGTCCGCACTTCTTGCTGGAGGTGTGGAAGCCTGGCGCGCCCTCGAAGATGGTCCTAGAGCCTGTCTGACAAATGATCATCTGTTGGGTTCTCGGAGCCAGAGGATCAGTGAGGCCAGGGTGAGTCCGGCTCGGTAGCGGCAGGCGA